>NZ_CEFZDU010000039.1:0-155947 GCF_979578155.1 Candidatus Nitrospira neuquenensis | reverse complement strand
CGGCACTGCCGGCGCGATCCGGCCTCTTTCGGGTGGCCCCGATCGGGCGGAGCCGCCCTTCCTTCGATTGACACCCCCGGACCCGTCCAGTAGAATTCCGGCGTTCTCGCGCGCCTGCGCGCGGCGCGGGGAGGGGCGCATGGCACAACAGGGCGGCGTGCTCCTGCGGCCGCTGGCGGTGATGATGAGTCGGGAGATCCGCTGGATCAGCCCGGACGCCACGCTCCGCGAGGCGGCGCACGCCATGCACGACGCGCGGGTGGGAGCCCTGCTCGTCGGCTCGGCCGGTGCCTACGCGGGGGTCGTCAGCGAGACCGACCTGGTCCGCAAGGCCATGGCCGGCGGCTTGGACCCTGAGCGCGTGCGGGTGCGGGCGGTCATGAGCGCGCCGCTCATCACCATCGAGATCGACCGGTCGGCGCACGAGGCCAGCGACCTGATGGCCGAGAAGGGCATCCGTCACCTCGCGGTCACGCGGGACGGCGAGATCGTCGGCGTCATCTCGGTCCGCGACCTGCTGCGGTACTTCAAGAACTGGGGCAGCCTCTGAACCCCTCTCGTCCACACCCTCATCCGGTCGGTGAGCCTTCCGCCGCATGAACAGCGATTCAGGGAGGGGCGGAGTCTATCGTCTCTGGGTGTTCGCGACCGCCTTCACGACGGGGGCGGTGGTGATGGCCCTGGAGATGTTGGGCAGCCGCATCCTGGCGCCGGTCTTCGGCAACTCGCTCTTCGTCTGGGGCGCGCTGATCGGCGTCATCCTGGCGGCGATGAGCAGCGGCTATGCCATGGGAGGCTGGCTGGCGGACCGGCACCACGGCGGCGCGGTACTGGCGGGGCTGCTGCTGGGGTCCGGCGCCTGGACCTTCCTGCTGGCGGGAGTGGGCCAGCCGGTGATGTTCAAGGTGTCCGCCTGGGTGCAGGACCCGCGGTGGGGTCCCTGTCTCGCGGCGAGCGTCCTGTTGGCGCCCCCCGCCTTCGGGCTCAGCGGCGCGCTGCCGGCACTGCTGCGGCTCTCGATCGCGGACATGGGCCACCTGGGACGACACACCGGCTGGATGATCGCGGTTTCCACGCTCGGCAGCCTGGTCGGGACCTGGGGGACGGCGTTCTTCCTCCTCACCTGGCTGGGCAGCCTGACGTTGATCGCGGCCCTCGCGACGGTCCAGGTGGTCCTCGGGCTGGTCTGGCTGGGGCTGGTCGCCTTGCGGGCGAGGACGGTCGCGCCGGTCGTCGGGGGGATCGGCCTGCTAGCCTGGCTCGCGCTCCATCCCGTCCTCGTCCTGCCCGCGCCGGTCTACCAGGAGGACAGCCCCTACCAGCAGATCCGCGTCCGCGACGACCAGTTGCTCCGTTATCTGATCCTGGACCGGACCTTTCACGCGGTGATGTGGCGGAGCGACCCGGTGTCGCTCTTCCTTCCCTACAGCCAGATGATGATGGCGGCGCTGGCCCTGCCGCCCAAGCCGGAGCGAGGGTTGATCCTCGGACACGGCGGGGGCTCGCTCGCCAAGTGGCTGGCCCGCCACTGGCCGGAGCTGGAGCTGGACGTCGTGGAGGTGGACCCCTCCGTCGTGAGGGCGGCGGAAGCCTTCTTCGACTATGCGCCGCCACCCGTCCATCATGTGCACGTCCGCGACGCGCGGGTCTTCCTCCGGGAAACCGAAGGGCGGTACGACGTGATCTGGGTGGATGTGTTCGCGCGGCACCTGATCCCCTTCCACCTGACCACGCGCGAGTTCTTCGAGGAGCTGCGGGCGCGCCTCAAACCGGACGGCGTCCTGGCCGTGAACCTCTCCTCGACCGGCGACGGGCCGGACCAGAAGCGGGCCCTCGCGGTCGTGGCGACGATCCGGTCGGTGTTCCCGGAAATCGAAGCCTTCGGCGTCAAGGGGCCCTGGCGTTCGCGGGCGCCGGGGCCCGAGCCCGAGAACCTGATCTTCTTCGTCGGGCCGCGGGCCCCTCTGATCCGGCAGCCGGCGTTCCTCGAAACCGTCGAACGCCTGATCGCGGAGCGGCGGCTGCCGGTCGAGTTGCCGGCGCTGCTGGTCACCCATCGCACGGGGGAGTGGCCGCCCGGCGTCGTGCTCACGGACGACTACGCGCCGTTCGACCTGCTCATCGGCCGCGACGTGCAAGTGGGGGAGCCGGCTCCCTAGCGGCCGTTCCCGCACGACCGGCGCAGCGGGCATTTTTCCTGATTTCTCTGGGAAATCACCCACTCCGATCGCCCGGCGACGAGCGGGAACTCCGTGAAAGAACATCCTTGCTTCCGGGGGAGGCCTGTGCTATAAGGGCGGCAATTCACGCCGGGTACCGGGGGATTTCAGCATCGAATCGGGAACGCGTCGGTCGGGGTTTCCTCATCCACTAACCTAATACCCATCTTCTTTCTTCCAAGGGAGGTAGGCCATGGGCAAGATGATCCTGTCCCTTTTCTGCGGCGTGGTGTTGGCGGTGGGCCTGTCGTCCACGGCGTCGGCTCACCAGGCCGGCGGCGTCGAGATCGGCGACCTGGAGACCGGCTCGGTGGTCGGCCAGCCCTTCAAGGAGCTGCCGGTCGACGCGGAGATCTTCGCGATCGAGATCGGGAGCATGAAGGTCTGGTATCCGCCGGTCACGGTGGTGGACTTCAAGGCGCGGCCCGGTCGTCCGGTCGTGCTGAAGGTGACGAACAATTCCAGCGCGGAGCACGGCTTCTTCATGACGGCCGACAGCGAGTTCAACGCGCCGACCGTCTTGAAGGTCAAGCTGGTCCTCAAGCCGGGCGAGACGAAGTACATCGGGATCCCCACGAGCGACCTCTTCTACGGCACCTCCGCCAACACGTTCGTGTACAACTGCCACCTGCATCCGGCCCATGTCGGCGGGAAGTTCGTGGCGCTCGGGCGGTAGGCTGAGCTAGGCGGGCGGCGTGCCCGCCGGCTGATGAGGCAGGGCCCCCTCCGCCGTCCGGCGGAGGGGGCCCTGTGGTTTTTCTGGAGGGGAGGGGGAAGAGGATCGGCCTCTGAGGCCGGGACTATGCGGCTGTCTGCTCGGGCCGGCAGTCCGGGGCCGCCTCCAAGGGGACGCTCTGGACCGCCGCCAGCTTCCCGCCGACGATCAGGAGCAGAAAGCGGCTCTCGTCGGGCGCCAGGCTTCCGGGGGCCGTGACCACGGTCTTCAGGTCCACCACCAGCTCGTTGTCGTCCTGCCACTGCGCGTCGTTGATGACCCAGAAGGCCGAGCGGGCCGCGGGGAATTGCTTGGCCATGAACCCTTGGATGGTTCCGGAAAGGTCGATGTCCGGCTCCGCCGAGAGGGTGACGATCGGCCCGCCCACGAGGAGCACCAGCAGCAGCGCGGTACGCATCCGGGACCTCCGGGCTGAGGAAGGGCGCCGACGGAGGCCTGGCCCCTTCGGCGCAGCGCATGCGACATTATAGCATCAGGAACGGGCGCGGCGGCAAGGAACCCGGAGGGGAGGCGTGGGGCTGTGGAGCGCCTGGACGTCCAAACAGTGAAGGGCCCCGCTCCGGCTGGAAGCGGGGCCCTCACACCGATCAACAGCCGCCCGGCGGATGCCCGTCGAGCCGGTCGAAAAGGAGCGCCGCGTCAGTTGCGGACGCCGCTCCAGACCTTGGTCTCGTCGATCTGCTTGTCCGGGTTGAGCTTGCGGGCCTTCTCCAAGAGCACCTCCGTAGGTTCGGGGTAGGCCGGGTCGGAGATGCAGCAGTTGTCCACGGGGCAGACCGCGGCGCACTGCGGCTCGTCGAAGTGGCCGACGCACTCGGTGCAGCGCTCATGGGTGATGACGTAGATGCTGTCGCCGACGCCCTGGCCCTCCCCGACATGGTACCCCTTGCTCTCGGCGTCGCTCCGAGTCTCGAAAATCGCCTCGTTGGGACACTCCGGCAAGCAAGCCCCGCAAGAGATACATTCAGCAGTGATTAACAGTGCCATGACCGCAGCCTCCTTCGAACAACCAGTAGGTCAGTATTGACAACCGTGCGACGTCCTGCCCATAGTCACCGGCGAAACGTGGGTGATTCTAGACCGGTTCTTTCAGCCAAGTCAACGGTCAAGCCGCGGAGCAGAAGGCCTATCCTGTTGATCTGTATGAGCCGATGGGCCTAGCGGCCGACGGAGCGACGAAGGGCACGATGGGCATCCTGTCACCGCCCCAGACCGCGCCGAAGCGCAAGCGCGTCTTCGTGTTGATCGTGTTGGCGATGGTGCTGCTCGTGAGCAGCTTCTTCCTGACCAATCGGAAGGATACGGACACCATCATCGTCACCTTCCCGGGCGGCGCCGAGATCGAAGCGGAGGTGGCCGACACGCCGGAGAAGATCTTCTTCGGGCTGGCGTTTCGGGATGCGTTGCCAGCCGCCGGGGGGATGCTGTATATCTTCGAAACCTCCGATCGGCATCGGCTCAAGACCAAGGGGTTCAAGATTCCCGTCGACATGATCTGGATAGACGAGAGCCGCCACATCGTGCACCTCGTCGAGCACGCCGAGCCCTGTCCTCAGGATCCTTGTCCCAGCTACGGCCCGCCGCCGGAGAACGCCCGGTACGTGCTGCAAACCGAAGCCGGGTTTATCAGGAAGGAAGGGCTCGCCCCCGGGCCCGAGCTGAAGTTCACGCTCCGGCTGTAAGAACCGACGAGAGGAGCCATCCGCCCTCGGTGGTCAGCCTCCTGATGGAGGGCGGCGCCGATGCCCGGAGGCTGAGCGCACCGTGCCGGAGCCACGCATGGAGGGGTTGACGCCCGTCGCGAAGGTGGAGGAGGTGCCGCCGGGCGCTTCCCGCGTCTGTCAGGTGAACGGCCTGGCGATCGCGCTGTTCAACGTCAACGGCCGGTTCTACGCCATCTACAACCTCTGTCCGCACGAAGGGGGGCCGCTCGGCAAGGGGCGTCTCAAGGGCCACGTCGTCTCCTGTCCCTGGCATGACCTGGCCTTCGACGTCCGGAGCGGCGAGGCGACCGACGGCGGCGGCTACTGCGTCGGCAGCTACGAGGTGCTCGTCAAGGATGGACAGGTCTACGTCGGGGCCCGGAGGCGACGCTGAGGTGCGGAGCCGGACCGGAAGAGGCGGAGGGGCCGCATGACGGCGGCGCCGCCGGAGGGATCGGCGGGGGAGCTGAGCCGCGACATCCGCCCCCTCGCAACGAGCGTGGGCGCGACCTTCCTCGTCCACCTGTGGGAGGACCGGACGCGGGGCGAGTTGTGGGTCCCGACGTATGACCCGACCGCCCTGGCCCTGGTGAGCGACGAGTTCCTCCGGATCGCCAGCAACAACGCGGTGGACACCGGCCGCCGGACCTTCGAGTTCCGAGCCGTGGCGCCGGGGGAGCACCGACTCCTGTTCGAAAAGCGCATGGGATGGAAATTCACGGCGGAGGACCGCCGGCTGTTTCTCGTCCGGGTGGACAGCGACGCCGGCGGCGGAAAAGGGGCCTGATGCCGGCCATCGGCTACGTCAACGGAAAGTTCGGACCGCTGGAGGAGGCGGTGGTGTCCGTGGAAGACCGCGGCTTCCAGTTCGGCGACGGCGTCTACGAGGTTATCCGGACCTACGGCGGCCGGCCGTTCCACCTGGACGCGCACCTGGCCCGTCTGGAACGGAGCGCCAAGGCGATCGGGCTGGCCTTGCCGCAGTCGATCGAGGCCTGGCGCGGCCTCGTCGAGGAAGGGCTCCGCCTCGCCGCTCTGCCCGAGAGCAAGGTCTACCTGCAGGTGACGCGCGGAGCCGCGCCACGCGACCATCGCTTCCCCCCCTCCACGAGCCCGACAACCGTCATGACCATCCGGGCCATGCATCCGGTGGAGCCCGCCCTCCGTGAAAGCGGGGTCGAGGCCGCCACCGCGGAGGATCAGCGGTGGGGGCGGTGCGACATCAAGAGCGTGAACTTGCTGCCCAATGTCCTCGTCCGCCAGGCCGCCCTGGAGCGGGGGGCCTTCGAGGCGATCCTGGTGCGGGACGGCGAGGTGACCGAGGGCGCCGTCAGCAACGTGATGATCGTGCGCGGCGGAATCGTGCAGACCGCGCCGGAGGGGCCGCGCATCCTGTCCGGCGTCACCCGATCGCTGGTCCTCGACCTCGCCAGGTCCCTGGGGAGCGTCCGTGAGCGGGCCGTGACGGTCGAGGAGCTGTACGCGGCCGACGAAGTCTTTCTCACGGGAACGACCATCGAAATTCTCCCGGTCGTCCGCATCGACGGCCGTGCGATCGGCGCCGGTGTGCCGGGCGCGGTGACCAAGAGCCTCTACGGCCTCTTCCAGCGACTTGTCCGGTAGCATTCTTCTTGCATTCGGACGCGCGGGAATGGTAGGGTACTCAGGTTCAAGTGGGCCCGGGCCCACTTTTTTGTTTGTGTCGCGGAAGACGAGGATCCTTCCCTGCTCGGGAAGCGCGAGGGCGGGCAACCATGGGGCGGGATTCCCAGCGGTTGGCGGAGAGCGTTCAGGCCATCGCCGCGCCCATCGTCCGTGCGCTCGGCTTGGAGCTGGTCGACGTCGAATGCGCCGGTCAGGGCGCGCGCACGGTCCTGCGGGTGTTCATCGACAAGCCGGGAGGGGTCAGCGTGGGCGACTGCGAGCAGGTGCATCACTCGCTCGGCCGGGCGTTGGACGTGCAGGACCCGATCCCCCATCCCTACACGCTCGAAGTTTCTTCGCCGGGCTTGGATCGCCCCCTCCGCAGGCCGGAGGACTACCGGCGGGCCGCGGGGAAGCGGATCGTCGTGCGGCTTCGCCAGCCCGTCCAGGGCCAGTGGCGGCTCGCCGGCCGGCTGCAGGAAGCCGGCGAGCCGGGCGTGACCCTGACGCTCGGTCGGGCCGACCGGGAGCAGACCGTGACGGTGGGGTGGGGGCAGATCGTCGAAGCCCGGCTCGACGTGACCTTCTGACCGGGCGTGCGTGATCGCGACGGTATCACCGAAACCAGGACCGGGGCTATGAATCGAGAGTTGATTGCGGTCATCGACCAAATCGGGCGGGAGAAGGGGATCGACAAGACCAAGGTCATCGGCGCCGTCGAGGCCGCGCTGCAGACGGCCGCGAAGAAGCGCTTCGGCCAGGGGGAGAACATCCAGGTCCAGATTGACCCGAAGACCGGCGAGATTTCGGTCGTCTCCCTTAAGACCATCGTGGAAACGGTGACCAACCCGAAGTGTGAGGTGTCCCTCCAGGAGGCCCGGCGCGTGGACGCGGAGGCCGAGGTCGGCGACGAGATCGGCTCGCTGATCGAGATGGAGGAACTGGGGCGCATCGCCGCCCAGACGGCCAAGCAGGTCATCTGCCAGAAGGTGCGGGAAGCGGAGTGGGAGGCCGTTCAGAAGGAATATGCCACCCGCACCGGCGACCTGGTCAACGGGGTCATCCTGGGACAGGAACGCCGGAACTACCTCGTGGACCTGGGCAAGACCGAGGCGGTGCT
The DNA here is from genome assembly GCF_979578155.1 of Candidatus Nitrospira neuquenensis. Classification (NCBI taxonomy): domain Bacteria; kingdom Pseudomonadati; phylum Nitrospirota; class Nitrospiria; order Nitrospirales; family Nitrospiraceae; genus Nitrospira; species Candidatus Nitrospira neuquenensis. Next base: position 148,525 of record NZ_CEFZDU010000039.1, on the reverse strand, counting down.
GCCGGTCCAGGAGCAGATCCCCCGCGAATCCTACCGGCGGGGCGACCGGATCAAGGCGCTCCTGCTCGAAGTGCGGCGGACCCCCAAGGACGTCCAGGTGATCCTCTCCCGGACGCATCCCCACTTCGTGAGCAAGCTGTTCGAGCTCGAAGTGCCCGAGGTGGCCGAAAAGATCGTGGAGATCAAGGGCATCGTGCGCGAGCCCGGCGACCGCACCAAGCTCGCCGTCGCCTCGCGGGACAAGGCGGTGGACCCCGTGGGCGCCTGCGTCGGCATCAAGGGCTCGCGGGTGCAGGCCGTGGTCCGGGAGCTGCGGGGCGAGAAGATCGACATCATCGCCTGGACCACCGACCCGCGCGTCTTCATCGCCGAGGCGCTGAACCCGGCGTCGATCGAGAAGGTGGGCATCGACGAGGAGAAGAAGTCGGCCCTCGTCGTGGTGGCGGACTCGCAGCTTTCCCTGGCCATCGGGAAGAACGGCCAGAACGTCCGGCTGGCCGCCAAGCTGACCGGCTGGAAGATCGACATCATCAGCGCGACGGAATACGAGAAGGAGAAGGTCGAGCGCGACCGGGAGATCAAGGCCGCTCTGGCGGAGGAGGCGGAGGCCCAGCGCGAGGAGGAGGAGGCGCGCGCCCAGCGCAGCGCCGCCCTCGCCGCGGAGGCCTCCGGGCAGGTGCCGGCGGCGGAGCCGCAGTCGGCCCCTTGACGCCGAGACGCGCGGGATGACGGCGTATGAGAGTGTACGAGTTGGCCAAGAAGCTCGGGATGGAGAACCGTGAGCTCATCCCCGAGTTGAAGCGCATGGGCATCACGGTGGCCTCGCACAGCAGCGCGTTGGACGAGGCGACCGTGGAGCGGGTGCTCGCCCAGTTGTCTCCCAAGGCGCGGACCGGCGCCGGGGACGAGGCCGCCGGGCGCGAGGAGCGGAAAGGGCCTTCGGCCAAGAAGGCCGGCTCGCTCGCCAAGGCCGGCGCCCGCGACGGCGGCAAGGGTGCGGCCAAGCCCGCGCCGGTCGAGGCGCCGCCCAAGGCCGACAAGAAGCGGATTCTCATCAAGCGGAAAAAGACCGACGAGGAGATCGCCGCCGAGGGAGTCGTACGGACCGGTGGTCCGGCGGAGCCGGCGCCGATGTCCTCCCTGGGTCCGCCGGAAGCCGCGCCCCATCCGATCGCGCCGCCGGCCGGCGCCCCCACGCTGGAGCCCGCCGCGCCCGCGGCGCCGCCGGCTCCGGTCGGCGAGGCGGTCAAAGTGGAACGGGAGCCGCCCGCGCCCGCGGCACCCCCGGCGATCGGCAGGCCCATCCCGGCCGAGCCGGGGGCGGCCGTCCGGACGGTGTCGGCCGCCGGCGGACCGGGGCCGGCCCTCGCGGGCGAGACCGAGGCCCAGCGCCTGGAGCGGGAGAAGAAGAAGGGGCTTCTGCCGGTCCAACCCGTCGAGGACGCGGCGGCCCTCAAGGACAAGCTGAAGAAGGTCCGGAAGCCGGGCCGCGCGCGCACGGGCGAGGAAGAAGTCAAGTTCCGGGAGGATGCGGCCCGCTGGCAGGACCTCCGGGCCATCCCCGTCCATCGCCGCGAGGACCGCTCCCGGCACGTCCAGACGGCCGCTCCGGCCGAGATCACCAAACCGCGGAAGAAAGTGATCAAGCTCACGCCAGGACTCACCGTCAAGGAATTCGCCGAGCTGGTCGGTCAACGGCCGGCCGACGTCATCCGCAAGCTGATGGAGATCGGCCAGCTCCTCACGCTCAACCAGCCGATGAACCTGGACGCCGGTCTGCTCATCGCCGAGGGCCTGGGGCTCAAGGCGGAGGTGGCGGCCGAAAAGGAAGGCGAGGAATTGCTGGAAGAGGCCGTGGAGTGGGCCGAGGAGGAGCGGCCGGAGCCGCGGCCGCCCGTCGTCACGATCATGGGGCACGTGGACCACGGCAAGACCTCCCTCCTCGACGCGATCCGCCAGGCGAAGGTCACCGAGCAGGAAGCCGGCGGCATCACCCAGCACATCGGCGCCTACACGATCCAGGTGCACGGCAAGCACATCACCTTCCTGGACACGCCGGGCCACGAGGCGTTCACGGCGATGCGCGCGCGGGGCGCCAAGATCACGGACATCGTGGTCCTCGTCGTCGCGGCCGACGACGGGGTCATGCCCCAGACGGTGGAGGCGATCAACCACGCCACCGCGGCGGGCGTGCCGATCATCGTCGCCGTCAACAAGATCGACAAGCCCGGCGCGAACCCCGAGCGCGTCAAGCACGCGCTGGCCGAGCACCGGCTCATCCCCGAGGCCTGGGGCGGCCAGACGATCTTCGTCGAGGTGTCGGCCAAGCAGAAGGTGGGGCTGGACCAGTTGCTGGAGATGATCCTGCTGCAGGCCGAGGTGCTCGAGTTGAAGGCCGACCCGCACCGGCCGGCCAAGGGCGTCGTGGTCGAAGCCAAGCTCGACCGCGGCCGCGGCCCCGTGGCGACCGTCCTGGTGCAGGGCGGCACGCTGCGCGTCGGGGACGTCTTCGTCGTGGGCGTCCACAGCGGGCGCGTGCGCGCGTTGGTCACGGACACGGGGCTCAAGGTGTCGGAGGCCGGCCCCTCGATGCCCGTCGAGGTCATCGGGCTTCCGGGCGTGCCCGCGGCGGGCGACCAGTTCGTCGTCGTGCAGGACGAGCGCGTGGCCCGCGAGATCGCCGAGGCCCGGGCGCGCAAGCAGCGACTGGCGGAGCTGGCGGCCGGCAAGTCGCGCATCACGCTGGACGACCTCTACTCCCGGATCAAGGAGGGCGAGGTCAAGGAGTTGCCCCTGGTCATCAAGGCGGACGTGCAGGGCTCGGCGGAGGCCCTGGCCGAGGCGGTCGAGAAGCTCTCGGCCCCCGCCGTCAAGCTGCGGGTCATCCACAAGGGGGTCGGCAACATCACCGAGACCGACGTGCTGCTCGCCTCCGCGTCCCGAGCCATCATCATCGGGTTCACCATCCGGCCGGAGCCCAAGACCACCGCGCTCGCGGAGCGGGAAGGGGTGGACATCCGGCTCTATTCGGTCATCTACGACGCGATCGCCGACATCAAGGCCGCGATGGAGGGCCTGCTCGAGCCGACCTTCAAGGAGCGGGTGCTCGGACGGGCCGAGGTGCGCCAGGTGTTCAGCATTCCGAAGGTGGGGGTCATCGGCGGGTGCTACGTCACCGACGGCACGATCTCCCGGGCCAGCTCCGGGGTGCGGGTGCTGCGGGACCACGCGGTCATCTACGAGGGCAAGCTGGGCTCGCTGCGCCGGTTCAAGGACGACGTCCGGGAAGTCCAGCAGGGCTACGAGTGCGGGATCGGCGTCGAGAACTTCGGCGACCTGAAGCCGGGGGACGTCCTCGAAGTGTTCGTCCTGGACAAGGTCGCGGCCAAGCTCTGAGCCGCGCGCCCGGTTCCTCCCGCCCCCCGTCGCCGCGGTTATGATCGTCGGACTCTGCACGGTAGAGCTGTTCATTCCGGGCAGCGCCTCCCTGAAGGCCAAGCGCCAGGTGCTGTTGAGCCTGAAGGACCGGCTCCGGGACAAGTTCAACCTCTCGGTGGCGGAAGTCGGCGACCAGGAGCTCTGGCAGAAGGCGGTGCTCGGCATGGCCTGCGTCGCCAACGAGACCACTCACGTGAATCAGGTGCTCGACCAAGCGGTCAACCTCATCCGATCGCTGCCCGCGGTCGAGCTGGTCCGGTTCCGGATCGAGATGCTCTAGCGCAACGAGATGCCGAAGACCGCCTACCAACGGGCCGTGCGGGTCGCCGACCAGATCCGAATCGAGGTGGCGGAGATCCTCATGCGCCGCATGAAGGACCCGCGCCTGGGGTTCGTCACGGTCACCGACGTGACGCTGACGGCCGACCTGCGGATCGCGCGGGTCTACCTCACGACCCTGCAGGAGGGGCCCGACGAGGCGCAGGTGTTCGCCCACCTGGAGCGGGCCGCGGGATTCATCCGGACCGAGCTCGGCCGCCGGCTGCGGCTGCGCTACACGCCGGAGCTGACTTTCTTCAAGGACACGACCGGCATCCGAGCCAACCGGGTGCTCGCGCTCCTCGAGAGCGTGGGCGGCGGCGACGACCGGCCGGAGCCGCCCGCGCCGGAGGGGACCGCGCCATGAGCGCCGAGGCGGCGGTCGCCGGCCGGGGCGCGCGGGCGGCGGCGCTCTCCTTGGACGGGGTGCTCAACGTCAACAAGCCCGCGGGCTGGACGTCGCACGACGTCGTCGCCAGGCTGCGGAGCCTGCTCCGCATCAGCCGCGTGGGCCACGCCGGCACCCTGGACCCGGCCGCGACGGGCGTCCTGCCCGTCCTGGTCGGCCGGGCGACGCGGATTGCCGAGTACCTGCTGGACTGGGACAAGGAATATCTCGCCGTGCTCCGCCTGGGCGAGACCACGGACACGCTGGACGCGACGGGCACGGTGCTGGAACGGCGCGAGACGGGTCGCCTGGACGAGGCGGCGATTCGGGAGGCCGTCGCCCGCTTCAGGGGGCGCATCGCCCAGGTGCCGCCGATGTATTCGGCCGTGAAGGTGGCCGGCGTGCCCCTGTACAAGGCGGCCCGCGCCGGCCGCGTGGTCGAGCGAGGCCCGCGGGAGGTCGTCGTCCACGCGATCGACGTGCTCGGGATCGCGGGCCGCGACGTCACGCTCCGGGTCGTCTGCGGAAAGGGCACCTATGTCCGGACCCTCTGCGCCGACATCGGCGCGGCGCTGGGCGTCGGCGGTCACCTCCTGACCCTGGAGCGACGGCGGGTCGGGCCGCTGGCGGTGGATGCGGCGTTGAGCCCTCAGGCCCTCGGCGACCTGGCGGCGGCGGGTCGGTTGGGGGAGGTGCTGCTATCCCTGGACTTGGCGCTGGCCGCCTTGCCCGCCCTGGAGCTCGACAAAACGGCGGCCCTCCGTGCCCGGCACGGCGTGCCGGTGCCGGCGCAGGCCGTGGTGCGGGCCTCGGGCCAGGGGCCTGGCGGGCTGCGCGGCGGTCAGCCGGTCCGCCTGAAGGACCCGGCGGGGGAGTTGCTCGGGATCGGACTGGTGCCGGAGGAGGGCTTGGTGGTCGGCGGCGGGACGGGGGCCGGGACCGTTGCGGTGGCGAAGGTATTGGCGTCGGCGTAACCCGCCGGGATCGGGCCGGGCCCGGCGGGGGAGCGGCGCGGGCGGGCAGTGAAGCTAAGGAGGAGCGGGAGATGGCGTTGGCGAAGGAAGCGAAGACGGAGGTGATCCGGCAGTACCGTCGGCATGATGCCGATTCGGGCTCGCCGGAGATCCAGATTGCGATCCTGACGAACCGGATCGCGTACCTGACCGAGCATTTCAAGCTGCACAAGAAGGACCATCACTCGCGGCGGGGACTCCTGCAGCTGGTCAGCCGCCGGCGCCGGCTGCTCGACTACCTGCGGCGGATCGACGACGCGCGCTATCGGGCGGTCATCGAGCGGCTCGGCATCAGGAAATAACCGACTGCCCGCGCGCCCGCTCGGCGGGCGCGCGGGCGGCTGTCACCCACAGGTGAACACGGACATGGGCTCGGCGGCCCGTCGCGTTGAGCCCATCTCTGTGGGCATCTGTGGGGGCAGGATCAAGAGGAGAACGCGAGTATGGTGCACGTCATCGAGATGGAGGTGGCCGGCCGGACCCTGCGTCTGGAGACCGGACGCGTGGCCAAGCAGGCGGACGGCGCGGTGCTGGCCTCGTACGGCGACACCGTCGTCCTGGCGACGGCGGTGGCCTCCCAGACCGTCAAGCCCGGGGTGGATTTCCTGCCCCTGACCGTGGATTACCAGGAGAAGGCCTACGCGGCGGGGAAGATCCCCGGCGGCTACTTCAAGCGCGAGGGCCGGCCCTCCGAGAAGGAGGTCCTGACCAGCCGGCTGATCGACCGCCCGATGCGGCCCCTCTTCCCCGACGGCTACTACTACGAGACGCAGGTGATCGTCTCCGTGCTCTCGGCGGACGAGACCGGCACCTCCGACGTCCTCGGGATCACCGCCGCCTCCGCCGCGCTGTCGATCTCGGCCATCCCCTTCGGGGGGCCGGTCGCCGGCGTCCGGATCGGGCGCGTGGACGGCCGGTTCGTGATCAACCCCGACCTGGAGACGCTGGAGCGCAGCGACCTCAACTTGGTCGTCGCCGGCACGGGGGAGGCCGTGATGATGGTCGAAGGGGGAGGCCACGAGCTGCCGGAATCGGTCATGATCGACGCGATCGAGGCCGCCCACGCGGAGATCAAGAAGATCGTGGGAAGGGTGCGGGATCTGCAGCGGCAGGCCGGCCGGCCGAAGCGGACCGTCAAGGCCGAGGAGATCGACGAGGCCCTGACGGCCTCGGTGCGCCAGCTCGTCGCCGGGCCCATCCGCGAGGCCATCCTGATCCCGAACAAGACCGCGCGGCAGGAGCGGCTCGACGAGGTGCTGGCCAGCGCGATCGAGAAGCTGAAGACCGACGATCCCCATCGCGAACGGCACATCAAGCTGATCTTCCACTCGCTGGAGTACAGCGAGGTCCGCAACATGATCCTGGAGAACAAGGTGCGGGCCGACGGGCGGGGCCCCGCCGACATCCGTCCCGTGACCTGCGAGGTGGGCGTGCTGCCGCGCACCCACGGCTCGGCGCTCTTTACCCGGGGCGAGACGCAGAGCCTGGCGGTCGTCACGCTCGGCACGACCGAGGACGAGCAGCGGATCGATGCGCTGGAGGGCGAGTACTACCGCACCTTCATGCTGCACTACAATTTCCCGCCCTTCAGCGTGGGCGAGGCGCGACCCCTGCGCTCGCCGGGGCGACGGGAGGTCGGGCACGGCGCGCTGGCGGAACGGGCGCTCAAGCCGGTCATCCCCCCCAAGGAGCAGTTTCCCTACACCCTGCGGCTGGTGTCGGACATCCTGGAGTCGAACGGCTCCTCCTCCATGGCGACGGTCTGCGGCGGGACGCTCGCGCTGATGGACGCCGGCGTGCCGATCAAGGAGCCGGTGGCGGGCATCGCGATGGGCCTCATCAAGGAAGACGAACGGGTCGTCGTGCTGTCCGACATCCTGGGCCTGGAAGACCACCTCGGGGATATGGACTTCAAGGTGACGGGCACCAGGAACGGGGTCACGGCGCTGCAGATGGACATCAAGATCGCCGGCATCACCCCCCAATTGATGCGTCAGGCCCTGGAGCAGGCGCGCGTCGGGCGCCTCTACATCCTGGACCGCATGGTGCAGACCCTGGCGGCGCCCCGCGCCAACCTGTCGCGCTACGCCCCCCGTATCTTCACGATGAAGATCAAGCAGGACAAGATCCGCGACGTGATCGGCCCCGGCGGGAAGATGATCCGGAGCATCATCGCGGAGTGCGGCGTGAAGATCAACGTGGAGGATACCGGGATCATCTCGATCGCCGCGGTGGACGAGGCCTCGGCCAAGAAGGCCATCGACCGGATCAACAGCCTGACGGAGGAGGTCGAGGTCGGAAAGATCTACCTCGGCACCGTCCGGAAGATCATGGACTTCGGCGCCTTCGTGGAAATCCTGCCCAACGTGGACGGTCTGGTCCACATCTCGCAGTTGGCCCACCACCGGGTCAAGAGCGTCGCGGACGAGGTTGCGGAAGGCGACCAGGTCATGGTCAAGGTGCTCGAGATCGACAAGCAGGGCAAGATCCGCCTCAGCCGCAAGGAAGCCATGGCCCCGCCCTCGTCGGCCTCGACGAAGGAACCGGCGGCGGGCTGAGCGTGTTCCGCCGGTTCCTCCTCAGCAACGGGCTGCGCGTCGTCGCGGAACGGATGCCCGCCCACCGCTCCGTCACGGTCGGCGTGTGGGTCAACGTCGGCTCCCGCGACGAAGGGCCCGGCGAGGAGGGGCTCTCCCATTTCCTCGAGCACATGTTCTTCAAGGGGACGCGGACGCGCTCCGCGGCCGACATCTCCCATGAGATCGACGCGCTCGGCGGAGAGCTGAACGCCTTCACGACGCGGGAAACCACCACCTTCTACGTGAAGGTGCTCGAGCCGCAGCTCAAGCCGGCCCTCGCGCTGCTGGCCGACCTCTTCCTCCATTCCCGCTTCCTCCCTCGGGAGGTGGAGAAGGAGAAGGAGGTCGTGCTGGATGAGCTGCGGATGGTCCAGGACGATCCGGAGGACTTCGTCCAGGAGCTGCACGCGGAGCAGGCGATGGCCCCCCACCCCCTGGCCAGGCCCATCCTGGGACGGGCGGCGACGATCAAGGCGCTCGATCGGGGCTCGCTGCTCCGCTACGTCGGGACGCACTACCATCCCGGCCGCACGATCATCGCCGTGGCCGGACGCTTCGAGGTCAAGAACCTGGTGCCCTGGCTGGAGGCGTCCTTCGGAGCCTTCGATCGGCCCGACGGTCCCGGCCTGCGCCGCTGGCCGCCCGTCGTGCGCGGCGGGCTGCTGGTCCGGCGCAAGCCCCTTGAGCAGGCGCACCTCTGCCTCGGACTCACGGGCGTGCCGGTCACGCACAAGGACCGCTATGCCGCCCACGCGCTCAACGCCGTGTTGGGCGGGAGCGTCAGCTCGCGGCTGTTCCAGGAAGTGCGGGAAAAACGCGGCCTCGCCTACTCGATCTACTCCTACCTGGCTTCCTACTCCGACGGCGGCCTGCTGACCGTGTACGCGGCGACGCGCCCGCGCGAGGCCGCCCGCGTGCTGGAGCTGATCTGCCGGCAGATCCGCCGCCTCCGCGAGGACGGTGTGACGCGGACCGAGCTCGACCGGGCCAAGACGCAGATGAAGGGGGGGCTGCTGTTGAGCCTCGAGAGCACCCACAGCCGCATGAACCACCTGGCCAAGGACGAGCTGCACTGGGGACGCCGATCCTCGCCGGAGGCCCTGCTCGCCGAGATTGATCAGATTTCCACGGAGCAGGTCGCACGCGTCGCCGACGAGTTGCTGGACGCGGCGCGCCTCTCAATCACCGTGCTGGGACCGGTGTCCGAGCGCGCCGTCGCAGCCGCCATCCGTTGACAAGGACGGAGCGACTCGTTTCGTGCAACCAGTTGACATCGCTTGAGAAATTTTCGATCTCCCGGCGCGGGCCTGGAGGGGAATATTCCCTTGACAAGCCTCCGGGCTTTGAGTACGATTGGGCCCTGTTTTTCCTGTTGTGCATGCGAGTGCCCGGGCGGTTCTGAGGCGATCCCACCAGAGAAAGGCGATTCGAAGGAAAGGGGGTGGCGGGGCGACGGTCGGTGATCCGGGGCGGTTCCTCCTCATCTGTTCTCTTTTTGATTTTGCGGGCGCCGCGATATCCAAAGTCTTGATCCTCATGAAGGAGGTGCGAGGGATGAAAAGGGTCGTAGTCATAGCCGCAGTCACGGTGATGTTCGTCGCCGGCTTGCTGACGGCCGGCTTTGTTGCCGCCGCGGATGCGCCGGCGGCCGGCGGACCGGTCATGAAGGGCCACGCGGTCAAGACGCTCAAGGGGCGCGTGTGGTCGCAGTGGGCCGACAATCCGGACAACGAGATTCTCTTCGGCATCCAGTACTGGAACACCGGCGATCCGGCGTCCGGTAATCCGAGCGGCCGGTCCTCGACGGCGTTGGACGTGCGTCCGCCCGATCCGCTGTTCACCTGCTGCTCGTGGGGGTTCACCGGCGGGACTGAGAAGAACAACCCCTACGCGGGCTGGTACCATGCCCAGACCACGGTGCGCCTCCAGGTCAAGGACAAGGCGCTCATGGATCAGATCATCAAGGCCTCCCAGGACCTCGTGGCGATGGAAGTCACGCTCGATGGGCGGACGATCACCGGCTTCAAGGTGTTGGCCAAGGATTGAGGCGTCGCGCGACGGAAGCGCTTTTTTCTCTCATTCGTCTTATCCAACGGTTTCCGCAAGGAGGGAGGTCATTATGAAGGGAATTACGAAAGGCTGGGCGCTCGTCGCCGCCGTCGCCCTCGTCGTGGGGATGGCCTCGGCCGCGCTGGCGATCGAAGCCTTCCAGGAACGATTTGAATGGGGCGACATGAGCAAGCCGACCACGTTGCAGGGGCGGGTCATCATCCTCGACCCCTATGACGAAGCGGTGTGGATCAACATCGCCGTGCTCGGCGGCAACGCGGAGAGCGGCTATTTCTGGCAGCGGATCCATCCCGGCAAGAACCTCAAGTTCTACGCCGCCAACAAGGAAGTCTGGGATCAGTTGAAGTCCATGGCCCGGCCGCATGCCGGCCCCGCCGCTGCGAAGGAAGTGCCGCCTTCGTCCGCAACCGTCCTGGTCGAGTTCACGGCCCAGGAGGTCGAGCAGAATCGCCGGGTGATCTCGGCCGTGAAGAAGCTGCCGGAGATCGCCGGAGCGCCGGACAAGCCGAAGGCCATCCGGGCGATGCTGTTCCAGGAGTGCCGCGACGCCTCCAGCGATTTCGAGGAGAAGTGCTACAAGGTCAAGCAGAAGCTGAATACGAGCCCCAAGGGCGCCGACGCCGTCGCGATGCAGTATGACGTCATGCTGCCGGGCGGGAAGGAATTCGCCGGTGGGCTGATCCCCTGGACGGCGGATTACAACAAGTAATCCGCCGATCAGTCGAGCGGTCGAAGGAGGCGGTGTCCGAAAGGGCACCGCCTTCTTGTTTGGGGCAGCTTCAGCGCGGCGGGTCGTCCAGCCTGCGCTGCAGGTCGGCCAGGCGGTTCAGGGCGTCGAGGGGGGTCATGTTGAAGAGATCCATCTGCCGTACCTCCTCCACAAGCGGGTGCGGGGGGGGAAGGGAAGGATCGGCGGGGGGCAGCGGTGACTCCACCGGGGCGGAGGCCGAGGCGGCCGGCGGGGCCTCCAGTTGCGCCAGGACTTCCCGCGCCCGGCCGATGACCTCGGCCGGCAACCCGGCCAGCCTGGCGACCTCGATGCCGTAGCTCCGATCGGCGCCCCCTTCGACGATCTTCCTGAGGAAGAGCACTTCGCCCTCGCGTTCCTGGACGAGGACCGTATAGTTCCTCGTCCCCTCCCGCCGCCGGGCCAACTCCGTCATCTCGTGGTAATGGGTCGCGAAGAGGGTGCGGGCGCCCAGCCGCCCCCGGTCCTGGATGTACTCCGCGACGGCCCAGGCGATGCTCAGGCCGTCGTAGGTGCTCGTCCCGCGGCCGATCTCGTCGAGGAGGATCAGGCTCCGCGACGTGGCGCAGTTGAGGATCTGCGCGGTCTCGAGCATCTCGACCATGAAGGTGCTCTGGCCCGCGGCGAGGTTGTCCGAGGCGCCCACCCGGGTGAAGATACGGTCCACCAGCCCGATCCTGGCCGAGCGTGCAGGCACGAAGCCGCCCATCTGCGCCATGAGCGTGATCAGCGCGACCTGTCTCAGGTAGGTGCTCTTTCCGGCCATGTTCGGGCCGGTCAGGATCAGCAGGCGGTGGTCCTCCAGGTCCAGGGTGGTGTCGTTCGGGATGAATTCTCCCGACGGGAGCAACCGCTCGACGACGGGGTGCCGCCCCTCGCGGATGTCGATGACACCGCCCTCGTGCAGTTCGGGTCTGACGTACCGATGGACGGCGGCCGCCTCGGCGAGCCCGGCGACGACATCCAGTAGAGCGAGCGCCTCGGCCATCGTCTGCAGGCGCGGCGTCGTGCCGGCCACGCCGGCCCGGACCTGCTCGAAGAGCTCCTGCTCGGCCGCCTTCATCCTGGCCTCCGCCCCCGTCACCTGGTTCTCCAACTCCTTCAGCTCCGCCGTCATGAACCGCTCGGCGTTCGCGAGCGTCTGCTTGCGGATGAAGTCGGGCGGGACGCGCGGGAGGTTCGGCTTGGTGACCTCGATGTAGTAGCCGAAGACCGAGTTGAAGCGGACCTTCAGCGACTCGATGCCGGTCCGTTGTCGCTCCCGGGCCTCCAGTTGTGCGATCCAGAGCTTGCCCTCGCGACAGGTTTTCCGCAGGACGTCGAGCTCGGGGTCATAGCCCTCCCGGATAATCCCGCCTTCCCGCGTGGAGAGGGGGGCGTCGGGCAGAATGGCGCGCTCGATCCGGTCGTGTACGTCCGTCAGGTCGTCCCAGGCGGACCGCAGCGCCCGGATGAGGCCCGCGTCAAGCGGCGCCAGCAGGCTCCGGATCGTCGGGAGTGCGGCAAGGGACTGCCGGAGCGCCAGCAGGTCGCGCGGCGTCGCCGATCCGAGGGCCACCCGGCTGGTGAGGCGGGCGATGTCCTGCACCGACGCGAGGGCTCGACGCAAGCCGCTGCGGAGCTCCACGCGCTCCACGAGCGCCGCGACCGCTTCCTGCCTGGCCCGGAGCGGGGCGAGCTGCACGAGCGGCCGCGTGATCCACTCGCGCAGCAGCCGACGGCCCATGCTGGTGACGGTCCGGTCCAGCACCGAGAAGAGCGTGGCGTCCGACCGGTCGCCCGACAGCGGGCGGATCAGCTCCAGGTTGCGCAGGGTCGCGCTGTCCAGGTGCATCTCGTCGTCGCGGTGGCGGACCCGCAGGCGGCGCAGGTGTCCGAGACTGGCGGCCGGCTGCGTGTCCTTGAGGTAGAGCAGGATCGCTCCGGCGGCCTGGATCGCGGCGGACATGTCCTGGCAACCGAACCCGTCGAGGGAGAGGACCGCAAACTGGTCGAGCAGCCGTCGGCGGGCCTCCTCCGGGTCGAAGGCGCGTGCCGGCTGGGCCTGCACGCGGATGCCGCGCAGGCCGTCGAGCCGGGGCTTCAGCGCGTCCGATTGGTCGGCGGGGTATAGCAGCTCCCTGGGATCGAGACGGACCAGTTCGTCGAACAGGGCCTGCCGGTCCTGCAGCTCCATCACCCAGAATTCCCCCGTGGACAGGTCCAGCGCGGCCAGTCCCGCCGTCGGCGGGCGAGCCTGGGCGGGAGGCCCGCCGGCCGAGACCGTGATCGCCGCCAGAAAGTTCGATTCCGCGGCCGGCAGCAGTTCCGCATCGGTCAGGGTGCCCGGCGTATAGAGCCGCACCACCTCGCGGCGGACGAGGCCCTTGGCGATCTTGGGGTCCTCGACCTGGTCACAGAGGGCCACGGTGCGTCCCGCCTTCAAGAGCCGCGCGATGTACCCCGTGGCCGCATGGTAGGGCACGCCGCAGAGGGGGACGGGATCGGCACTGGCCTTGTCCCGCGAGGTGAGCGCGATGGAAAGGATGCGGGACGCCTCGATCGCGTCCTCGTAAAACATCTCGTAGAAGTCGCCGACGCGGAAGAAGAGAATCGCCTCCCGGTGGGCCCGCTTGATCTCGCGGTACTGCCGCATCAAGGGCGTGAGGTCCGCGTCACTCATCCCCGACCTCTTCCTCGGCGGCGCCGGCCCGTCCCCGGCTCTGGTGGAGGGACTTCTCCAGGGTGCGGCGCAGCCGTTCCAGGTCCGCCTCCGCCTCCTGCAGCGCCTTGGTCTTCCGTCGGAGCTCGATGCGGCCGCTGACCCAGGCGGGAAACAGGAGGATGGAGGCCACGGCCAGTCCCACGCCGAAGGCCGCGAGGATCGGCTTGTAGATGGGCGTGGAGTCCTGGCGCAGCCCGAAGAAGTAGCGGAGCGTCACCTCCTGTTCCTGGTTCTGCAGGAAGAAGGCGAGGGAGAGGAGGAGCAGGATGCCGACGAGGACGAGCCTAATCATGGCGGGTGCTCCTCGACCGCCCGGTGCGCGGGCGGGATGATCGGCCGCCGGCCGCGGGACCGGTCGGCCGCGACGCGGCCGTTTCCTCGCTCCGGAGGACCTCGCGGAACCGTGACGACAGCCGCCGGTAGGTGGCGCGAAGGTGCTCGGGGATGACGCGGGTCTCGGAAAAGAGCGGCATGAAGTTCGTGTCGCCGTTCCACCGGGGGACGACGTGCACGTGGAGGTGCGCTTCGATCCCGGCGCCGCCGACCTTGCCGAGGTTGACGCCGAGGTTGAACCCCTCCGGCCGGCTCTCGGCCCGCAGCACGCGCAGCGACAGGCTGGTGAGGCGCACCAGGTCCAGCGACTCCTCCGCCGTCAGGGCCTCGAGCGAGTCCACGTGCGAGTAGGGTGCGACGAGGAGATGGCCACTGTTGTAGGGGAAGAGGTTCATCATCACGAACCCCAGACGGCCGCGGTGCAGGAGCAGGTTGGCGGCGTCGCGTCGTTGCCGCGTCGCGCGGCAGAAGATGCAGGCGGCCGGCCGGCCGGACTTCCGGATATAGGCCATGCGCCAGGGCGCCCAGATCACCTTCACGGGCGGACCCTCCTGCCGGCCGCGCTGCCCATCCTCCGCCGCAGCGGGCCGGCCCGGCGGAGGCGGGTCAGACAGGCGAGGGCGAGGGGGCCGGTGCCCCGGAAGTGCAGGTCGCGGCTCCTTGGACCCCGGTGGCGCAGGTGAATCTCCAGCCGGTCGCCGCCCAGCTCGGTGCCCGCCCGCTCCGCCCATTCCACCGCCAGCACGGTCCGCTCGTCCAGGTCCTGGGCGAGGCCCAGTTCGGCCGCCTCCTCAGGACCGGCGATCCGGTAGAGGTCGGCGTGGAGGAGCCGCAAGCGTCCCGCGTATTCCTGGACGAGGACGAACGTGGGGCTGCTCACGGATCGGGGGGGGGCGCCGAGGCCCGCGGCGACGCCGCGGAGGAGCGCCGTCTTGCCGGACCCGAGCTCTCCCGAGAGCGCCAGGATCTCTCCGCCGCGCAGGGCTCGGCCGAGACGGCGGCCCAGGCGGGCCGTGTCGTCGGGCGAACGGGAGGAGACGGCCCACTCGGAAGGGCGAGCGGCAGCGGGGCGGCGCCGGAGCACCCGGGGCGAGGGGGGGCGGGCGTCAGGAGGGACCACGGGACGATCCTGCCAGCAGGAGGGCGTGGGGAATCCGGCGGATCAGGTCGCCGGCCGTCATGCCCGCCGGTCCGAGCTCGGCCGCGGCCAGGTCCCCCGCCAGACCGTGGCAATAGACGCCGGCGCAGGCCGCGTCCCAGGGGCTCAGGCCCTGGGCCAACAGCCCGACGATGAGCCCGGTCAGGGCGTCGCCCGTGCCGGCCGTGGCCATGCCGGGGTTGCCCGTCGGACAGACGGCGGCGTGCCCGTCGGGATGGGCCACGACGGTACGGGCGCCCTTCAACACCAGCACTACGGCGCGGCGCTGCGCGAAGCGTGTGGCGATCCCGATGCGGTCGGTGTTGATCGCCGGCGGCGTGCTGCTTTCTTCGAGACGGGCCATTTCGCCGGGATGCGGGGTCAGGATCAGCGGGACCTTGCAGTCCGCCAGCCTGGCGGTTCGACCCGCCAGCGCGTTGAGCGCGTCCGCGTCCAGCACGCAGGGGCGGGTCAGGCGCGGGAGCAGGGCATGGATGAGCTCGACGGTCTCCGGGTGCGTCGTCAGGCCGGGTCCCATCGCGAGCGCGGTCTTCCCCTCCGCGAACGTCACCAGCCGGTCCAGGGCGGTGCGGGCGAGGGTGCGGGCCTTGGTCTCCGGCATCGGCGCGGTCATCGCTTCCAGGAGCTTGGCCTCGAGGATGTCGTTCACGCTGGCGGGCGTCGCGACGGTGACGAGGCCGGCGCCGGCGCGCAGCGCCGCCTGGGCCGCCATCGCGGCCGCGCCGGTCTTGCCGACCGAGCCCGCGATGAGGCCCGCGTGGCCGTAGGTGCCCTTGTGGGCGGAGGGCCGCCGCTCGGGGAGCAGGCGGCCGACCGTGGCGCCCGTCAGCAGCGCGACCGGGCTCTGGACCGCCCGGACGTAGGCGTCCGGAATCCCGATATCGCCGATGCGGACCGTCCCGGCATGGTCGATGCCGGCCCCGACGTAGAGGCCGAGCTTGGGCAACCCGAAGGTGATGGTGAGCGCGGCCCGTACCGCGGCACCCAGGATCGCGCCGGTGTCCGCGTGGATGCCGGACGGCAGGTCCACGGCCGTCACCGGCCGGCCGGCTTCGTTGATCGCCTCGATCGCACCGCGATAGGCCCCGGTGACGGGGGCGGCGAGGCCCGTGCCCAGCAGGGCGTCCACGATCAGGTCGCTGTCGGCGAGGAGCGCGCGGAGCCGCTCGTCGCTCGGGCAGACCAGGACGGCCGCCTTCCCCGCCGCCCTGACGAAGCGGCGGTACATCTCCCGGGCGTCCGGGCTCAGGTCGGCGGGTTTCGCCAGGAGCACGGCCCGTACCCTGGCCGACTTCTGCTTGAGGAGCCGTGCGACCACCAGGCCGTCGCCGCCGTTGTTCCCCTTGCCGCAGACGATCGTGACGGACCGGCCGGCTGCGGGCCCCAGGACCTCCTCCATCGCCGCGACGACCGCGGCGCCGGCGCGGGCCATGAGGGTGCGGCCGGGGATGCCCGCCTCCTGGATGGTCCGGCGGTCGAGGGCCTGCATCTGGGCTGCGGTGACGATGTGCATGGGATGAGCCGGCGTCGTCGGCGATCAGCCGTCGCTCGTCAGGATCGCCTCGGCGACGGCGTAGTCGGTGTCATGCGAGAGGCTGACATGGACGGCGGTGACCCCGGCCTCGCGGAGCAGCGCGGCGGCTCGTCCGCCGACGACGGCGCGCGGCCGGCCGGCCTGGTCGTTGAGCACTTCGATGTCCTGCCAGCGGATGCCGCGGGACCACCCGGTGCCGAGGGCCTTGAGGATGGCCTCTTTGGCGGCGAATCGGCCGGCCAGCGACGCGTAGGGAGCGGCCCGCCCCAGGCAGTAGTCCCGCTCGGCCGGGCTGTACACCCGCCCCAGGAAACGCTCCCGCCAGGTGTCGGCGAGGTCCCGCACGCGCGAGATCTTCACCAAGTCGAGTCCGATGCCGACGATTCTCATAACCTGTGGCGAGCGATGAGTCGTCGGGTTGCGGCGGTCAGTTTCGGAGGGGCACGAACTGAAAACCGCGAACCGGCACTCGCCATTCTTTCCTACGTCACGAGCTGTTTCATCTCCCGGACGGCCCGCTCCAGACCGACCAGCACGGCGCGGGCGATGATGCTGTGGCCGATGTTGTACTCGACGATCTCGGGGATCTGCGTGAGCCGCCGCACGTTACGGTAGTTGAGACCGTGTCCCGCGTTTACGCCCATGCCCAGCTTGTAGGCCAGCTTGGCCGCCGAGGCGATGGCTTCGAGCTCCGCCTGCTCCTCCTTGAGGCGGCGCGCGTTGGCGTAGCGACCGGTATGGAGCTCCACGTAGTCGGCCGACACCTTGTGCGCGGCCTTGATCTGGTTGTGGTCCGGCTCGATGAAGAGGCTGACCGGAATGCCGCCGTCGTGGAGGAGGCCGACGACGGCGTCCACGCGGTCCCGCAGGGCGACCACGTCCAGCCCGCCCTCGGTCGTCAGCTCCTGACGGCGCTCCGGAACCAGGGTCACGAGATGCGGCTTGACGGCGAGGGCGATCTTGACCATGGCCTCGTCCGCCGCCATTTCCAGGTCGAGCTTGGTCTGGATGAGGTCGCGCAGGAGCGTGAGGTCCCGGTCCTGGATGTGACGGCGGTCTTCCCGCAGGTGGACGACGATCCCGTCGGCGCCGGCCAGCTCCACCAAGACGGCGGCAGCCAAGGGATCGGGCTCGGCCCCCCCCCGCGCCTGGCGGAGCGTCGCAACATGGTCGATGTTCACGCCTAATCTGGCCAAGGGATCCTCTCTCGGGCTCACCCGCCCGGGCTGGATGCCGGCGGAGGCCCTCCGTGCCGGTGGACCGACGGGCAGGAGCGGGCCGTGCGTTGGGCGGGTCCGGCTTGCGAACCGCGCGTATTATGGCAAAAAGGTTCAGGGGGTCGCAAGCGAAGGAAGATGGCGGGGGAGGCTGCGGTCGGCGGGCCCTGAGCGCGGGGGCTCCGACAGGCCGTCCGACGGGTCGAGCCTAGCCCGTTGCGGGGGCCTGAAGTCACCCAACCGGGGATTAAAATTGACTGATTTGGCCTGGCTGCATTAGAATGACGCCTTAATCCTGTCGGACGAAGAGCCGTTGGACCGCCTTCCTATCGCGGGCTTCCGGCGCGCCCGTCACTCGAGGGAATCGTGGAACCGTTCTACCGTCTCAACAGGTTGCCGCCCTATGTGTTTGCCCAGGTCCAGGCCCTCAAGCTCGATGCCCGGCGTCGGGGCGAGGATATCATCGACTTCGGCATGGGCAACCCCGACCATCCCACGCCCGACCACATTGTGGATAAACTGGTCGAGGCGGCGCGCAATCCCAGAAATCATCGGTATTCGGCCTCCCGCGGCATCACCAAGCTCCGGCATGCCATCACGGGCTGGTACAAGCGGCGCTACGACGTCGAGCTCGACCCGGAAACGGAGGCGATCGTCACGATCGGGTCGAAGGAGGGCATCGCGCACCTGGCCCTCGCCATGATCGGGCCCGGCGACGTCGTCCTGACGCCGACTCCGACCTACCCGATCCACATGTACAGCGTCATCATCGCGGGCGGCGAGGTCCGGGGCGTGGAGCTGCGTCAGGACAGCGACTTTTTCGAGGATTTGACGCGGGCCTATCGGCAGACGCAGCCGCGGCCGCGGATCCTCGTCATCAACTTTCCGCACAATCCCACCACCGCGGTGGTGGACCTGGAGTTCTTCAAGAAGGTCGTGGCCTTCGCCAAGGAGCACCAGGTCATCGTCATCCACGACCTGGCTTATGCGGACCTGGTCTTCGACGGCTACCGTGCCCCGAGCCTGTTGCAGGTGCCGGAGGCCAAGGACATCGGCGTCGAGTTCTACACCCTCTCGAAGAGCTACAACATGCCGGGCTGGCGGGTGGGCTTCTGCGTCGGCAACCGCGAGGTGATCGGCGCCCTGGCGAAGATCAAGAGCTACCTCGACTACGGCATCTTCCAGCCCGTGCAGATCGCGAGCATCATCGCGCTGAACGGTCCCCAGGACTGCGTGAAGGACACGGTCGCGCGGTACGAGAGCCGGCGCAACGAGCTCGTGGCCGGTCTCAACCGCATCGGCTGGCCGGTCGAGAAGCCGCGTGCGACGATGTTCGTCTGGGCCAGGATTCCGACGCCCTACCGCGGCATGGGCTCGCTGGAGTTCTCCAAGCTGCTCCTGCGCGACGCCAAGGTGGCGGTGTCGCCGGGAATCGGGTTCGGCGAGGGCGGGGACGAGTACGTCCGCTTCGCGCTCGTGGAGAACGAACACCGCACCAGACAGGCCGTCCGCGGCATCAAGAAGGCCCTGAAGCTGGAGGGGGCGGACCGGTGAGAACGCGCGTCGGGGTCGGGCTCATCGGCTTCGGGACCGTGGGGACCGGCGTCGTCCGGATTCTCCGGCAGAACGCCGCGTTGATCCGCCGGCGGGTCGGCGTCCCCGTCGAGCTGGTGCGGGTGGCGGATGTGGACGTCGCACGCGACCGCGGCGTGCCCTTGCCGCCCGGCGCGCTGACGACCGACGCCCGGGCGCTCATCCACGACCCGGCCGTCGACATCGTGCTGGAGCTGATCGGCGGCTACGACCCGGCCAAGCGCTTCATCCTCGAGGCGCTCGGCGCGGGCAAACCGGTCGTCACGGCCAACAAGGCCCTCCTGGCGGTGCATGGAGAGGAAGTGTTCGAAGCCGCGGTGCGGCACGGCGTGGACCTGGGCTTCGAGGCCAGCGTGGGCGGGGGCATCCCGGTCATCCGGGCCCTGACTGAGGGGCTGGCGGCCAACACCATCCTGTCCGTCTACGGCATCATCAACGGCACCTCGAACTACATCCTCACCAGGATGACCCAGGAAGGGCTGGGGTTCCAGGATGTGCTCGCGGAGGCGCAGCGCGCCGGCTACGCCGAGGCCGACCCGACCTTCGACGTGGCGGGCATCGACTCGGCCCACAAGCTGGCGATCATGGTCAGCCTGGCCTACGGCACCCCGGTCAATTTCAAGGACATCTGGACCGAGGGCATCACGCGGATCACGCCCCTGGACATCGCCTACGCCAGGGAGTTCGGCTACACGATCAAGCTCCTGGGCATCGCCAAGTTCCAGGACGGCGAGATCGAGGCGCGCGTCCATCCGACGATGATCCCCTCCGCGTCGCCGGTCGCCCAGGTGGAGGGCGTGTACAACGCGATCCAGCTCGTCGGGGACGCCGTGAACGACATCGTGTTGTACGGCCAGGGGGCGGGCTCCATGCCGACCGGGAGCGCCGTGGTGAGCGACGTCATCGACATCGCCCGGAACCTGATCCGCGGCTCGTCCGGTCGCGTGCCGCCCGCAGCCTTCCAGCAATCGGAGCGGCGGCCGCTGCGAGTCCGGCCCATCCATGAGATCGTCTCGCTCTATTACCTCCGCTTCATGGTCGTCGACCGCCCGGGCGTGCTCTCCCAGCTCTCCGGCGCGCTGGGGCGGCACGGCATCAGCATTTCCAAGGTACTGCAGAAGGGCCGCAAGGACGGCCAGACCGTTCCCGTGGTGATCATGACGCACGCCGCGCGCGAGCGGGCCGTGCAGGAGGCCCTGGCCGAGATCGGCCGGATGGAATCCATCTCCGAGCCCACCACGCTCATCCGCGTCGAGGGGCATGACGAGTAACCCATGCGTCCTTTCGACGGCCCGCCCCCTTGCCCGGTGTCGCACCCATGATCCGCTGGCGCGGCGTGATCGAGGAGTATCGCAAGTTCCTCCCCGTCGGGGAGCGGACTCCCGTGATCACGCTCGGGGAGGGCAACACCCCACTGGTCCACGCCAGGCGGCTGGCCAAGAAGGTCCATCCGCGGATCGAGCTGTTCCTCAAGTTCGAGGGCGCCAACCCCACCGGATCCTTCAAGGACCGGGGGATGACCATGGCGATCTCCAAGGCGGTGGAAGCCGGCGCGCGCGCGGTGATCTGCGCGTCCACGGGGAATACCTCCGCCTCGGCCGCGGCCTACGGCGCCCGGGCGGGTCTCGCCGTCTACGTGCTGATCCCCGCGGGCAAGATCGCGCTCGGCAAGCTGTCGCAGGCGATGATGCACCAGGCCACGGTGATCCAGATCGAGGGCAATTTCGACCAGGCCCTGACCATCGTCAAGGAGATCACGGCGACCTATCCGATCGAGCTGGTGAACTCGATCAACCCCCATCGCATCGAGGGGCAGAAGACGGCCGCGATGGAAGTCTGCGACCAGTTGGGGTTCGCGCCGACCGTCCATGCGTTGCCGGTCGGGAACGCGGGCAACATCACGGCCTATTGGCGCGGGTACCGGGAGTACCGGGCCGCGGGGCAGGTCTCCCGTCTGCCGAAGATGATGGGCTTCCAGGCGGCGGGGGCCGCCCCCATCGTCCTGGGCCGGGTGGTCGAAGAGCCGCAAACGATCGCCACCGCGATCCGAATCGGCAACCCGGCGAGCTGGCAGGCCGCGCTGCAGGCGGTGTCCGAGTCGGCCGGCCGGGTCGACGTCGTGACGGACGAGGAAATCCTCGAGGCCTACGCCCTGATCGCCGCGGAGGAGGGCGTGTTCTGCGAGCCGTCCTCGGCCGCCGGCGTGGCCGGCATGATCAAGCTCGGCAGGAGCGGCGTGCTCCAGGACGGCGATACGGTCGTCTGCACGCTGACGGGCCATGGCTTGAAGGACCCGGACACGGCCAGGACCGTGTCGCGGGCGCCGGCGACCATCAAGGCGGACCGGGACGCGGTCGCCAGGCTGCTGAAACTGTAGCGGGACGCCCGCGGGCGGGCGGAAGAGGAGCGGTGATGGGAGGAACCGTGACGGGTCCGGGGCGTGGCAGGTGAGCGCATGACGATGAAGTACGTGATCGTGCACGGCGGGGGTATGGTCGAGGGGCCGCATCCGGACCTCGGGGACCAGACTCTCCTGCAGGCGGCGGCGACGCCCCACATGGACTGGCTCGCCCGGCACGGGGAGCTGGGGCTCGCGACGGTGGGGGCCGAGGGGCTGTCCGCGGGGAGCGACGCCACGCAGCTCGCCCTGCTCGGCTACGACCCCAAGAAGTACCATTCGGGGCCCGGTCCCTTCGAGGCCGCGAGTCTGGGCGTCGTCCTCGACGAGCACGACGTCGCTTTCCGCTGCAGCATGGTGACGCTCCGCACGGGGCCGGCGCCGGGGAGCGGCGCCGCCTACGAGGTCCGGAAGCTGACGCCGCAGGTCGTCCTCGACGACGACGCGGCGGGCGGCATCAGCACCGAGGAGGCGCGCGAGCTCATCGACGCGGTCAACGAGCAGCTGGGCTCCGAGGCCATCCAGTTCTATCCGGGGATCGGCCACCGGCATGTCATGGTGTGGGTCGGCGGGAAGGCGCGGGTGACCTGCGTCCCGCCCCGCGACGTGGTCGGCCGCCCGCTGGGCGACGCCCTCCCCACGGGTGACGGCGGCGAGTGGCTGCGCCAATTGATGGAGGCGTCGCTGGTCATTCTCCGCGATCACCCGGTGAACGAGGAGCGACGCCAGGCGGGACTCAAGCCGGCCAACTGCCTCTGGTTGTGGGGGCAGGGACGGGCGCCGCGGATGCCCAAGCTGACCGACCTGCACCCGATCACGGGCGCCATCGTGACGGCCCGCGACCTCCACCGGGGTATCGGCCTCTGCGCCGGCTTGGAAGCGGCGGCGCCGGGCGCGCCGGCGGACGGCGGCGAGTACCGGGCGCTCGCCGAGGTCGCCCTTCACGAACTGGACAGGCGGGACCTGGTCTACGTCCATGCCGAGTTGCCGGACGAGACGCGGCGGGCGGGCGACGTGAAGGCGAGGGTCAAGGCCGTCGAGGAGTTCGACCGGTTGACGGTCGGTCCCCTGCGCGAGGGGCTGGCCAAGCGCGGTCCGCACCGGCTGCTCGTCGTCTGCGACGGCATCCCCTCGCGGGAGGGGGGCGCGCGCACCCCGCCGCCCGTCAGCTACGCGCTCTGCCAGGGGCCCGACGCGGCCGAGCAGTCGGCGACCCGCGGGTTCAACGAAGCCGACGCCGGCCGGGCCCGGGACCGGGTGCGGGAAGCGACGAGCCTGATCAAGCGGCTGCTCGCCGGGTAGGCGGACCATGGCCCTGATCGTCCAGAAATACGGCGGGACCTCGGTCGGCACCATCGAGCGCATCCACCGCGTCGCCGAGATGGTGGCCAAGACCAAGGCGGAGGGCCACGACGTCGTGGTCGTGCTCTCGGCGATGAGCGGCGAGACGGACCGCTTGGTCCGGCTCGCCCACGACGTGACGCCGAACCCCGACGAGCGGGAGATGGACATGCTCCTGTCCACCGGCGAGCGGGTCACGATCGCCCTGCTGGCCATGGACCTGCGCGGGCGCGGCCTCAACGCCCGGTCGTTCACCGGGCGCCAGGTGGGGATCATCACCGACAGCCGCCATACGAAGGCGCGGATCGCGCGGGTGACGGCGGAGCGGATCAAGGCGGCGCTCGCCGAGGGGATCATCCCCGTCGTGGCCGGCTTCCAGGGGATCAACGAGCAATCGGACGTAACGACGCTCGGGCGGGGCGGGTCGGACCTGACGGCCGTCGCGCTGGCGGCGGCGCTCAAGGCCGACCGCTGCATCATCTACACGGACGTCGACGGTGTGTACACGGCCGACCCGAACATCGTGCCGTCGGCCCGGCGCCTGGACCGGATCTCCTACGAGGAGATGCTCGAGCTGGCGAGCCTCGGCGCCAAGGTGCTCCAGAGCCGGTCGGTGGAGTTCGCCGCGCGTTTCGGGGTGCCGGTGGAGGTCAAATCCAGCTTCACAGAAGGGCAGGGAACGCTCGTGACCAGAGAAGACACCGAGATGGAGCGGGTCGAGGTCTCCGGCGTCACCGGCGACCGCAACCAGGCGAAGATCACGATCATCGGCGTGCCGGACCGGCCCGGGGTCGCGGCCGGCGTCTTCGGCTCGGTGGCCGAGGCGAACATCAACGTGGACATGATCATCCAGAACGTCGGGCAGGGTGCGCTGACGGACATTTCGTTCACCGTGCCCCGCGCCGACCTCGGCAAGGCGGTGCCGCTCGTCCAGCGCGTGGCCAAGGAGGTCGAGGCCAAGTCGGTGGCCGTGATGGAGGCCATCGCCAAGGTGTCGCTCGTCGGGGTCGGCATGCGCTCCCATTCCGGGGTGGCGGCCAAGATGTTCCAGGTCCTGTCCCGCGAGGGCGTCAACATCATGATGATCAGCACGTCGGAGATCAAAATCTCCTGCGTGATTGAGGAGAAGTACTTGGAGCTGGCCCTGCGCGCGCTGCACGCGGCGTTCGGGCTGGACAAGGGGCCGGCATGAGCACCACGCGGAAGCGTCCCGAGGTCCGTCAGCCGGCCGCGGCCCCTGCGACACCGGTCCAAGCCCCGGCGCTCGAAATCTACGACACCACGCTGCGCGACGGCGCCCAGGCGGAGGACGTGACTTTCTCCGTCGAGGACAAGCTGCGCGTCGCGCAGAAGCTCGACGACCTCGGCGTGCACTTCATCGAGGGCGGGTGGCCCGGGGCGAACCCCAAGGACATCGAGTTCTTCAAGCGGATCCAGAGCGTCCCCCTCGCGCACGCGACCGTCGTGGCCTTCGGCTCCACGCGCAAGGCGAGTCTGCCGGCCTCGAGGGATCCCAACCTCCAGGCGCTGCTGGCGGCGGGGACCGGGACGATCACGCTGTTCGGGAAGAGTTGGGGGCTCCACGTGACGGAGGCGCTGGGCACCTCCCTGGCGACGAACCTCGAGTTGATCCGCGAGTCGGTCGCGTACCTGCGGGACAAGGGCCGGCGTGTGTTCTACGACGCCGAGCATTTCTTCGACGGCTACAAGGCTGACCCGGACTACGCCCTGGAGACGTTGCGCCGAGCCGTGGAGGCCGGCGCCGAGCGCGTCATCCTCTGCGACACCAACGGCGGGACGATGCCCTGGGAGATCCGCGAGATCGTCGCCACGGTCCGGCGCGAATGTCCCGTGCCGCTGGGCATCCACGCGCACAACGACACCGAGATGGCGGTCGCCAACTCCCTGGTCGCGATCGAGGCCGGAGCGCTGCAGGTGCAGGGGACGATCAACGGCATCGGTGAGCGGTGCGGGAACGCGAACCTCTGCTCCATCGTCCCGAACCTGGAATTGAAGATGCGGCGGCCGGTCCTGGGGGAGCAGCGCCTGGCGAACCTCCGACAGGTGTCCAGCTTCGTCACCGAGATCGCGAACCTCATGCCCAACAAGCACCAGCCCTACGTGGGGGATTCCGCCTTCGCCCACAAGGGCGGGGTCCACATCCACGCGGTGCAGAAGAACCCCGCGACCTACGAGCACATCATCCCGGAGCTGGTGGGCAACAGGCAACGGATGCTGGTTTCAGACTACGCGGGACGGAGCGGGCTGTTGGGCAAGGTGCAGTCCTACGGGCTCACGCTGTCGAAGGACCATCCGAAGCTCCAGGAACTGCTCGACCAGCTCAAGGCCCTCGAGAACCGCGGCTACCAGTTCGAGGGGGCGGAGGGGTCGCTGGAGCTGCTCACGCGCAAGGCCCTCGGCTTGCACAAGCCCTCCTTCGAGCTCCTCGGCTTCCGCGTCATCGTCGAAAAGCGCCGGGCCGGCGAGGCGCCCATCTCCGAGGCGACGGTCATGGTGAAGGTCGGTGAGGCGGTCGAGCATACGGCCGCGGTCGGGGCGGGGCCGGTCAACGCGCTGGACCACGCCCTGCGCAAGGCGCTCGAAAAATTCTATCCCCAGCTCTCGGAGGTGAAGCTGCTGGACTACAAGGTCCGGGTGTTGACGGCGAGCCACGGGACGGCGTCGCAGGTCCGCGTCCTGATCGAGTCCGGCGACCACAAGGAGAAGTGGGGGACCGTCGGCGTCTCCGAGAACATCATGGAGGCGAGCTGGCAGGCCCTCGCCGACAGCATCGAGTACAAGCTGCTTCCCAAAGGATCGTGAGCGGCCCAGCGCCGGGCCCCATCCGGAATTCCTCTTGACACGGCCGATAACCTCACGTAATTTATGGCGAAACTTGACACGATCGGGGGCAGTGAGCCGGGACGTGCCCTAAGGAGACCTACGAGGGAATCCAGGGGGAAGCATGCGAAAAGCGGACATCGCCAACGAAATCTACGAGAAAGTCGGGGTTTCCAAGAAGGAGGCCGCCGACATCGTGGAGTTCATCCTCAACCTGCTGAAAGAGGTGCTCCGGAAGGGTGAGTCGGTCAAAATCGCCGGCTTCGGCAACTTCGTGGTCCGGAGCAAGGGGGCGCGCAAGGGCCGGAATCCCCGGACCGGCCAGGAGATCGGGATCACGCCCCGCCGCGTCGTGACCTTCCGTCCCAGCCAGGTGTTCAAGAAGTTCGTCAACTGAACGCGCCGCCGGGCTGTGGTACGTTTCACCGTGCTCCTGGCACACGAGGCCGGTGATGGCAGGTGAGCCCACCCTAGGCCAGAAGATCTTCTACAAGATCGGAGAAGCCAGCGCGCTGACGAAACTGCCGCCCTATGTCCTGCGCTTCTGGGAATCCGAATTCAGCTTTCTGAGGCCGAAGAAGAGCCGGGGGCGCCAGCGGCTCTACGTCCGGGAGGACATCGAGACGGTCCTGGAAATCAAACGGATGCTGTACGAGGAAGGCTACACGATCGCCGGCGTCAAGCGGTACTGGGCCAGCCGGGGACGGCGGGGGGGCAAGGTGGTCCCCCCACGGTATCGGCTGGCCAGGGTGAAGGGGCATCTGGAGGCGATTCTGAGACGGCTGGAGGCCTATGAGCGGTAGGGCTCGGCCGGTGGAAAAAGACCGGGGTCGGGGCGTGGCGCAGCCCGGTAGCGCACTCGCTTGGGGTGCGAGTGGTCGGCCGTTCAAATCGGCTCGCCCCGACCATTCAACGCGAGCCTGGTCCGGTGCGCTCCCAAGCGGGCGCGCCGGAGAAGGGCCTTGAAGGTCGTTTCGGTTCTGGGGTAATCGCCATGCGGCGACCACGGGGCTTCAACCGAGTCGCCGCGGCCGTACCTGAGCGACACGAATCCGGATCGTGCGCGAGCCGGGAGCGGCCCGCGGGAGCTGCGTCGGCTTCGGGCAGGGGGCCCGTGCCGCGGCGTCAAGCCCGCGGGCGGGCCCTCGCCGCCGGCCCGTAGCGCTCCGTACAGGGCTGAACGTCGACGACCGAGTGGCTCACGAGCTGCGTCAGGCAGCTTTTTTTGTTCTTACGGCCATCGTGAAGATCCTCGTGACCAACGACGACGGCATCGCGTCCCGGGGGCTGATGGTCCTGGCGGCGGCGATGCGACACCTGGGCGAAGTGTGGGTGGTCGCGCCGGATCGGGAACGGAACGCGGTCGGCCACGCGCTCACGCTCCACAAGCCGTTGCGGCTCACGCGGGTGGAGAAGCGGGTCTACGCGGTGAACGGCACGCCGACGGACTGCGTCAACCTCGCCGTCAAACAGGTGCTGGGCGTCAAGCCCGGGCTGCTGGTGTCCGGGATCAACCGGGGGGTGAACCTGGGCGACGACGTGACCTACTCGGGGACCGTGTCCGCCGCCCTGGAGGGGACGATCCTGGGCGTCCCCTCCATCGCCGTGTCGCAGGACGGCGCCGATGGGGTCTATCGCTTCCGGACGGCCGCGGCCTATGCCCTGCGGGTGGCCCGCGCGGTGCTTGAATTCGGCCTGCCGGAGGAGACGCTGCTGAACGTGAACGTCCCGGACCGCCCCCTCGGAGCGGTGGCCGGGGTCCGGCTCACCTGCCTGAGTCGGCGCCGGTTCGACGAGCCGATCATCGAAAAGGTTGACCCGCACGGCCGCAAGTATTTCTGGATCGCCGGCACGCGCGTGGCGTGGAGTCGGAGGGAGGATTCCGACCATGAAGCGGTCCGGCGGGGCCTGGTGTCGGTCACGCCGCTGCACCTGGACATGACCCACTATGCCCTGCTCGACCGACTGCGGAGCTGGGAGCCCCACCTCGAGGGGAGCCGGCGGGCCGGGGGCATCAAGCCCGTGAGCTTCCCCCGGGCGCGGTCCGTGAAGCCGGTTTCCGACGGGCCGACGCGCCGGGCCGGCAAGCGGGCGTGAACGGCCCTCCATGCTGAGACTCTACAACACGCTGACCGGCCGCAAGGACGTCTTCGAGCCCCTGGCGCCGCTCGACGTGACGATGTACGCCTGCGGCGTGACCGTGTACGACGAGTGTCACCTGGGCCACGGCCGGAGCGCGCTCGTCTTCGACATGGTGCGGTCCTACCTCCGCTACCGGGGGTACCGGGTCACCTACGTCAGAAACTTCACCGACATCGACGACAAGATCCTCCAACGGGCGGCGCGCGAGGGCGTCTCATGGCAGGAGATCGCCGACCGGTACCTCGCCGCCTACCGGCGGGACATGGGGCGGCTGGGCGTGACGCCGGCGGACGTCGAGCCGAAGGCCACCGAGCACGTTCCCGACATCCTTCGGCTGATCCAGCGACTGATCGAAGCCGGGTGCGCCTACGTGCTGGATGGGGACGTCTACTTCGAGGTCGCAACCTACCCGGCCTACGGCCGCCTGTCGAAGCGTCGGGCCGAGGACCTGCTGGCCGGCGCGCGGGTGGAGGTGGACGAACGCAAGCGTCACCCGATGGACTTCGCCCTGTGGAAGCGCGCGAAGCCCGGCGAGGCGGCCTGGGACAGCCCCTGGGGGCCGGGACGGCCGGGCTGGCACATCGAGTGCTCCGCCATGTCCATGCGGCACCTGGGCGAGACGTTCGATATCCACGGCGGCGGCATGGACCTGATCTTTCCCCACCACGAGAACGAAATCGCCCAGTCCTGCGCCGCGACCGGCCGGGAGTTCGCCCGGTACTGGCTGCACAACGGCTTCGTCGAGATCAACCGGGAGAAGATGTCCAAGTCGCTCGGCAACTTCTTCACGCTGCGCGAGATCTTCGACAAGTCCGGCTGCCGCGACCCCGTGACGGCCGAGGTGCTGCGCTACTTCCTCCTCGCCACCCATTACCGGAGCCCGCTGGACTTCTCCGACCAGGGGCTCCGGGAGGCGAAGGCCGCGCTGGACGGGCTCTACGGCCTGTTCCAACGGCTGGAGGAGCCGGTCGAAGGCGGGGGAGGCGCGGACGGAGCCGTGCGGGCGGCGGTCCAGGCGCTGGAGCCGGCCTTTCGCCAGGCCATGGACGATGACCTCAACACCCCGTCGGCGCTGGCCCAGGTCCAGCGCCTGCGCGGCGAGCTGAACCGGGCGCTCGAGGCGGGCGTCTCCCGGGGCGTACGGGACGAGGCGCGCGCGGCCTTCCGGCGGGTGGGCGGGGTGCTCGGGTTGTTTCAGCTTTCTGTCAAGGACTGGGAGTTCAAGGAGCTGGAGTTCCGCGTCGATCAAGCGGAGCCGCCGGCGCGCGCCGGGGATCGGGCGTTGAGCGACGAGGAAATCGAGGGAGCGGTGACGGCCCGGAACGAGGCCAGACGGCGGAAGGACTTCGCCAGGGCCGACGAGATCCGGGCGGCGCTGGCCGCACGCGGCATCACGATCGAGGATCGGCCCGATGGGACCAGCCGCTGGAAGCGGTGAGGGGCCAGACCTCCTCTACGGATTGCACGCGGTCCGAGAGGCGCTCCGGTCCAACGCCCGGCCCCTGTTGAAGCTGCTCCTGGCGCGGGACGATCGGCCCGCCGGGGAACTCGCCCGGCTGGCCCGCGCGGCGCGGGTGCCCGTCCACGTCGAGCCGAGGTCGGCCCTGGACCGGCTGGTCCCGCACGGCCGACATCAGGGGGTCGTCGGCCTGGTTGCCGCCAAAGCCTATGCCGCGGTGGACGACCTCCTGGCCGTCGCGCGGGCGCGCGGCGAGGCCCCCTGCTTGCTCATCCTGGACGAGGTGGAGGATCCGCACAACCTCGGCGCCGTGCTGCGCACGGCCGAGGCGGCGGGGGTGCACGGTGTCTGTATCCCGGAGCGGCGCGCGGTCGGGTTGACGGGCGCGGTGGCCCGCGCCTCGGCGGGTGCGGTCGAGCACCTCCCCGTGGCCCGCGTGCCGAACCTCTCCCGGTTGGTCGAGGAACTCCAAGCGGCCGGCCTCTGGGTCTATGTCCTGGACCCGTCGGCGGGCCGACCCTACACCGACCTGGACTACCGGGGGCCCCTCGCGCTCGTCATCGGGGGGGAGGCGCGGGGCGTGCGGCCGGGGCTCCTGGGGAAGTGCGATGAGCGGGTCCGCATCCCCATGCGGGGGCGGGTGTCGTCGCTGAATCTCTCTGTGGCGGCCGGCGTCGTCCTCTACGAGGTCGTCAGGCAGCGCACCGGCGGACCGGGCGGCTCCCCCGGCTAGCGGATGTCGATCATGCCGCCCTGGATCGCGGCCTTCAACAGCTGCGCGGTGTTGGACACGCGCACCTTCTTCATCATGTTGGCCCGGTGCGCTTCCACGGTCTTGACGCTGATCTTCAGGCGCTGCGCGATCTCCTTGTTCTTGAGGCCGGACCAGATGAGCTGCAGGATCTCCTGCTCGCGGCTCGTCAACGCCTCCGGACGCTTCCGTCTCGGCGGCGGCGCGATCTCACGCCGTTTCTTGCCCGTGCGATGAGCGGCTAGGGACTTCACGCTTGCCATCGAAGCACTCTCCTTCCTCTGAATCAGTCCGACAAGAGTCCGGGACGGCTCCCGACCCCACACTGTCAAAATATGTAGGCAATTATAAGAGGCGGGACGGCGGCAAAGCAAATAGAAATCGCCGGAAAAAGTTCGGCTCAGTAGTTCTGAGCAGGAAAAACCGAGGAAGGCGGGGCCCTGCTGCGTCGGTGCCTGGGATCGGCTAGAATGCGGACCATGCTGCCGTACCTCGTCGCCGGCCTGCTGGGGGCGTTCCTCGGGAGTTTTCTCAACGTCTGCATCCACCGACTGCCGCGGCGCGAGTCGGTCGTCTGGCCGGGCTCCCGCTGTCCCGCCTGCGGCGCCGGTATCAGGCCCCGGGACAACATCCCCCTGTTGAGTTATGTCCTGCTTGGGGGGCGTTGCCGGGCCTGCCGCACACGCATCTCCCTGCGGTACCCTCTGATCGAGGCGACGAACGCGTCGGGCTACGTGGTCATCCTCTGGTGGTTCGGCCTCGGCTGGCCGTCGGCCGTCTACGCCCTCTGGTTCTCCGCCCTGCTGGTGATCGCGGTCATCGATCTGTCCCACCAGATCATCCCGAACGTCATCACGCTGCCGGCAGTGGCGATCGGCTTCCTCGCCGCGGCGACGGTCTTGCCGGTGGGGGGCGCCGACTCGCTGCTGGGCATCCTCCTGGGATACGGGCTGCCCTGGGCCTTGGCCGCGCTCTACCGCGCGGTGCGGGGGCGGGAGGGGCTGGGGCTGGGGGATGCCAAGCTGCTGGCGATGGTCGGCGCCGTGCTCGGATGGAAGCCCGTGCTTCTGACCATCCTGGTCGGCGCCCTGGTCGGGTCGGTGGTCGGGCTCACGCTCATCGGCTTCCGTCTTCTCACGCCGGACGAGTACCTCCCCTTCGGTCCCTTCCTCGCCCTCGGCGCCCTTGTCGCGCTGTTCTTCCAGGACGACCTCCTGGCCTGGTATTTCGGGGCGGTCCTCGGGGCGCGCTAGGCGTCCTGTATCCGTCCGGCATCCCTCACCGTATCCGAGTCGTCCGCCCCGGCGGTCCATTCAACGCGTCCCTCGTCGAGCGCAAGGCCGCCGGCTCCGCTTTGCGCCGTCATGACGCGGGTTCTCGACGCGCAGCGCCGTCCGCGAGGGACTCCCCTCCTTCGTAGGCCGTCGGGCACGGCATTTGGATAAACGGTCACGGCGTGGCGAAACATTCCTCGCGAAGGGAGGAGACCGTGAGCGAGCGCGGGAGGACGCTGATCGAGTTGATCGTCGTGGCGGCGATCGTCGGCCTGGTGTTGGGAGCCGTCGGACAGGGCCTGGTGGCCGCGGCAGGGCGCTACCAGGGCCAGGCCGTGGTGTCGGAGTTGGCGGGCGAGTTGCGGGCTGCACGGTTTCTGGCTTTGATGCGACGGGAACGGGTGGCGGTGACGATCGATCCCAAGGCGGCGCGGGCTCGGGTCGCCCCGTCGGACCGGCCCGAGGCGACGCTGCGCGAGTACGACTTCGCGGGTCGCGGGGTCGCCCTCGAAGGGGCGGAAGCGCCCGTCCTGGTCCGGTTCTATCCGAGCGGGCGCAGCGCCACGCCCCTCACCCTCCGACTCCGCCGCGGCGACCACGAGCGCTGGACGCTGACCGTCAGCATGACCGGGAGGGTATCCGTCCAATGAAGACCGCTCCGGACGAGCAGGGGTTCACCCTGATCGAGGTCATGGCGGCGATGGTGATCCTCGCCATCGCGATCGTGGGCGTGATGGAGATGTTCGAAGTCGGCGATCGCGCCATCCGGTACGGCGCGCGGGCCACGCGCGCGCAGCTCCTGGCCGAGTCCAGGCTGGAGGCCAAACGGGCGGCGCCGTGGGACGCGCTTTTGAGCGACGATCTGGACGGCGACGGCCGGCCCGAGGTCTCGATGAGAGACGAGGGCGCCGACCCGGATGAGGTGGCCGGCGACGGGGTCTTCAGCGCCGCCGCGCAGGAAGGTCCGATTCGTCTGGTCTGGACCGTCCAGCCGATCGACGGCCGGTCCCTGTCGCAGACCGGGGCGGTGGCGATCCGGGTCCGGGCCACCTACCCCACCGCGCCGGATCGGACGAGGGAGATCCGACTCGGCACGCTCCGCGCCAACCCGCGGTACCTGGGCGGGCGGCGGTAAGTCAGGAGGTCACGACCATGGCGCGTGGTGTCACGGGGCTCGGAGCCGATCAGCGGGGCGTCTGTCTACTGGAGGTGGTGATCGCCCTGGCGTCGGGCGCGGTCGTGCTCGCGGCCACCCTCCATGCCCTGCAATACTACCGCGTCCAGCTCACCGCCCAGCAGGAGTCCGCCGCCGTGCACCAGGACCTTCGGCTCGGCCTGCAGGTAATGGAGGCCGAGTTGCGTCTTGCCGGGAGCGGTGCCAAGCCGGGGGAGGGCGCGGTCCTGGAGGCCGGCGCCGGCGCCATCGCCTTCTCCGCCAACCTGGACGGATTGACCACTCGGTTGACGAGGCCGGTGTCGGCCGCCGAGGCGGTGCTGCCCGTCGAGAACGGCGAGGGCTGGTCCCAGGGCAAGCGGCTCGTGGTCTGTTCGGACGGTCGTTGTGCGGAGGGGGCGCTCGCCAAGGCCGGGCGCCGACGGGCATTGACGCTGGTCGTCCCCTTGGGGCAGGCCTTTCCAGAGGGGAGTGAAGTGTTCGCGTCCAGCCTGGTCCGCTACTATCAGGGCAGGGATGGGCGGGGCGCCCCGGTCGTGATGCGCCAGGTGGACGGTGGCGCCAACCCCCTGATCGGCGGGGTGTCGGGCTTTCGGCTGCTCTACTTCGACCGCCGGTCGAGCCGGACGGTGGACCCCGGAGCGGTGGCCCGCGTCCGCGTCGAGGTCATGGTCGGCACGGGCCAAGTCCTGGTTCGAGAGGTCGGGCTCAGGGCCGCTTTCCCGAGCCTCCCGGCCGAGGGAGGGGCGGCGTGACCGGACGGTCTGACGGCGGCGAGCGGGGCGCGGCGCTCCTAGCGTCGGTGCTCCTGATGCTCGTCCTGTCAATCCTGGGCGGGGTGTCGCTGAGTCTCGGCCTGCAGGAGATTCGGAGCGCCGGCGTCGGCGAGGCCGATGCCGCGGCCCGGCACCTGGCCGAAGCGGGGATCGATGCGGCGATCCGGTGGTTCCATGACCCCGACGCCCGTCAGACCCTCGTCCGCGGCGGGGCCGTCTTTTCCAAGCAGTACGAACGGCGCGAGCATGGCTCCTCCTTCTTCGCTCCCGACGGCTCCTCCCAGTTCCGGGGTACGGCCGAACGACCCGACCTCCTTCTCGACGCGGGCCGACCGGACGATGATCGCCTGCTCAACGGAGGGTCCGGTCCGGTCTCCTCGCTGGCCTCGGCTGGACGGGTGGTGCAGATGAAGGTGTACGGTCCTCGTCGCCCTGGTCTGCTCTGCACGGTGGAGGTGGTGGCCGAAGCCGGGGGACTGACGCGGAGGGTGACCACCCAACTCGCGGCGCTCGACCTGCCGTCACTGCGCGCCGCCGTCCAGCTCGGCGCCGACGACCCGCCGGCATCAGGGGACTGGCCGGTGCCCGTCTGGGCGCACTGGGGGGCGGTGAAGGCGGCCGGGTCGGTTCGGCTGGGAGCCGCCCGCGATCTTCCGGTCAAGAGCCGGGTCGCCCCCGTTTCGGGCGCCTCCTATGGGACGATGGAACGCCGCGAGGACCGGTGGCTGGACTTCTGGGTGGGGGGTGATGCCGTTCTGACCGCCCATGCCCCGGGGGCCTCTGAGGCCGTTCCGACGAATGTCTACCCCCACCAGGAACCGGTGCCGGGCTTGAACCTGGACCGCTGGGACTATGACACGATGAAGCGCGCCGCTATGCTGGCCGGCACCTACTACCTGCCGGGGCGGGACGGGCTTCTGTACCGAGATGGGCGGATTGAGCCGGGTGCCGGCTTGACGCCCGACGAGGCGTTTCGGTCCGAAGGCCCCGGAGACCACCGCGGCCTGGTCTTCGTGGACACGCTGGATGCACGGCCGCCACGGCCGGACAACGTGGCGGCTCTCTCGCTGGGGACCGACTATGCGGAGGGGCTGTTCGTGGTCAATGCGCACCTTCGCTGGAAACCCCGAGGGCCGGGGCGGACGGTGTCCGTCCTGAGCCCGCCTGCGGAAGGCGTCCCCGCTTCTTCGGACCGGATCGCCCTTCCGCTCGAGGGGGTGCATCTTCAGGGTGTCCTGGTGACGGCCGGGACCCTCACCGTTGCGGGACAGCCTCGGCTCTACGGGGCGGTCATGGTGGGCCGGGCGATCGGACCGGCCACCGGATCGGATGATCGCCTGGAAGTCTGGTACGACGCCGACCTCCGCCACGGGCTCTTCAGGGGAGTCCCCCTGGTCTATCCGGCGCCAGGTACCTGGTCCGAACAGTAGGGCCTTGCGACCCCACCGCGGTCCTCTCCCGCTCCGCCGTCCGCTCGGCCTCCTGCCCCCAGCGCCGCAAATTGTCAAAACATGGCAATTGCCGCACGAAAGAGTTAGGCTAAAACGCCGGTGGACCCTACGGCATCAATGACTTGCCCCGGTTTTCCCCGATCGCGGGATGGGCACAACGCTTGCTCGAGTCACTGAAGGCCATGGCACCGGGCCAACGGGAAGGGGGAGAGCCTCGCGGCGGAGGCCAAGCCGGGGCGTCCCTGACGGAGGTCCTGATCGTCCTGGCGATCATCGGCGCGGTCAGCATGATCGCAGCGCCGAATTTCATCGACTGGTACAGCCGCGCGGAGTTTCGCCGGGCGGTGGTGGATTTCCAGGGCAATCTCAGCCTGGCCAGGATGGCTGCGATGAATCGGAACACGACCCTGACGGTCTCGCTGGCGATCGAAGACGGGCGCGTCACGGCGAGTTTCACGGCCGGAGGCGTGGATGTGCTGCCCAAGCAGACCCTCTCCAAGGAGGTCGCGGGGTGGGGCGGGACCTCGCCGGTCCAGTTCAGCTCCCTCGGCCTGCGGGTCGGCGGAGGATCGGGCACCCAGACCATCACCCTCACCAGCCGCCATGGACTGACCTATGAGGTCCAGGTGACGCCGGCGGGGAAGGTCCGGTGGTGTCCGGCCTCGCCCTGTCCCTGAGCGCCGAGCGGGAGTGGACCACGTGTCGCTGTCCGGACATCACGGGGCGCATCGCCCGGGGGGGGATGCGGGCTTTACGCTCGTCGAGGGCATGATCGCCATGGTCATGTTGGCGGTGGGGTTGCTGGCGATCGCCGGGCTGCTGGATGTGGCGCTGAGCCGGAACGTTGACGCGAACGACCTCAGCCAGGCGACCCACCTGGCGTCCGACATGATGGAACGAATCCGTTTCAACCGCGCCAACGTGTCGGCCTATTCCGGCATCGACTCGGCCAACAGCACGACGCGCCCGCCGTCGACTCAGCCCATGGCGCAGGGGGACTACGATCAGTGGAGCGCCAGGCTGGCCGGCGCCAGACTCGGCGGCGCCCGAGGCCAGGTCGCCGTGGCGGCGCTGGGGCCGCAGGGGGCGAGCGGATTGAATCAGAGCCAGGTGACGGTGACCGTGACGTGGAGCGGGGCGGTCCTACCCCACACGTTGACCCTGACCACGGTCGTGGCTCCCGAGTAGCGGTGATCGGCGGGCACATTCGCGACCCCGCGGAGCGCAGCATGGACCATCATTCCTCCCGGCGCCCGAGCCGTGCTTCGCGGAGCGATGCGGCGGAGTCCGGCGTGTCGCTCGTTGAGTTGATGATCGGCGTCGTGATCGCCACGGTGGTCCTGGCGGCCGGCTATACGGTGATGGGGAGCAGCGAGAAGGCCGCGACCGTGAACGATCAGACCGCGCAGTTGCAGCAGAATGCGCGCGTCGCGATGGACCTCATCTCCAACGACCTGAAGACCGCCGGGTTCGGATTCGCCGGGACCGTTGACGCCTGTAGCGCGGCGGTCGTCCCGGCCGACAACAACGTCGGGGGAAAGGATACCGGACCGGATCGGGTGTCCCTCGTGGTGCCGGTCGCCCTGTCCACGCTCGCGAAGACCGTCACCGGGCCGACCACGACCGTGACGCTTCAATCGGGTGCCGTGGCCGCGATGTCGCCGGAGGGGTTCGGGGTGGGGGCGGCCATTTCGATCAACGGGGTGATCTCCGGGTCGGTCGCGGCGATAAGCGGCGATGCGCTCTCCGTCTCGCCCACGATCGGCGCGCCGGCGGTGTTCCCCATCGGGACCCAGGTGTATTGGTTGCGGTGCCTCACCTACCAGGTGATCGGGCCCGCGGATGCCAACGCCGCGGTCTGCGAAGGCACGGCGCCCTGTCTGGTGCGCGGCGTCTCGTCCGGCCGGGATTGCAACGTCGTGCCGAATGCCTGCGTCGCCGTCGCGGAGGGCATCGAGGATCTGCAGCTCGCGTACGCCTGCGACGGATGCCGGGGGAGCGAGCCGGACGGGATGATCGACGATCAGAACGCTTCCAACACCTTCGACGAGGCGGATTTCGTCTCCGACAGCACCTGGAGCAGCGGCGCCATGACGACGGACACCATCCGGCTGGTCCGCATCAACGTCGTCGCCCGGCAGACCAAGAGCGATACGACCGTGCGCACCGCGCCGCGGGTCGTCGAGGACCACAACCCCCTGGATGACCCGGGGTTCGCCCTCGCGGC
This sequence comes from Candidatus Nitrospira neuquenensis, assembly GCF_979578155.1. Lineage (NCBI taxonomy): Bacteria > Pseudomonadati > Nitrospirota > Nitrospiria > Nitrospirales > Nitrospiraceae > Nitrospira > Candidatus Nitrospira neuquenensis. The sequence goes on along the minus strand of NZ_CEFZDU010000039.1, from coordinate 111,597 downwards.
GTATCAGCCCTACCGGCGCCGGGTGCTGACGCGGGTGGTGCAGGTCAGGAACCTTGGCCTGTGACGACCGAAGACGCCCCGCGAGGGGGCCTGCCCGCGTCGCCGGCCCGGCCGGCGACGCGGGCATCGTGCTGCTGACGGTCCTGCTGCTCATGGTGATCGTGACCGTGATCGGTCTCGGGGCCGTGACGATCACCGGGATGGAAAACCGCCTGGCGGGATATGGGCGGACGGGCGAGGCCGGCATCGCCGCCGCGGAGTCCTGCCTGGGCACGGCGGTCAAGATCATTCAACAGACGATCGACGCGGGGATGCTCGCCGCCGAATTCGTGGACACGGCTACCCCCGCCGGACCGGTCCCCTCCGCCAGCGCGACGACCTTGCAACGGGAAATTCTCGGACAATGGGACAACAACCCCGATACGCCGGAGTCCTCGCCCAACACCGTCGCGAACATCGGGGGATTCGCCGTCCGCGGCGACATCGACCGTCTGTATGTCACGGCCAAGGCCGGGGGCTCCCTGCAATTCGCCTCCGGCTACGAGGGGACGGCCGGCGGTGCCAGCTCCGGCGGCGTGGACATCATGTATCGGGTGGAATGCGCCGCGACGAACGCCGCCACGAGCACGAGCAGCCGGATCAGCGCCGTCTATGCCTGCACGATGACCGACCAGAGCTGTCAAAGGAAGATTTGAGGAGCACGCCCATGATGAGCGCCTCGGACAGGGGCGTGGAACGGAGGAGGAAGGTCCGCGGACGCGACGGCCGGCGGCCGTGCATCGCCGGGGCGCTTCTCTTGCTCCTCATCGCATGCGCCGCGGTCCCGTGGGCGATGACGGCGGCCATGGCCCAGACCGAGGGCAAGGACCTGACGGACTATCGGTCCGGCCAGGTGACGGCGGTGCACGGCAGCCGCATCGTCATCGATGGGAGGGAATACGAGCTGGATGCCGACGTCACAGTCGTTGACGACGACGGCAAGCCGAGGACGTTGAAGGACCTCGAGGCCGGCTCGCCGGTCCGATTTCACCTCAAGCGCGGTCGCATCGACGTGCTGGTCCTGATCCTGCCGAAGTAGCGGGGCTGCCGGGCCCGTCGAGAGGGAGGGGAACCATGAAGGATGGACGCACCGTCGCCGTCGCCGCATTCTGCCTGGTCGTCCTCTGGGGCCCGGCGGGTGAAGGTCACGCCCAGTCCCTCTCGGACTACACGGCGTATCCGCCCTTCACGGCGACCACGGCGGTGCCGCCGAACATTTTATTGCTGCTGGACAATTCCGGCAGCATGAATACGAAGGCCTACCAGATCGCGTTCGATCCCGCCAGGGTCTACTACGGGCTGTTCGATCCCCTCGAGTGCTACACGTACGGCAGCAACAAGTTCCAGCCGGACCCGGCCGCGAACCCTTCTTCACCGGGCACCTGCGGGGTGCTGTACCCCTGGAGCGGGAACCTCCTCAACTATGTCTCCATGCGGCGTATCGACATCGCCAAGTGGGTCATGATGGGCGGGATCTGCTCGGTCGGCGGGCGCGACGCCCAGGGGAACTGCCGGCAGCTCATCGGGCAGAACTCGTTCGCAAGCACCTGCTGTCTGGACCAGACGCAGTTCATCACGGTCGCCCAGGCGTCGGGGCGCATGCCGCTGACGAGCATCCCCGCCTCCGGCAACGTCTATTTCCACATGATGGGGAGCATCAACTCCCTCAAGGGGTCCTTCTGCGTGGACGACGACAGCGGCCAGCCGAGCGGCTCGAGCTGCAGCGACAGCGATATCTACGTGGAGTCCAACTGGCAGATCAGGGTGGACCGCTTCGACAACGCGAGCGGGATCATCCAGGAGGTCGGGAACAAGGCCCGCTTCGGGCTCATGGAGTTCAAGGGCGGCGGCGGCGACGGCGGGCAGGTCCTGAGCGACGTGGGGGGGAACGTGACGAGCCTGATCACGGCGATCGAGTCCACCACGCCGTCCACCTGGACGCCCCTGGCCGAGTCCCTCTACGAAGCGACGCGCTATTTCGCACAACTGCAACCCGCCTACACCAATTCCGACTATTCGTACAACGTGACGAACCGGGACCCCTATTACTTCAAGCAGCCCGACTGGGCCAGCACGTCCCAGTATGTGCCCTGCTGTAAGAGCTTCGTGATCATCTTTACCGACGGCCAGCCGACGCAGGACCTCAATATCCCCACGACCCTGCGGGATTATGCCCACACGGCGGGCCCGCACGGATCAAGCGCCCACTGCGCCACGGCGACCGGCTGTACCGAGTCGTTGAACGCGGGCACGGGCAGCGCGCCCAAGCACAGCAGCACCTCATCGAGCGCCCACTCGGATCTGACCGACCACCACGACAACTGCTCCGCCTACTACGGAGGACCGTCGAGCGATTCCTGCGTGAGCAACGGCTCGCACTACCTCGACGACGTCGCCTACTATGCCCACGTCACCGACCTGCGGCAGGCGACCGTGCCGGGCATCAACCTGGACGGCTCGGACGCGACCGGCAAGGACCTCTCGGGTGTCCAGAACCTGACGATCTACACCTTCCTGGCGTTCGGGTCCGGTGCGAGGATCCTCCAGGACGCCGCCAAGCTGGGCGGCTTCGAGGACCGCAACGGCAACAACGTTCCCGACCTGACCCAGGAATGGGACCGGGTGAACAATGAAACCGGCGCGGCCGGCGCCGACGGCGTCCCCGACACCTACTACGAGTCGTCGGACGCCGACCAGCTCCACGACCGGCTCCTGGCGGCGATCACGAGCATCCTCCAGCGGAGCGCCTCCGGCACCTCGGTGTCGGTGCTGGCGACCTCCTCGACGGGCGACGGCTCCATCTACCAGGCCTATTTCTATCCCCTCGTGTACGAGGGGCTCAATCAGATTACCTGGACCGGCTACGCCCAGGGCCTGTTCCTCGACGCGTTCGGGAATGTCCGGGAAGACACCAACGGGGACGGCAAGCTCGTCTTCAACCAGGATGCCATCATCCGATCCCGCCTCGACAGCGCCACGGGGGACGTGAAAGTGGACCGCTACCGGGACGCCGACGGCGACGGCAAGGCGGACTCCTCGACGCCGTTCGAGACGGTCGGGCTGCGGGACATCGCCCCCATCTGGGAAGCCGGCAAGCAGTTGGCCCTGACGGCGGCGAGCGCCCGCAAGCTATTGACCTGGGTGGACGCGAACGACGACGGCGTCGTGGATGCGGGCGAGCAGATCGCTTTTACGGTCGACAACGCCACGACGCTCCGCCCGTACTTACGGGCCGGGGCCGCTCCCTTCACCGAGACCAACCTCATCAATTTCATCCGCGGCGAGCAGGTGGCGGCCCTGCGCGATCGCCAACTCACGGTGGACGGGACCCTGCTGGTCTGGAAACTCGGGGACCCGATCGATTCCACACCGACCGTCGTGGCCGCTCCGAAAGAGCGGTTCGACGTGCTCTACGGCGACGAGAGCTATTCCGAGTTCTACCTTCAGTACAAGAACCGTCGTCAGGTCGTCTACGTGGGCGCCAACGACGGGATGCTGCACGCGTTCAACGGCGGCTTCTACCATCGCGGCGACGATCCGAACACGAGCGCGGTCGAGCACGGCTACTTCACCAGAACGCCGACCGGCAACGGCGGCGGGGCGGCGCTCGGCCAGGAATTGTGGGGGTTCATCCCCTACCAGTTGCTCCCGCATCTTCGGTGGCTGGCTCAGACCGACTACACCCATGTGTATTACGTGGACCTCAAGCCGAAGGTGACGGACGCCAGGATCTTCGTCCCCGACGCCAAGCATCCCGGCGGGTGGGGGACCATCCTGATCGGCGGGATGCGGTTCGGCGGAAGCTGCGGCGCCTGCGTGGCCTCCACGGGGGGGCCGCCGATGAAGGTGAGGGCCGACTTCGGCCGGGGGGTGGAGGACCGGTACTTCTACAGCGCCTACTTTGTCCTGGATATCACCGACCCGGAAAGCGATCCCGTCCTCCTGTGGAGTTACGGCACGGCGGAGCTGGGGCTGACCACGAGTTATCCGACCATCGTCCGGGGGAATTCGTCGGGCACCCCGAAGACGGACAACGCGGCCGCCGAATGGTTCATCGTCGTCGGGTCGGGCGCGACCGGCTACGACGGCAGCGTCGCCCAGACCGGCAAGCTGTTCGCCTTGAAGATGCCGAAACCGTACGCGCCGGGCAGGGCCCTGGCCGTGACGGCCTTTTCGACGGGCGAAACCGGCTTCCTGGGGAACCTGATCGCGTTGGACGGCGACCTGGATTTCCGGACCGACGTGGCCTACGGCGGAAGCGTCATCAATCACGGAAGCGGTCCCGCCTGGATCGGGAAGATGTACCGCCTCACGACGCACGGCGGGGATACGGAGGCCTCGACCTGGGGGTACCAAGGCGCGCCCACGGTGCTGCTGGCGACCTTCCCGGCGGACGGGAGCCTGTTCGTCGGCCCCGTCACCGCGGCGCCCACCGTCACCCGCGACGACGCCAACAATCTGTGGGTGTTCTTCGGCACCGGCCGGCTGTACGGCAACAACGACAAGACCAACACCGATACGCAGTACTTCCTGGGGGTGAAGGATCCGGTCCTGAGCGGACGTTGCACCGAATCGGGCACGACCACCTGTGCGGCCGGGAACCTGCTCAATGTGTCGTCCGCCTCGGTCTGCGTGACGTGCGTCACGGTGACGCAGGTCACGGGGGTGTCGGGGGCCACCACCTTCGACGCCTTGACCGCCAAGGTCCAGGGATCGGGCGACATTCCGGCCATGGACGGCTGGTACACGACGCTTCCGACCGCGGGAGAGCGCGTGCTGAACTCGCCGACGATCCTCGGCGGTGCGGTATTTTTCACGACGTTCGTCCCCTCGTCGGACCTCTGCAGCTCCTCGGGGAGCGGGTCCCTCTACGCCCTCTTTTACAAGACCGGCAGCGCGTACTCGGAGTCCATCATCGGCACGACACCGTCGGGCAAGAACGTGGTGTCGCTGCGGTCCATCTCGCTGGGGAGCGGGCTGCCCTCGCAGATGGCCGTCCAGATCGGCGCCCAGGGCTCCGGCGGCGATGGATCCGGCGGGGCCGGCAAGGGGTGTCAGGGGCGGGTCATGGGGTTCGTCCAGACGAGCGGCGGGGCCGTGGGACAGCCCTGCGCGACGCCGCCCAGCGCGTCGTGGAGCCGGTACATCTCCTGGCTCAATCAGCGGACCTGAGGGGGCCGCCTCACGGCCGCGGTCGTGAGGGGGCCGCCTTGTCACCCTTTCGCGCCCTTTGCTACAATGACCGGCATCGGTGACACGGAGGGACGGTCCGGACGCGCGTGCGCAAGATCAAGCTCCGAGAGGGAACCAACACCGCGAACCTGTTCGGCCACCACGACCGCCACCTCAAGATGATCGAGGAGGAGCTGGGCGTGCGGGTGGCGGCGCGCGGGGACGAGGTCACCCTCGACGGCGCGCCCGAGCCGATCCGGCGGGCCGAACGGATTCTCACCGAGCTGGCCGACCTCACGGCCGAGGGCTACGAGCTGCGGCCCGACGACGTCGCCCTGGCCACCAAGGCCGCCCGGTCCGGTCAGGACGCGCCCCTCAAGGACCTGCTGCTCACCACCGTCCCGATCACGACCAAGAAGCGCTTCGTCACGCCCAAGTCGGCCACGCAGAAGGCCTACCTCGAAGCCATCCGGAAATACGACATCGTGATCGCCATCGGACCGGCCGGCACGGGCAAGACCTACCTGGCCATGGCCATGGCGGTGGATGCGCTGATGCGGAAGGAGGTCAGCCGCATCATCCTCGCGCGGCCGGCGGTCGAGGCGGGCGAAAAGCTGGGCTTCCTGCCCGGCGACATGTACGCGAAGGTCAACCCCTATCTGCGGCCGCTCTACGACGCGCTCTACGACATGATGGAGATGGAGCGGGCCAACCGGCTGGTGGAGCGCGGCGAGATCGAGATCGCCCCGCTCGCCTTCATGCGCGGCCGGACGCTCAACGACTCGTTCGTCATCCTCGACGAGGCGCAGAACGCCACGCCCGAGCAGATGAAGATGTTCCTGACGCGGCTGGGCTTCAATTCGAAGGCGGTGGTCACCGGGGACATCACGCAGGTGGACCTGCCGGCCGACCGGATCTCGGGCCTGGTCGAGGCGCGGACGATCCTCAGGGAGATTCCCGGGATCCACTTCATCCACTTCGACGAGCGCGACGTGGTGCGGCACCGGCTGGTCCAGGACATCATCAGGGCGTACGACCAGCGGGGGGCGGCCCGCGGTCCGGAGGGGGCCGCGCGCCGGAGGGGGCCGCGCCGCCGGCCGGGGGGGGACGGAGGAGGCCAGCCCCACTGATGCCGGTGCTGGTGCGGAGCCGGGCACGCCGGCCGGCCCTGCGCCTCCGTGCGATGGCGCGGCTCGCGCAGCGGGTCCTCGACGCGGCGGGGGAGCCGGACGCGGAGCTGAGCCTCGAGCTCGTCGGGGACGGTCGCATGCGCCGGCTCAACCGGCTGTACCGGGGACGCGACGCGTCCACCGACGTCCTGGCGTTCCCGATGCGCGAGGCGGCCGGCCCCCGTTCTTCCCTTTTGGGCGACGTCGTGATCTCCCTCCCCACGGCGGCGAGACGGGCCGCCGAGGCGGGCCGCCGGTTGGACGACGAGCTGGCGGCGCTGCTGATCCACGGCGTGCTGCATCTCCTCGGCTACGACCACGAGCGGAGCGCCCGCGAGGCCGTGCGGATGCGCCGGCGGGAGCGGGCCGTGCGGAAGGCCGTCGGGCCGCTCCCGGTGTTGGTCGGAAGCGGCGCCTCGCGGCATTGAAGGGCCCAGGACATCATGGGATTGTTCCAGCGACTCACGCAGGGGCTGACCAAGACCCGGGAGCGGGTCCGCGGCTCCCTCTCCCGTCTCATCGGGCGCGGGCCGGACCCGGAGGCCGTGGAGGAGCTCGAGGCCGCCCTGCTCGCCGCCGACCTGGGCGTGCGGATGACGGAACGGGTCATCGGTCGGATCAAGGCACAGGCCCGCGGGCGGCGCCCGCCGGGCGAGGAGGGCGCCCAGCAGCTCGTCGGCCTGGTCCGGGACGCGCTGCTGGAGACGCTCCAGCCCTGTGAAGGGGAGCCGATCGACCGGCTCGTCGCCCGGGGGCCCCGGCCGTTCGTGCTCCTGGCGGTGGGGGTGAACGGCGTCGGCAAGACGACGACGGTCGCCAAGCTCGCCCAGCGGCTCAAGGGCGGCGGCCGGCGTCCCCTGCTCGTGGCGGCCGACACCTTCCGCGCCGCGGCCATCGAGCAGCTCGCGGTGTGGGCCGACCGCATCGGCGTCGAGGTGGTCCGGCACCAGCAGGGGGCGGACCCCTCGGCGGTCGTCTTCGACGGTCTGGCCGCCGCCAAGGGGCGGGACGCCGAGGTCGTCCTCATTGACACGGCCGGCCGCCTGCATACCAAGACCAACCTGATGGAGGAGCTGCGCAAGATAAAGCGGGTGCTCGCCCGCGAGTGTCCGGGTGCGCCCCACGAGGTCCTGTTGGTCCTGGACGCGACCGTGGGGCAAAACGCCCTGTCTCAGGCCCGGCTGTTCCACGAGGCCGTGGGGGTGACGGGGCTGGCGCTCACGAAACTGGACGGGACCGCCCGCGGCGGCATCGTCGTGGCGATCGCGGAGGAGTTGAAGATTCCCGTCAGGCTGATCGGGGTCGGCGAGGCCGCCGAGGACCTCCAGGACTTCCGCGCCCGCGAGTTCGCCGACGCCCTCCTGGAGCCGTCCTGACGGCGCCAGGTTCTTGCCTTCGCCGGTCCGGGCGCCTATCATGACCGTGCGCCCCGTCGGTCTTCGAAAGGAGCTTCCCGGTGGCCACCATTCTGGTCATCGACGACGAACGGATGATCTGCGATCTCCTGCGGGCCGTCTTCAGTCGGCACGGCCATGAGGTGGTGACGGCGTCGTCGGGCGCGGAGGGGATCGCGTTGTTCCGGGAATACCGGCCCCGGATCACCCTCCTCGACCTCCACATGCCGGCCATGAACGGCATCGAGGTCCTCAAGGAGATTCGGGCCTTCGACCCCCGCGCCTCCGTCATGATGCTCACGGGTGGCGGGACGACGGAGCTGGAGAACCAGGCGAGGACGTTGGGCGTGACCGACTTCCTCAGCAAGGGGCTCTCCCTCGACGTGCTGGTGGGCGCGCTGGAGCGGGCCATGCAGCAGACGGCCCCGGCCGCGGCGTCCCCCCGGCCGGCGGCGGCGGCCGGGCCGGGGCTCTCCATCCTCGTGGTGGACGACGAGCCCATGATCGGCGGGCTGTTGACGCAGTTCCTGTCGTTGCGGGGGCACCGGGTGCGCACCGCCGCGAGCGGCGAGGAGGCGCTGGCGCTGGCCAGGCAGGAGACGCCGCAGATCGCGATCCTCGACATGTACATGCCCGGCATGAACGGCGTGGAGACGCTCCGGGCGCTCCGGGCCCTGGGCTATGGCGGCGGGGTCATCGCCCTGACTGCCAGCCAGGATGAGAAGCTGCTGCGGGAGATGCTGGAGCTGGGCTCGGTGGACGTGATGGGCAAGCCGGTGGACCTGGAGCGCCTGGAGGTGGCGATCCAGGTCGCCGAGGTGCTCTCCGGCCACCCGACGGAGAGCCGTTCCGGTCCAGGGTCCGCTTGAACCCCCGCGCTGTCCCGGTGGACGCCTTCCGGCCGTGCCGCGCGCGCACGGCGACCGCCGTCGCCCTGGCTCTCCTGGCCGGCCTCTGGCCGGCCGTGGGAATCCCGGCCCGGGCCGCGACACCGTCCTCGACTCCGATCCGCGCCGTCGTCCTCCGCCACCACGACTTGACCGTCGTCCTCACCCCCGACACCCATCACCTCCGCGCCACGGATCGGCTGTCCCTGCGCGTCGAGGGCGCGGGCGGTCGGGTCGTCACCCTCCGGCTCAACGCCGCCTTGCAGGTTCGTCATGTCGGAGAAGGGGTCGGGAGGGGGACGAAACCCCTCGCCTTCACCGCGGAGCCCGAGCGGGGGTCGGGGGAGCAGGGCGCGGCGGTGCAGGCGGTCCGGGTGGATCTGGGCCGGACACCGGGGCGCGGCGAGGAGCTGGTCATCGAGCTCGCGTTCGACGGGGTCGTGAACGAGCCCCCGCGCGAGCCCCGCCACCTGCGGTTCGTCACGCCCAGCGAGACGGCGGGCCACATCGGACCGGAGGGCGTCTACCTCAGCGGCGAGACCCACTGGTATCCCACGCTGCCCGGCTCGGTGGCCACCTTTCAGGTCCGGGTGACGGTGCCGGCCGGGTGGGAGGCCGTGACCCACGGGCGGGAGCGGTCCCGGCGCGCGGAGGCCGGCGCGACGGCCGCCGAATGGGAGGTGGCCGAGCGGACGGAGGCCCTGACCCTCGTCGCCAACCGCTTCGTCCGCACGCAACGGGCGTGGCAGCCGACCTCCGGCCGTGAGGTGGAGCTGGCCGCCTACCTGTTTCCGGAAGACGCGGCGCTGGCGGACGAATACCTCGACGCCTCCGCCCGCTACCTGGAGGCCTACACGAAGCTGCTCGGCCCCTACCCCTTCCCCAAGTTCGCCGTCGTCGAGAACTTCTTCGCGAGCGGGCTGGGCATGCCCTCTTTCACCCTGTTGGGGAGCGGGGTCATCAAGCGCCACTACGTCCAGCCCTACGCGCTGGGCCACGAGATCGTCCACTCCTGGGTCGGGAACTGGGTCTTCAACGACGTGGAGGCCGGCAACTGGGTGGAGGGGCTCACCACCTACCTCGCCAATTACTACTATGAGGAGCTGACGGGCGCGGCGGCGCAGGCCCGGGACCAGCGCCGCCTGATGCTGTTCGGCTATGCGGTCTATGTCGCGCCGGAGGACGACTACGCGGTGCGGGAGTTCCGCCGCAAGACCGGCCCGCGGGACAACGCGATCGGGTATCAAAAGTGCGCGATGCTCTTCCACATGCTGCGGCGGGAGGTCGGTGAGGCCGCCTTCTGGGCCGGGCTGCGCACGCTCGTGGCCGACCACGGCGGGACCTACGCGGGCTGGCCGGAGGTCGAGCGCGCCTTTTCCAGGGCGGCGGGCCGGGATCTCCGGTGGTTCTTCGCCCAGTGGGTGGAGCGCAGGGGCGCGCCGGCCCTCCGGCTGGCCGAGGCGCGGGTCGCGCCGGCCGACGGCGGACCCGGCGCGTTCGCCGTCACGTTCGCGCTCGCGCAAGCGCCGAACGCGGACGGCCTCTTTCGTCTGAGATTGCCGGTGCGGGTGGCGCTGGAGGACGGCCGGACCGAAGAGACCTCGGTCGAGCTGTCGGAGGCCGAGCGGCGGTTCACCGTCAGGGTCGCGGGGCGACCGGTCGGCCTCTCCGTGGACCCGGACTTCGAGCTGTTCCGGCGGCTGGACCGCGCCCAGCTTCCGCCCATGCTCAACCTGTTCGTGACGGACCGCGCCCGCGCCGTCGTCCTGCCGGATGAGGGGAGCGAGGCGGCGCAGGCGCCGTACCGCGCGCTCGGCGCCAGGGTCGCGGCGCAGGAGGGCGGGGGCGGGGCGGTGCGCCTGGTGGCCGCCGGCGACTGGGACCAGGCCGGCGGCGGGTCATCGCTGGTGCTGGGCGGGCCGGGGCTCAACGGGGCGGCGGCCGTGATGAGCCGGATCTGCGGGGATGAGGTGCGGATCGAGCGGGACCGATTCACGGTCGGCGGACTGACCTATGAGGGACCGTCCATGGCGTTGCTCGTCTCGTGCCGCGCCCCGGGCTCGCCGACGAGCGTCGTCAGCCTGTTCTACGGCCTGTCGCCGGAGGCGGCGGCCAAGGTCGCGCGACTCCTGTTCTTCTACGGATGGCAGAGCTATCTCGTCTTTCGCGACGGCGCCGTCGTCGGCCGGGGGGACTTCCCGGCCGCGGGCGGCGACTTGGAGGTCCTGTTTCCTGGCATGGAGGGGTGAGACACGATGAGACAGGCGGCGCACCGGCGGGTTCGTGCGGCATGGGGACTGGCGGCGGGAGCGGCGGGGCTGCTGACGGCGTGGGGCTGGGCCGTGCAGGCGACGGAGCCGCCCGCGCCGACGGAGCGGCACCTGGCCAACGTCCGCCAGTTGACCTTCGGACGGCAGAACGCCGAGGCCTACTTCTCCTTCGACGGGTCCAAGCTCATCTTCCAGTCCACGAATCACTGGGGCGGGCCGTCGCCGGCGACCAACCGGTCCTCGGGCGATCCGGGTCTCGGCTGCTACCAGATGTACGTCATGCATCTGGACACGGGCGAGATCCGGCTGGTCAGCACGGGCGCCGGGGCGACCACCTGCGGATACTTCTTCCCCGGAGACCGCCGGGTGCTCTACTCGTCGACGCACCTGAAGGGCGCGGGCTGTCCGCCCAAGCCCAAGCGGGAGGGCCGTTACCGCTGGGCGCTGGACGACTACGACATCTTCTCCGTCCGGCTCGACGGCCAGCAGCTCCAGCGCCTCACCAACACGCCGGGCTACGACGCGGAGGCGACCGTCTCGCCCGACGGCAAGACGATCGTCTTCACCTCCGTCCGGGACGGGGACCTGGACATCTACGCCATGAACATGGACGGCACCCACGTCCGGCGCCTGACGACCGAGGTGGGCTACGACGGCGGGCCGTTCTTCTCCCCCGACAGCAAGCGGATCGTCTATCGCGCGTCCCATCCCCGGGACCCCGCCGCCCTCGACGCCTACCGGGCGCTCTTGCAGGAGGGCTTGGTCGAGCCCAGCCAGCTCGAGATCTTCGTGATGAACGCCGACGGGTCCGGCCGCCGGCAGGTGACGGCCAATGGGGCCTCGAACTTCGCCCCCTTCTTCCATCCGGACGGGCGCCGGATCATCTTCGCCTCGAACCTGCACGACCAGGCGGCGCCGGGCCCGCCGACCTTCCACCTCTACCTGGTCGGGGACGACGGCAGCGGCCTGGAGCGCATCACGACCGAGGGGAGCTTCAACAGCTTCCCCATGTTCTCACCGGACGGGAAGCACCTCGTCTGGGTGTCGGACCGCCACGCCAAGGTCAAGGGCGAGTTCAACGTCTTCATCGCCGACTGGGTGCCGTGACCGCGTGACGTGTGAGGGCCGAGGGGTGAGGGGGGAACGCGACAGGGGGAGCGGGGGACGGGAGGACACGGAGGGCCCCGCGTCCCCCCCTCGCCGCGTCGCCGCGTCGGAGCCCTTGGGCCCCGTCCTGCTTTCCTGCGCCGCGCTGCTCGTCGTCTTCTGGGGCCTCCACCAGCTCGACCTGACGGTGGCCGCCCAGGTCCGCTCGGTGCACGAGCCCTGGGTCGAATGGCTCGGGGACGCGGGGAGCCGCCTGGGGAGCGGCGGGGTCTTGGCCGCCCTGAGTGCGAGCCTCCTGCTCGCGGGCTGGGCGCGCGACCGGCCGGTGCTTCGCCGGGCCGGATTCCACGGGCTCATCGCCCACGGCGTCGCCGCCCTCGCGGTCCAGGTGCTCAAGCACCTCATCGGGCGGGCCAGGCCCCGCCTGGTCCACCTGGAGGGCATGCTGACCGGCCCGAACCTCGCCGGCGGACTCGACTCCTTTCCATCGGGCCACGCCTCCGCCGCCTTCGCCGTCGCCGCCGTGATGGCCCACCATTGCCCGCGCCTCCGGTGGCCGGCCTATGGCCTGGCCGGCTTCGTCATCGTCAGCCGCGTCGTCCGCGGCTCGCATTTCCCGACCGACGTGCTGGCCGGGGCCCTGCTCGGACTGGCCGTCGGCGCCCTGGTAGTCAATCCGCTGAAGCAGTGGCGTACCTCCCTCGCCCGCGTCCCGGTCGAGCTGGCTCCCTTCGCGGCGGGCGCCGTGACGCTGCTGTGGACCGCCGGCCAGCCGCCCTCGGGCTCGGAAGCGGCCCCCTGGTTGGTCGGCGCGGGCCTGCTCGCCATGGGGATCGGTTGGGTGGTCCGGGTGAAGGCGATCGCGCGGGACCTCGGTGGGGCCGCGACGGGGGCGGCTCGGGACGGACGGGTCGGGTCGGCGGCGATCGCGGTGGGGCTCGCCGCGACGGGCGGCTCCCTGCTGCCCGTCGCGGCGGCGGCCCTGGCCGGCGCCGGCTGGTGGGCGGGCCGGGGCGCGGCCCCGCCGTGGCGGGCGCGCCCCCGCCGGCGGGCGCTGGCGGAGGAGGCCGCGCTGGCGCTGGCGCTGGCCGGCACGGCGGCGCTCCTGCGCTTCGTCCAGGGCAGCCTGGGCTCCGGTTGACAGGGGCTCGGGGGCGAGTGTATAGAACGACGCAGAAGGTGATGGGGTTCACCTGAACCGCCTGCCGGCCGATGCACCGGCGGCTGATGACTCCTACCGGCCCGTCGTTGGTAGGAGTCTTTTGTTTAGAGGAGGCGGCGCATGCCTCGGCCCCCCGCGACCCTGCGGGGCCTCGCGACTCCGGCCCTGTCGCTCGTGCTGGTCGCCCTCGGTGCCGTCCCTCCGGGAGCGGCCGAGGAGCCGCCGCTGACCCGCAACGTCCCGATCGAGAAATTTCAGGACGTAGGGCCGCTTGAGCCCTACGACTTCAACGCGCCCCCGCGGGGCATCTTCTACTCGATCGTCACCTCCAGGAACTTCGAGGAGGAGCTCGGCTTCCGGCGGTCCCACGAGATCGTGCCGGTCGATCCCACCGACGAGTTCTCGCCGGACTCGCGCGTCTTCATCGTCTTCAAGCTCTTCCAGCACTACGAGTCGTTCCAAGTCTTCGGCATCTGCTACCCCGAGCAGGTCGAGGGGTTGGACCCCGCCAAGCCGATCGCGCAGGACACTATGTACATCGCGTTGGAGGACGAGAGCGGGTACCTGAAGTTCTTCGCGCCGGATCGGGGCTGGAAACCCGGGACGTACAAGGTCGAGATCTATCTAGGCTGGGAGGTGAACCCCATCGGGCTGGTGGGAACCATGCGATTCACGGTGAAACCGAAGGTCGGGTAGTCCGCCTCCGAAGAGAAACCGGCCCCAGGGTGATGGAGTCCACCCGAACCGCCGCGCGGCGCGCCGCCGGCTGATGACTCCTACCGGGAAGATGACGGTGGGAGTGCGTCATGGCGACGAGCCGCGCAGCCGGTGCCGTGAGCGGGCGGGCGGGAGGCGATCGGGCCGGGCTGGCGTGGCCGACCGTCCGCCGCCTGCTGCTCCTGGTCGCACTCGAAAGAAAGATCCTGGGGCTCGTCGTCGCGTACGCCGTCGCCATCGGCGTCTTCTCCCTCGTCGTCCCGCTGACCGTCTCCGAGCTCGTCAACGCCTTCGCCTTCGCCATCCAGCCGGTGATGATCGTCACGCTGGCGGCGATCCTGGTCACGACGCTCGTCTTCATCGGTTCCCTGCAGGTCCTCCAGACGCGGTCGCTGGAGATCCTTTCCCAGCGGACCTACACGCGGATCGCCCTCGCGCTCGCGCGTGCGCTGCCCACGTTCCGAGAAGAGCGGTTCGCACCGCGGGCCGTCAACTACTTCTTCGAGGCCGAGCAGATCACCCGCGCCTTCGCCGCAATGCTGGTGGACGTCGTCAACATCGCGGTCGGCGGCACCATCGGGATGACCCTGCTGGTCGTCTACCATCCGTATTTCCTCATCTACGACGTCGTGTTGCTGCTCGGGTTCGTTCTCCTGACGCCGACCCTCAGCTTCGGGGGCTTCCGCATCACGCTCACGATCAACGAGCTGCACCATGCCCTCCTCCGATGGTTTCAGAGCATCGCGGACAACCTCCTGGACGTGAAGGCGGCGGCGGGGGCCTCCATGCTCGCCGACAAGACCGACCACCTCGTGTTCGAGTACATCCGGGCGCGGAAGCGGCGGTCGGACATCCTGCACCGCCAGTACAAGGGTTCGATGGTCTGGCAGGCCGTCTGTCACGGCGGCTTGATCGCCATGGCGGCCTGGCTCATGATGCTCCAGCAGATCACCCTCGGACAGTTCGTCGCGGCCGAGGTGATCGTCGGGCGCCTGCTCTTCAACTTCGACGTCCTCGCCCGCCGGATGTACGCGGTCTTCATCCTCTTCACCTCGTTCAACGACCTGGCCGGCCTCTTCTCGTTGCCGCGCGACCAGGACGCCGCGGCTTCGCCCATCGCGCTGAGCTGCCTGGACGCCTCGGGGCTGTCCCTGAGCTGCCGCGGGGTGTCGCTGGGCGCGCCCGGCGAGAAGCCGCTCGTGACGGACCTGACCCTCGAGGTGTCGTCCGGCGAGCGGGTGGTGCTCCAGACGACCGACGCCAGGGTCAAGAGCGAGCTCCTCCGAGTCCTGTCGGGGCTGCATCTGCCGGCGAGCGGCGTGATTCGTTACGACGACGTGGACCTCCGTCAGATTTCCCGCGACTCGTTGATCATGGTCCGCGGGCTGATCCACGACTCCCACCGGATGCTCGTGGACGGCTCGGTGGAGGACAACATCGTGTTCGGGCGTGGCCCGATTCCTTACGAGGACGTGCAATGGGCTCTGCGATTCGCCGAGGCGTCGGAGCAGGTGGACCGGCTGCCGCGGGGATTGAGCACGCACGTCGAGTTCCAGGGGAAGGGGTTCACGACGAGTCAGGTCACCAAGCTGCTGATCGCGCGCGCGGTCGTCACCCGGCCCCGGCTTCTGATCGTGGACGGCGGCCTCTACGGCATGGCCGAACATCTGCGCGTCCCCCTGTTGCGGAGGCTCTGCTCGAAGGAGGGGCCGTGGACCGTCGTCATCGTATCCACCGACCTGGCGGCCGTGCCCGGCGCCGATCGCTGCGTGCGGGTCGAATCCGCGGGCGCTCGCCCCCGGGGGCTTGACTTGGGCGGGGCGTCTTGCTAGTCTTGGCCTCGCTGCGTTGGTGATGGAGTCCACCATCAACCGCTCCGCTCAGGTTCCCTGAACGCGGGGCTAATGACTCCTACCGGAAACGTTCTGGTAGGAGTCATGATGTCTCCCAGGACCTCTCGCCGGTTCTTTATCCTCCAGCGCGTTCCTGCCGGAACGGTTCCTTCGCGAAACGGGGCCCTCGCTCCATACGCCCGGAGGGACACCACCATGAAGGCCATCATCATCGGTGTGAGCATCGCCCTGATCTGCCTGGGGTCGGCGGGCAAGGCCCTGTCCGATGACCACGACGGCGGGCATATGCCCAAACTCAGCCCGCAGGAGGTCGGTCGGATCGTGCTGGAGGAGTTTCCCGGGGCGACGATCAAGGAAATCGAGCTGGAGACGGAGGACGGCCGGCTCGTCTACGAGGTCGAGCTGGTGACCGTGGACGGATACGAGCGGGAGCTGCACGTGGATGCCGCGACCGGCAAGATCATCACGATAAAGCGCGACTGACCACGACGCGGGGGGAATAGGAGTGGAGATGGAAAGCACGTGGGTGGTCGCCGCGGTCTGGGTCGGGATGGCGCTGCTCGCCGCGGTCGTGTCGGTCCGGATCGGCGTCTCCGTGGCCCTGGTCGAGATCTGCGTGGGCGTCGCCGGAGGGAATGCGTTCAACCTGCAGCCGGCCGAGTGGGTGCATGTCCTGGCCGCCATGGGGAGCGTGCTGCTGACCTTCCTGGCCGGGGCCGAGATCGACCTCGACGTGCTCAAGGACAAATGGAAGGAAACGCTGAGCATCGGGCTTGCGTCCTTCTTCGCACCCTTCCTGGGGGCGATGGCCTATGCCTACTGGGTGGCGGGCTGGTCGCTGGCCGCCGCCGAGATCGCGGGCATCGCGCTCTCGACGACCTCCGTGGCGGTGGTGTACGCGGTCATGGTGGAGCGGGGGTACAACGCGACGGAACTGGGCAAGGTCATCCTCGCGGCCTGCTTCATCACGGACCTGGGCACGGTGCTGGCGCTCGGCCTCCTGTTCGCCCAGTACGACCGGTGGCTGCTGGCGTTCGCGGTCGTCACGGCGCTCGTCCTGTGGACGCTGCCGTCGGTGACGGCGTGGTTCTTCCGGGCGGTGGGGCCGCGGATCAGCGAGCCGGAGACCAAGTTCATCCTGGTCCTCCTCTTCGCGCTGGGCGCGCTGGCGGCGGCGGCCAAGAGCGAGGCGGTCCTGCCGGCCTATCTCGTCGGCATGGTGCTCGCGCCGCTGTTCCTGGCCGATCGGACGCTGGCCCAGCGGATCCGGGTCATCGCTTTCTCCATTCTCACGCCCTTTTATTTCCTGAAGGCCGGGGCGCTGGTGGACCTCCGGGCGGTGCTCGCCGGCGCGATCCTGATCGCCGTCCTCCTGGGGGTGAAGATGGCCACGAAGTTCCTCGGCGTCTGGCCGCTGGCACAGGGCTTCCGGTTCGGCCGCCGGGAGGCGATGTACACGACGCTGCTCATGTCCACGGGGCTCACCTTCGGGACGATCTCCGCGCTCTACGGGCTCAGCCACTCGTTCATCACGCAGGAGCAGTATGCGGTGCTGGTGACCGTGGTGATCTTGAGCGCGGTCGTGCCGACGGTGATCGCGGAGCGGTGGTTCGACCCGGGCGGGACCCCGCAGGAGGAAAGGATGGCCCGCCGCTCGACCGACCGGCATCCCACCGCGCCGGGAAACGGACCGCCGCGACCGGTCGTCGGCGTGGAGGAAGGAGCCCCTTCCCATGTTTCATAGGATTTTGGTCGCGCTGGACGGCTCGGAGGGGGCGAAGAAGGCGTTGCGCGCCGCGGTCGATCTCGCGGGACGGTACGAGGCCGAGCTGCATTCCATCTCGGTGGAGGAACATCTGCCGCATTACGCCGCCACGGTGGGGGAGGTGGTCGAGGCCAAGCAGGAGGCGGCGAATTTCTTCCGCGGAGTCGTGGCCGAGGCCCAGTCCGCCGCGGCCGCCTCCGGCGTGCGGCTGACTTCGCATGTCCTGCCGGGCCACGAAGTGGCCACGATCGTCCAGTTCGCCAAGGAGCATCGCTTCGACCTGCTCGTCATCGGGTTCATGGGGCACTCGCGCATTTTTGAACGGGTCTGGGGCGGGACGTCGCAGAACCTGGCACGGTTGAGCCACTGCGCCGTCTTGATCGTGAAATGACCGCGCCGCTCTTCAGGAAGATCCTCGTCGCCAACGACGGGTCGGAAGGCGCCATGAAGGCCCTCGGCGTGGGCGGTGACCTCGCGCGCCGGTCCGGGGCCGAGCTGCACGCCGTGACCGTGCGGGAGCGGGTGGCGCACCACTCGTTGACGGTCGTGGGCGGTGAGGCGAGGGGCTCGGCGGACGCGGACGACTATCTGCGTCTGCAGGGCATCCGCGCCGGGATGGTCGCGATGGACCACGGCGTCCGCTTGAAGTCGCATTTGCTGATCGGGCACGAGGTGGAAACGCTCGTCACCTTCATCCGAGAGCACGGGTTCGACCTGCTCGTCGTCGGATTCCGGGGGCATTCGAGGGGCTTCGGCGACCACTGGGGCGGCACCTCGCACAGCTTGGCCCGCTTGGCTCCCTGCGCCGTTTTGGTCGTCAAGTAGACTTCCGGCCGGGAATGGAACGAGGAAAGGAGCGATCAATGACCCACACCGAGTCGTCGGACCTCGCGGGGATCCTGCAGCCGGTCTTCACCGCCGTGGCGGGCGTGGTCCTGGCCTTTCTG
Source organism: Candidatus Nitrospira neuquenensis (assembly GCF_979578155.1). NCBI lineage: Bacteria > Pseudomonadati > Nitrospirota > Nitrospiria > Nitrospirales > Nitrospiraceae > Nitrospira > Candidatus Nitrospira neuquenensis. Next base: position 93,115 of record NZ_CEFZDU010000039.1, on the reverse strand, counting down.
GCCTGGCTGGCCGGGTTGACGCTCTGAGGCAGGGGGGGGCAGGGCGCGGCTTGCCGGTTTACGGAGGCCGGTGGGGGCTCCTTGTCTGTCTCTGCGTGACGGTCGGGTGTGCGGAGCGTCTGTCGCCGTCGGTTTCCGCCCCGACGCCCGTAGACGCCGTCGAGCGCAGCTGCGGTCCGCCCGGCGGCCGCCCGCGTCCCGGCGCGTCCGCCGATGCGGCGGCGATCCCGCCCTTGCGAAGGGACCGGACGGCGGACCGCCCGCGCCTCGAAGGGTTTTCGCCGGAGGCCGTGGCGATCGCGGAGGTCATCGGCGCGCGCGAGCTGCTGTCGAGCCTGCCCGCGCTGGAAGCGGAAGCCGCGCGCGACGACGCGGGCGCCCGGGTACGCCTGCTTCAGGCGCGCCAACGGCTTTCGGATCTGGTGGTGCTCAGCTTGCTCGACGTGGCCCGGACCGCGGCGGAAGCCGATTGCGAAGAGGAACGGGCCGATCAACTGGCGGACCGGCTCCAGGAACGGAGGGAAAAGACGGTGCGGACCAGGACGCTGATCGCCATCGTCGGCGACGCGCTGGTGGGCATCCTGTCGGGCGGCCTGAGCCTGGCCGGCCAGGCGACCGCGGCGGCGGCGGGGGGTATCTCGGGGGGCGTGTTGGCGACCGGGTTCGGGCTGGCGGCCGTGTGGGGCAGCGCGGAGCAGGAGTTCCGGCACGAACGCAATCTCCTGCGGGAGGTGTGGGAGGGCCCGGAACACTCCGACCTGGTGCCCCCGTCCGTGTGGCGTTACCTGAACAGACCGTTGAGCGAGGACCCGGCCGGCCGCTCCCTGCGCGAGTCCCTCATCGTCCGCTGGCGCCAGGACGGCCGCCTGGGCGAACCGGGGTCGGACGTCGAGCGCCGGCGCGTCGCGCTGTTTTTCGGAGAAGGCGGAGTCTACGACATCGAGGAGCTTCGCGCCCGGGCCGCGATGCTCGATCTGCTTGAAGCGGACGTCAACCTGATGAACCAGGACCTCAACCTGTTGATCGGCGAAGTGTTGGCCCGGGACGCCGCCCCGCCGCTCGGCCGGTAGGGTGGTCTGGAAGGAGGGGGCATGACAAGGGAGCGACTCTGGAAGGAGGCGTGGCTTGCGGCGGTGGTGGGCGGCCTCGTGGTGTGGCTGGGCGGCTCCGTGGAACGGCCCGGTGCCCTCGGACTGGTCCATGCCGCGGATACCCTGACGATCGAAGGGCTTCCCAAGGAGCCCCGGTCTTACCGGGCGCAAGTGGATCAGATTCTTAAGAAGGCCGACGCCCTCATCGAGAAGCTCAGGGGCAAGCCGGAGGCGAGGCCCATCGTTCTGGACCTGATCCAAACGCGGGACAACATCCTGCGTGAGATCTCCAAGGTCGAGAGCCGGCCGGACGGCTCCAAGTGGTTCGACAAAGAAATGCGGGACAGCGTGGACGCCATGCTGAAACTGCTCAAGAGCCAGTACGACAGGGCGGTGGAGGCTACCGACTAGGCTCGGGACGCCCCCCTCCTGATCCGGCCCCATACCGATCGGCGATACGTCGCACGGTGCGGCCTGTGCGACGCCGCTCGGATCCTCTCCGGTCCGTGACCGGAGAGACGGTGCATCGCCCGCGGTCCCTTGGATTAGCGCGCATGATTCACGGCAGTTCGTGGCGAAATCGCCTGCCGGCGTGTCCGCCCAGGCAGGCGATCGCAGTAGAAGCGTTCATGAGTCGGGCGGGCCGGGGAGGAATGGAAACTGCATGTCGGGTTCCTGTGGGGGCGACTTCCCTCTACTCGTCGTGAAGGAGGGTGGCCATGGGACACCAGACACGGTTCCTCGGCAGCATCCTGGTCCTCGTCGGGGCGACGGTGGTGGGGTGCGTGACGACCCCGCCCGAACGGGCGGAGATGGTGAGCGGGGCGAGTTACAAGGACATCGGCGATCGCATCGTGCGGTACCGCCAGCAGGCTGCGGAGTTGCGCCGTCTGGCCGCGTCCTTTGCGTGGGAAGCCGAATGGGAAACCCGGCAGGCGGGCGGTGATTCCGACCGGGCGCGACGGAAGTTGCAGGTAGCGGAGGACACGTGGGCCGCGGCCGACGAGGCCGATGACATGGCCAGAAGATATCGCGAGCAGCTCCCGCACAACCTCGTGTATTGACCGACGCTTCTCATGGCGCCTCCACGGAGCTCCCTCTTCTGCCCGATCGCCCTGTGCCTGCTCTCGGCCTGGCTGCTCTATGGCGGCCTTGAGCTGGCCGAGGAGCTGCGGGTCCTGGTGAAGGTCCAGCCCTGTGCCCAGGACCTGGACATGGAAGCGCTGGCGAAGCTGGCCTCCGGGCTCAAACCGGAGACGGCCGCCCGCGAGGGGCGGCCGATGCCTTCCGAGACGGCGGCCTGCGTCGCTCCCGCGTCGTCCATGCCGACCGACGTGGGCACGCCGATGAGCCACGCGGTCGGTCCGCCCGGATCTCCATTCCGATCCCGCCCCTCCCTCTGCGTCTATCGCCTCTGATCGTGTCCCCGCCCGGCCCCCCGCGGAAGGGGCGGCCGGCCCCCCATCGCAGGCACGTTCCATTCACCGGTTAGAAGCGTCCTCGGCGCACGGGAACGGCCGTGCAGGGCTGCTCTTGCCTCGGCCCGATCCATGTGCGGGCCCGGGCAGCGCTTTCCCCGTTGCGTCCGACGCCGACAGGAGAGCCGTCATGACCGTCTTCAACCCGTTCGTGCGTTCTATCCTGTGCCTCGTCGTCTGGGGGCTCGGCACCGGTGGGTCCGTGGCCGGCGCCGTCACCGATGAAGAGATCGCGCGGTATCGAAAAATCTGGAATCCCTTTTCGGCCGGTCCCCAGTTGGTCAGTTCGGCAGACCTTCAACCCAAGGGGCAGTACTTCTTCCGTCCCTATGTGTACAGCGAGATCGGATACGGACAATTCGGCGACGCCTGGTCGGGCGCCGCTCGGGCGCTCCCGCAACGACTTTCCGCCGTCAATCCGCAAGTCGAGTTCTCCTACGGCATCACCGATTCGGTCGAATTCGAGATGTACGTCTCGGAAGTGTCATGGTGGCAGTCGTCCGGCAGCGGCGCCGCGGCGCGGAGCGGGAACGGATTGGGGGACACGACCGCCTTTCTGAAGTACCGGTTCAACGTGCAGCAGGACGAGGACTGGTGGCCGACGCTCACGAACGCCTTCTACGTGAGCATTCCCACGAGCGACTGGGCCGGCACGTCCGCCGTGCCGGGCGGCTTCGCCCCGCTGGGCCGTCTGCCCGCGACACACTTCGGGGCGCCGGTCTTCACGGAGTCCGTGCTCTTTCGGAAGAACCTGCGGCCGTTCCGCATCTCCGGCGGCCTCTTCTATTCCTACGGGCCGCCCAGTTCGAATCAAGGTACCGCCCAGTACTTCGGCGACGTCTTCCAGTACCGGCTGGCCGTCGAACATTTTCTGGATGACGCGAAGGGGTTCGCCTATGCGATCGAGGTGCTGGGGCTGAACGGCCTGCCGTTCCGGCTCGACGGACACCAGCTCAACACCAAGCCGGGGGCCTTCGGGTTGGTCGGGATTCAGCCGACCATCGAGTACAAGGTCACGGACTGGATCGTGGGGTCCGCGGGAGTCCTCTTCACGGTCGCCGGACGGAACGACATCGCGGCGATCTATCCGAACTTTTCGATCTACTTCTATTGGAGCCGGAGCGGGCGCGTGATCGCACGGTGACCCCCCATCCCTGATCACGGCAGGATTGACCGGCTCCGACGCCTGTGGTAGCGTCATCGGCCGGAGGGAGTATGCCGCGACGAGCTTCGTTCCTGCGGACCCATCGCACGTGGACCTCGGTCCTCTTGGGGGCCTGGACCGCCGTGTGGATGGTCGCGGTCCCGCTGGTCCACGTTCACCCTGAAGCGGACCATCGTCACGGCAGTGTCGGGCATGTCCACGGCGGGACCGTTCATACGGTCTTCTCGCCGGACCTGGACTGTGAGCAGGGCGACCGTCATGTCGCGCGCACGGCTCAAGGGACGGAGTCTGCGTCCGCCTCGTTCCTCGGGAAGGCCGGGCACAGCCTGGGCCATGACGAAATCGGGTTTACGTTCCTTTCCGCTTCCCCTGACCGGCAGCACACCAAGCACGCTTCGTGTGATCTCCGTCTTTCCGATGGAGGGCGTAACCCCGGTGAGCTCCTCCCCTCGCGGGCGCTCGCGAGGGCCTGTCCCTCCTCCATCAGCCTGTTCCTCTGTGCCGAGTCACCGGGGCGCGCTCCTCCCGTCCTTTCTCTCTGATCCAACGACAGTCCACGCACACGCGCTGAGCCGGGCACTGCGCAGCCGGTGGGGCTTCTCTAAGCCTCGCGCCTCCGAATCCGCCATTGATGCGGGGGCGAAGAGGGCCTTTCGGGAGATCGCTCTCAATTCATCCGGCTGCCGGCTGTGTCGGTGGAAGGGGGGAGGGGCACATGTTGTGGTCAAGGTCCGTGTTGTTGACGCTGCTGGCCTGCGTGGGGGGAGCCCTCGTCACCGTGGCCGCGGCGGGCGCGGCGGGCGAAAGCCCGCAGCCCTATACGTTGGAGGAGATCATCGCTCTTGCGCTCGAACGCCATCCCGCCATCGCGGCCGCGCGCGGAGCCGTCCGTCAAGGACGCGGCCAACAGGCGACGGCGCGGGCCTATCCAAACCCGGCGATTTCCGGCTCGGCCGGCCGAGGAGCCATTCGGGACCCGAGCACCGGCGTGGCGATTACCGAGCGAACGGTGACGATCGAACAGCCGCTGGAGTGGCCGGAGAAGCGCCGGGCACGTCGTCAGGCGGCGGATGCAGGACTGGCTGAAGCCAGCGCCGCGCTCGATGAGGCGCGGCTTGCCCTGCTGGCCGACGTGAAGGTGGCGTTTTATGAGCTGCTGTACGCCCAAGCCGATGCGGCCCTGACGGCGCAGAATCTGACGACCGTGGAGGATGTCTTGCGGACCGTGCAGGCGCGCGCGGCGGCCGGTGACGCGACCTCCTTCGAGACCATGAAGGCCGCGGTCGAGGTGCAGAAGGCCCGCAAGGATCTCACGCGGACTCAGAATCTGTTGACGGTGGCGCGGGCTCGGCTCAACACGCTGACCGTCGGGACCCTCGGCGCGCAGTTTTCCGTCCAAGGCGAGTTTGACTCGCTCCGGGAAGAGCTTGACCTTGAAAAGCTCAGAGCCGGGATGCTGGCAGGACATCCGACCCTCCGGCGATTCAGCCGGCAAGCGGAGCAGGCTGCGTACCGCGTGCAGCTCGAGCGTGAGTCCAGGATTCCGAACCTGATCATCTCCGGGACCTACCATCGCGAAGCCGGCGACGAATCCTTCGTCGCCGGGCTGACCGTGCCCATCCCGATCTGGTACCAGCGGCAGGGGGAAATCGAAAGCGCGCTGGGCGCGAAATATCGCGCCGAGGCGGAGCGGCTGCGTGTCCAGACCGAACTGGACCAGGCCATGGTCGAACAGGCCCAGGAGGTCCGGACCGCCACCGCCCAGATTCAGGTGTTCGAGACCGGGTTGCTGAAGCAGGCGGAGCGGACATTGACCGTCGCCCGAACCAGTTTCCGGCAGGGAGCCGTCGGTCTCCTGGACGTGCTGGATGCCCAGCGCGTGTACCGGGAGACCCTGCTGGAGTACGCCCAGGCACGCCGGGACCTTTCGGTGGCCCTCGCCCGTCTTGAGCGAATCGTCGGCGGGAGGGTCTGAAGGGGGGGCCGGCGGGCATGAGCGGGGCTGCGATGTTCAGAAGGCGGTTGAGGCGGGCCGGACCCGGGATCGTGCTTGGGGTGAGCCTGCTCGTCGCGGGATGCGGGGACCAAGGGCCGGACCGGTCGGGGCAGCCCCCGCTGCCGGTCCTGGACGCGGGCGGCCGACTCGTACGGGTTCCCACCGCCGTCCGGGCCCGCCTCCGGACCGAAGTCGTGTCCCTGCGCACGGTTCCCGCGGTGATCACCGCACCGGGGGAAGTGGCGCTCGACCCGAACCAGGTCGCGAAGATCGCCTCCCGGATCGAAGGCCAAGTGGAACGGGTGTACGTCCGGCTCGGCGATCGCGTGCGTCCCGGGCAAGCCCTGGCGGCGATCGGCAGCCTGCGCTTGGATGAACTCGTCGAGGAATATCTCGTGGCCAAGGCGCAGGCGGAGGTCGCTGAAAGCGGGTTCCGACGGACCGAAAAGCTCAAGGCCGACGACATCGTGTCGGAACGACGGTTCGTCGAGGAACGGGGGCGCCATCTGGAAACCAACGCGCGCTACCAGCACGTGCGTGAAAAACTGCTCGGCATGGGATTGACCGCCGCCGAACTGGCGGAACTCGAACGCGAACACCATCCGGAGGGACATCGCGCCACGCTTAGGGCGCCGATCGCGGGCATCGTCGTGGCGCAGCACGTGGTTCGGGGGCAAGGAGTCGCTCCCGGAAGCGAGTTGTTCGAGATCGTGGACCCGAGCCGCGTCTGGGTCTTTGCCAGCCTGCCGATCGAGCAGGCCCGGTATTTTGCGGAGGGGGATGTCGGAACGATCGTTCCCACGGGGGGTGAGCCCATCACGGCGCCCCTGACGTACCTGGCGCCGGTGGCGGACGAAGCCACCCGCACCGTGCGGGTACGGTTTGAGGTTGACAACCGCGAGGGCCGCCTGAAACCCCGCGAATACGTGGACGTCGGCTTATCCCGGGCGACCGCCGCCGCGTTGGCCGTTCCGACTTCCGCGTTGACGATGGTGGGAAAGGTCCGAGGGGTTTTCGTCGAACGCGGAGAAGGGTACGGGTTTGCCCCCGTCGAGGTCGGGCGAGAAGGCGGAGGGTGGGCGGAAATCGTCGAGGGCCTCGCGGCCGGCGACTCCGTGGTGACCGACGGGGTCTTCGACCTGAAAGCCCTATTCCTCAAACAGACCATCCAGTCGGGCGAGGATCGGTAGCGTGGCGCAACTCCTCGACCTCTCGCTCCGGCATCGCTTCTTTACGCTCGTCGCCGTGCTCCTGACGGTCGCGACGGGTGCCTGGTCCATGGCCCACCTGCCGATCGACGCCGTGCCGGACCTGACGCCCGTGCAGGTGCAGGTCCTCACGCGGGCACCCGCGTTGGGCCCCGTCGAGGTCGAACAGTTCGTGACCTTTCCGATCGAAGCGTCCCTGAGCGGCCTCCCCGGCCTGCGCGAGCTGCGGTCCGTTTCCCGTTACGGGCTGTCCGCCGTCACCGCCATTTTCGAGGACCACGTTGAGGTTCATCGGGCGCGGCAGCTCGTGAACGAGCGACTGGTCCGGGCGATGGAGCGGATTCCCGCCGCATACGGCCGGCCGCTGATGGGGCCGCTCACGACCGGCCTGGGCGAGGTCTATCATTTCACGCTGCGCGGCCGCGGATACGATGCGATGGCCCTTCGGACCATCCTGGAATGGGACATCGGCCCTCGCCTCAGGGCCGTGCCGGGCGTGGTCGAGGTCAACATCTGGGGCGGCGAAGCCAAGCAGTACCAGGTGGTGGTGGACCCCGCCAAGCTGCTCGCCTACCGGCTCTCGATCGGCCACGTCTTCGAGGCCCTGGCGCGCAACAACGCCCTCGCGGGCGGGGGGTACATCGAGCGGCAACGGGAGCAGGTGCTGATCCGCGGCGAAGCCCTCGCGACGGGAGAGGCGGACCTCGCCGGGATCGTCGTCACCCACGGCGCCGGGGGCGTGCCCGTCCTGATCCGCGACGTCGCGGAGGTCCGCGAAGGCCCTGCGCTCCGCATCGGCGCGGCGACGGCCATGGGCGAGGGGGAAACGGTGATCGGCCTGGTCCAGATGCTGGCGGGCGAGAACGCGCAGGAGGTGGTGGCTCGCGTCAAGGACCGCGTCCGCCAGATCCAGGCGGCCCTGCCGCCCGGCGTGACGATCGAGCCCTACTACGACCGGAGCCGGTTCGTCTCGCAGGTCATCGGCACGGTCCGGGCCAATCTCCTGGAGGGCGGGCTGCTGGTCGTGGCGGTGTTGTTCCTTTTCCTCGGCGACCTTCGGGCCGGCCTGATCGTGGCCTCGGCCATTCCCCTCTCCATGCTCCTCGCCTTCACCGGCATGGTCCAGGCGGGGCTGTCGGGCAACCTCATGAGCCTCGGGGCGATCGACTTCGGGTTGCTGGTGGACGGCTCGGTTGTGATGGTGGACAACATCCTCCGACGCCTCGCCGAGCCCGGTCGGGCCGGGCCGGCCGAGCGGCTGGCCGTGGTCGCGGATGCGGGCCGGCAGGTCCTGCGTCCCGTGACCTTCGCCGTGGGCATCATCGTGCTGGTCTATGTCCCCGTGCTCCTGCTGACCGGCATCGAGGGCAAAATGTTCCGGCCCATGGCGGTCACGGTCATCCTGGCCCTGACCGGCTCGTTGGTGCTCGCGGTGACGGTCATCCCCCTCCTCGCCTATTGGTTCGGCCGGGCCGAGCCGGGCGGGACGGAGACCCGCCTGCTTCGGCTGGTCCGGCGCGCCTACGTCCCCGCGCTTCGGTGGGCGATCGGCCATCCCGTCCGCGTCGTGACGCCGGCGGCGGTCCTGTTCGCCGCAAGCCTGGGCCTGGCCGCGACGATGGGGGTCGAGTTCATCCCCCGCTTGGAGGAGGGAGATCTCGCGATCCAGGTCTGGCGGCTTCCCAGTGTCTCATTGAGCGAATCGGTCGCGACTTCCCTCGAGATCGAGCGGGTGCTCCGCCGGTTTCCGGAGGTGGATCGCGTCGTCACCCGCACGGGCAGCCCCGAAGTGGCCACGGACGTCATGGGCATCGAGATGTCCGATGTCTTCGTCATCCTGAAGCCCCGGCGGCAATGGATCACCGCCCATTCCCGGGAGGCCTTGATCGCCGGCATGAAGGCGGCCCTCGACGGGGAGGTGCCCGGCATCGGCCTGGGGTTCACCCAGCCGATCGAGATGCGGTTCAACGAGCTGATCGCCGGCTCGCGCTCCGACCTGGCGATCAAGATCTTCGGGGAAGATCTTGACCTGCTCACGCAGACGGCCGAGCGGGTCGCCGTGGCCCTGGAACGGGTTCCGGGCGCCGCGGACGTCAAAGTCGAGCAGATCGCCGGCCTGCCGTTGCTGCGGGTCGTCGTCGACCGCGAGCAGATCGCCCGCTACGGGCTGACGGCCGCCGACGTGCTCGCCCTCGTGGAGGTCGCCCGTGTCGGGCACGTCGTCGGGACCGTGCTGCAAGGGACGCGCCGGTTCGACCTCGTGGTTCGGCTGGCGGAGGCGGCGACGGCCGATCCGGCGTCGCTGGGCGATCTCCTCCTGCCGACGCCCCACGGCGAACTCGTCCCCCTCTCGCGCGTCGCGGCGATCCGGCTGGATGCCGGGCCGGCGCAGGTCAGCCGGCAGAACGTCGCCCGGCGCATCCTCGTGGAGTGCAACATCCGCGGTGCGGACCTCGGCGGCTTCGTGGCACAGGCGCAGCGGATGGTGCGCCGAACGGTCACGCTGCCGCCGGGGTACTACATCGAGTGGGGCGGCCAGTACGAGCACCTGCGCGAGGCGGCGCGCCGTCTCGCGCTGGTGGTGCCGGTGACCTTGATGCTCATCCTGGGTCTGCTGTCCGTGGCCTTCGGCGGGCTCCGGCCGGCCCTCCTCATCTTCCTCAACGTCCCGCTCGCCCTGTCCGGCGGCGTGCTGGCCCTGTGGCTCCGCGGCCTCCCGCTGAGCATCTCGGCGGCGATCGGCTTCATCGCCCTCTTCGGCATCGCGGTCTTGAACGGGGTGGTCCTCGTGAGCCACATCCGAGACCTCGAAGCGAGCGGGCTCCCGACCGACCTCGCCGTCGTGCGGGGGGCCCAGGACCGGCTGCGGCCGGTCCTGATGACGGCGATGGTCGCGAGCCTCGGGTTCCTGCCGATGGCGCTGGCCACGAGCCTGGGCGCGGAGCTCCAGCGTCCGCTCGCGACGGTGGTCATCGGAGGACTCCTCACGTCGACCGCCTTGACCCTTCTGGTGGTCCCTCCCTGCTATGATTGGGCCGAGCGAAGGACGCGGGAACGAGCGGGGATGGACTCTCCCGCTTGCGGGCGGGAATGTCCGCCGGGCGGTCTTCCATGACCGCCGTCGCCTTCCGGGCCCGATGATGGAATCGTGGAAAGCGATCGGGCGCAAGGCCAGGTGCGAGTTGAGGATGTATCGGCGCATCGCCCGTCATCCTCGAACGCCGTGGCCGGCCAAGGCCTTGCTCGGTCTTGCCGTGGGCTATCTGATGCGGCCCTTTGATCTCATTGCCGACGTCATCCCCTTCGTCGGGCATCTTGATGATCTCCTCATCGTGCCGGGCGTGGCGGGCCTTGCCTTCAAGCTCATCCCCGGCGAAGCCCTTGACGAGCGTCGGCGTCGGGCCTCGGAGGCATCGCGGATTCCGGGGCGGTGAAAGACCGTCGGCGGGCTTGACGACTCAGCGATGGCCCGGGATGCCGAGCGGCGGGCCCGGCGGACCCGCGGGCGGGCCGGCCGGCAGGCCCTTGACCATCGGCTCGCTGGCGAGCAGGGCGTAGCCGCCCCGTTCCAGGATCGGCGCGTAGCCCGTCGCCTCCTCCGGCAGGCGGTCCCGCATCCGGGACTGGAGCAGGATCATCGTCCGCCCCGGCCCGCGCAGGTGCGGGCGCATCTGCTCCTCTTCCCCCGGCTTGACGACGATGATCTTCCGCTTGGCGTAGAACAACAGCGACGGCCGAGGCCGTCCGTAGGCGATGAGCCGGTCATCCGGCCCGAGGTTGAGGCCCGCGATGTAGGCCAGCTCCTGAGCCGGTGAGACGAAGTAACGGCTGAAGCGCGGCAGGCTCACCAGGATCGCGATCAGCGCGACCGCCGTCATCGCGGCGCCGGCGATCCAGAAGAGGCCCGCGCGCCTGGACTCGGAGAGGCTGAAGTACCCCGCCAGCCCCATGCCGACCACCAGGACCAACCCGGCGGCGACGGGGCTCCAGCCCGGGTCCACCCGGGCGGCCGCGGGGAATTCGCGCGCGATCTGATCCACGAAGGTGCCGTACAGGGACGGCGTGGCCGCGAGCGCCAGGCCCAGCAGGTACCCCAATCCCATCATCGTCCGCAGCGCCGCGCGCAGGCCGGGCGTCGCGGGATCGGCGAGACAGTCCTTCCAGTAGGCGGCGGCGAGCAGGGCGGCGGCCGGAAAGAGCGGGGCGATGTAATGGGGCAGCCTGGTCGCCGACAGGCTGAAAAAGATGAACCCGCTCGCCAGCCAGAGCGCCGCGAACAGCTCCAGCTCGCGGGGCGCCGGCGGCCGGGCCGGCCCCTCCGCCACCGCGCCCCGCGCGGCACGCCAGCCCTTGGCGGTCCGGGAGAGCGACACCGCCAGGAAGCCGCTCCAGGGAAAGAAGCCGAACAGGAGGACGGGGACGTAGAAGAAGACCGTCCCGCCGTGGCCTCCGATGACGTTCAGGAACCGGCCGACCGTGTCCGCCCGCGCCGACTGGGTGTAGCGCGCCCCGTGGATCGCGAGCATCGCGGCGTACCACGGGACGGCCAGGGCGGCGAAGAGCAGCAGCCCCGCCAGGGGCCGCCCGCGCTCCCAAAACAGGCGCCACCGGCCGGTCACGGTGAGGTAGGGGACCACGGCGAGCAGGGGGACCAGGAACCCGATCGGCCCCTTCGTCAGGGTGCCCAGGGCCATGCCGACGTAGAACAGCCAGATGCCGTGGCGCGCCGGCCCCTCGCCGCCCGCGGGGAGCCCCGGCGAGCCGTGCAGGCCCGACCAGAACCCGTAGATCGCCAGCGTGGTGAAGAAGACGAGGACGCTGTCGGTGAGCACCATCCGGCCGACGGCGAGGACCTCGATGTTGAGCAGCAGCATCAGCCCGCCGAGCAGCGCGAGCAGCGGCCCGCCCACGCGCTTGAGGAACAGGTACTGCAGGGCGATGAGGGCGATGCCGAAAAGCGCCGAGGGCAGCCGGGCGGTGAACTCGCTGACGCCGAAGAGCGTGTAGGCGCCGCCGATCAGCCAGTAGAGGAAGACGGGCTTGGCGAAGCGCGGCTCGTAGTTGAGCGTCGGCGTGATCCAGTCGCCGGTCTCGACCATCTCGCGCGCGGCCTCCGCGTTGCTGCCCTCGTCGCGGTCGGTGAGGCCGAGGCTGCCCAGCCCCAGCAGCAACAGGAGGCCGGCGAGCGCCAGCAGGAGTACGGGGGAAAGCCGTGCGGCGGCGGAGTCGGTCGAGGGGGGGAGGGGGGGGCGCGGGGGCGCGGGGCTCTCCCCCTCTCCCCGTCGCCGCGTCTGCCCGTCGCCCGGTTCCCGCACCGTCACCCGCCGGGGGACGCCGAGTCCTGCGCGGCGCGGGCCGAGCGGGAGATCAGCATGAGGTTGCGGACGTAGATGACCGAGCCGACCGCCTGCCCGAGGATGAAGACCGGGTCCTGCCGGTAGACGGCGTAGGCCAGGGTGATCAGTCCGCCGACCAGGCTGAAGTACCAGAAGGCGACCGGCACGCGGCTCTCGGCGCTGCGCTCGGAGACGAACCACTGGACGACCCAGCGCATGAAGAAGAGCGTCTGGCCGAGCAAGCCGATCGCGAGCCACACCGCGTCGGTCGTGTTCGACGGCATCATGATGGACGAGGCATCCGGGCTAGGGGGTGGGGCGGGGGACGTCGGACTCGGAGCCGGAGCGGAGCCGATAGCGGAGGACCCGGCTCTGCATCCACCGCACGGCGATCAGGTCGTAGAGGCTCCGAAAGAGCCGGTTGCCGATGCCGTACTTCGAGCGGCCGTGCACGCGCGGGTAGTGCCGGACCGGCACCTCGGCCACCGTGAACCCGTGCATCTGGGCGAGCGCCGGGAAGAACCGATGCAGCCCCTCGAACAGTTGCAGCCGTTCGACCACGGCGCGCCGGAACACCTTCAGCGAGCAGCCGGTGTCGTGGATGCGGTCGCCGGTCACCGCGCTCCGGACCAGGTAGGCGACCCGCGACGACAGCTTGCGGACGAGGCTGTCGTGGCGATCCTTCCGCCAGCCGCAGACCAGGTCGTATTGGGTCGCCAGGGGCAACAGCTTCGGGATGTCGGCCGGGTCGAACTGCAGGTCCCCGTCGAGGGTGGCCACGAGCTCCCCCCGCGCGTGGCGGAAGCCCGCGTCGAAGGCCGACGTCTGCCCGTAGTTCCGGTCGAAGTGCAGGACCCTGACCTCCGGATGTTGCGCGGCGAGGGTGTCCAAGAAGGGCCCGCTGCCGTCCGTGCTCCCGTCGTCCACGTAGAGGACCTCGAAGGCCGCGCTCCGGGTCTCTTCCCGGTCGCCCAGGACCTTCAGCAACTGTTCGGTGAGCGGGGCCAGGTTCTCCCGTTCGTCCTTGATCGGGATCACCACCGACACCCACGGACGGGAGGACGTCATGACGGGCGGGGCTCCCTGCCGGGCTTGTACGCGCGCGGCATTCTACCGAATCCATCCCCGTGGGTCAAACGGCGGCACCCGCGATCGCGGGCGATGGTCGCCGGGGCACAACGCGGCGCGCCGGTTGCAGACCCCGGGCCGTCCTGTTAGAATCCGCTCCCCGCCGGCTCGGCGGGCGCCGGCGGAGCGGGAGGCGGTTCCCGCCCGAGACGATCGCGAGCAGACGACACCGGCTCACGCCCACGACCATGGCCACGGCCGCACCCGACCAGACCAGCGCGAACCCCGACGCCCTCCCCCAGCCGCTGGGGGAATTCCAGCCGCTCGACCGGTGGCAGGAGCACGTCAACCGACTCGCCTGCGGCCTCAGGGGCGGGGAGGGCCAGGGCGCGTACCGGACCTTCGCCGCCGCCGACTACCGGCTGGCCCACGCCCTGGCGGCCCACTACTACGAGGCCGTCGTCGCCCGCGAGCGGGCGCAGGCCGACGGACGCCGGCAGACCGACGCGGAGGCGCGGGGAGGGGCAGAGGCGGGGGGCCCCGCGTCTGCCCCTCCGCCCGTCCCCCCGTCGTCCCTGCTCGTCATGGAGTGGGGGCCCGGCAACGGGAACCTCGCCGCCTGTTTCCTCGGTCATCTGCAGACGCTGGACAAGGCGGGGACCGTCTATCCCCGCGTCCGCTACCTCCTCGTGGACCGCCGGCCCTCCGCGCTCAAGGCGGCCCTCGCCCATCCGGACCTGACCGCCCACCGCGGGCGGGTGTCGGCCCTCTGCGCGGATGTCCGGGCGCTCGGCGCCGTCAAGGACGCCGTCGCCGACCGGATCGTCTGCAACGAGCTCTGGAGCGAGCTGCCGACCAAGCTGCTGTCCCGCAAAGACGGCGAGATCGAGGAAGAACACCTGCGGCCCAACCTGAGCGCCGCGCGATACGCGACGGTCGCCGACTGGACCGACTTCGTCCGGGCCTTCACGGAGGAAGACCTCGGCGTCCTCGGGCGGTACCCCGGCATCCTGGAGGACCTGGTCTGGGAGCGGGAGTACCACAAGGTCGAATGGAAGGACGTGCCCTACCGGAAGACGATCACGGACTTCCTGAAACGGATCGACGAGCGGGTGCTGGTCCCGGTCAACCTGGGCGCCTTCGCCACCGTCAAGGAGGCCAAGCGGCTTCTGAGGCCGGGGGCGGTCGGCTTCAGCAGCTTCGACGCGGGGACCGACGACTTGGCGCTCCTGAACGACGCCGAGAAACCCTGTTACAGCCAGGTCGGCGGGCAGTACAGCTTCCTGCTGAACCTGGCCCTGATCGAGGCGGTCGCCAAGCACGTGGGGATCAAGGCCGTGACCATCGAGGCGCAGCGGGAGTTCGTCGGGCGGAGCCTGGGGACGAACGTCATCGGCCTCATGGACCTCCTGGCCATGCATCCCTCCTCCGGCTCGCTCTCGGGCTGGGAGCAGGACCGGTTGATCCTCCGGACGATGCACGCGCTTAAGGGGGTCTGCCGGAGCCCCTACCCGCGTCGCGTGGAGTACCCGCTGCCGTCCGAGCTGCCGGCCTCGGAGCGGGAGGCCATGGAACGCCTGGCGGCCGGGCTGGACCCGGCGGGTGTTCCGGATACGGTGGCCTACCTCGCCGAAGAGGAGCTGTCCGCCGCGATGGACCGGCTCGAGGAGCTGGGGTACGAACGGGAAGCCGTTCGGTTCGCCCTGGCGGCCCCGCCGCAACCGGTCGACTACTACCATTGCTTCCTGCAAGCCTGACCACCGGCCTCCGACGGTCTGACACCTGTCCCCCGGCGCCACGACCGTTTCCCGGCTCCCCCTCCCGTCCCGCGACGGATCATCCCCGGCGAGCGGGCGGTCGATCAGCGATGAATGTTTATGGAAACTTGACGGCAGGACAACGGAAATGTTTGGAAGTGCAAATTAAAACTTGACAAAAGTGGGAGGAAGTTTTAGGCTCCGCCCCCCGTAGGGGCCTCTGAGGTGTTATGGCTGCCATGAGACCGGAAGACCTGTTGAAGTTCTGGGACTCGGGCGAGAACGCCAGGCTCACGGTCAAGCAATATTCCATCCGGCTTCCGATCCATGTTGCGGCAAGGATTGCGGCCTTGTGCGAGATGTATCCCAAGAAGACCCGCACCGACATCATCGGCGACCTCCTCGCCTGCGCCCTCGATCAGTTTGAAGCCGGCCTCCCGTACGTCGAGTCGAGGCGTGGGGGCGCGGAGGGCGAACCCGACCCGAGGACGCAGTTCCGCCTGTTGACCGAGAAGTACCTGCAGGAGCAGGAGGCCGAGCTTCGGCGGAACGACACGGCGGAGATGTCGGGAATCTCCTAGCCGATCGCGAAGAGGTAGACATGTTCGGCTCCTTCGGCTGGATGGAACTGCTGCTGATCTTGATCATCGTCCTCATTATCTTCGGGGCCGGCAAGATCCCCCAGCTCGGCGAGGGGCTCGGCAAGGCGATCAAGGGGTTCAAGAAGTCGGTGAACGAGCCGGATGCGGTGGACGTCACGCCGTCCCAGGCCGACGCGGCGCCGCCGGCCCAGTCGCTCCCTCCGGCGCAGACCGCCGCCTCGGCGCAGGGGCAGGCCCAGCCGAGCCAGCCGCAGCCCGAGCCGCCGCGGCAGGGATAACGCCGGGATAACGAAGGGGTGGCGACGGGTTCTTGAGTCGGGGGGCCGAGCGTGACGTGTTGCGCGCGCGAAGGTACGTGTAACGCACGACTCCCGATGCAGCACTCAACGCCGATGGCCGCGGCCCGCATCACAGGTTGTACGTCATGTTCGGGTTGGGCGCCGGCGAGATCCTGATCATCCTGATCATCGCCTTCCTGCTCTTCGGGCCCAAGCAGTTGCCGGAGATCGGGCGGCAGGTCGGCAAGGCGGTCAAGGGGCTGAAGGAGACGGCGGACGATCTTCGGAGCACGGTCGAGCCCGAGATCACCCTGATCCAGCAGGAAGTGAAGATGGTCGAGCAGGACCTCCAGGCCTCGATGAAGGAAGCGGAAGACGAGATCGACAAGATCACGGTGAACCCTCGGCAATCCGGAGAGCCCAAGGCCGGCGGTTGACGACCTTGCGTCGGAATGACGGAAGGGAGCCCCCCTGATCCGTCGCCCCGGCGAAGGCCGGGGTCCATCGGGGGCCCTGGATTCCGGCCCCCGGATTACAGGTGTCCGGGTGACGACCTTACGCCGGAATGACGGAAATCGACACCCTTGAAGGGGGGTGAAGCCAGAACGGCGGGTGACGCGGGGGTGTGGTCCGGCAGATGGGGGACCCGTTCGCGCAGCCTGCCCGAAGAGCAGACGTTGTCGGAGGATCCGTCGGCACAACGGGTCCTGTCCGGACCGTGCACGCACGAGTCCCATGACCGGCGCTAACGGCTCCGCATCATAGTGGGAGCGGTTGGACCAGAAGCGAGTCTCGGCGAAGCGGGCACACCCCTGCAGGGCAGGGAGGCTTCGCCGGTCGGGAGTCGCAGTCCAATTCAATAGGAGGAACGCTATGAGGAGCATCAGAGGACGAAAAGGGTGGCCGGCGGTCTTCCCCGCCGTGGCTGCGGCCGTGCTGATGGCCGGCCTCCAGGTCCTGGTTTCTTCCCCGTTCACCCCCGCCCTGGCGGGCTACGAGCTGCCCCCCGGCGAGCGCATTACTAACCTCCCTCCGATCCCGCGGAACATTCCCCAGAAGGAAGCGTACGAGGCCTATGATCCGGTCATCGGCCGGAACTTCGACCTCAAGAACTTCTGGCTGCGCGCCGACCTGCGCGTGAGGCCGGAAATGCGAAACGGCATGTGCTTCGGCAACGGCAACCCGACGGCCGGCGCCTGTAACACGCTGGCCAACGCCAGGGCCAACGCCAACCCGAGCAACACCGGGTCCGGCAACACCTTCTTCGTCCAGCAGTGGGTGCGGCTGGGTATCGGCTACGACCTGTCGCCGGACGTCAACTTCTACATGGAATTGCTCTATGCCAGCGACTGGGGGACCAACGCCAACCCCTCGCAGTCGGGCGCGGCCGGCGGCCCGGCCCTGAACAACAACTGTAATACGGTGCAGGTCGGCCAGTGTACCCTGGGCGTCAGGGCGGCCTACGTGTTGATCCGGAACCTGGGCGGCGTCCAGGGCCTGAGCATGAAGGCCGGCCGGCAGTACCTGATCTTCGGCAACCACTCCCTGTTCGGCCACTTCGACTGGGCGAACACGGGCTTCAGCCATGACGGGATCCTGTTCCAGTACTCCACCAAGGCGGTGGACGCCTACTTCGGGTGGTTCCGGGAGGCGGACATGAACATCACGCAGGCCGCGTCGGTCGGCGGGGTGGGCGGCGCGGTGGCCGGCACCAAGGCCAACAACGCCGCGGACATGTTCCTCCTGTACACCCAGATCAAGTCCGTCCCGGGCTTCCTCTTCGAGCCCCACTACATCCTGTACACGAACTTCACGAACAACCAGCAGACCCCGGTCGTGGGCGCGGGCACGACACCAACGTGCACCGTTCCAGGTAACACGTGCACGGTGTCCGGAGCTCTAGGGGGGCCAATCGGCGGCTGGACGGGCGCCGCGTTGCCCAAGGCCAACCTGCAGATCCGCAACACGATCGGCAACCGGACCGAGATGCGGAAGGGGAACTGGGACGTGATCAACGAGATCGAGTACCAGTTCGGCCGGCAGGCCTCCGGCAACAACGGCACGAACATGGACCTGCACATCAACGCCTGGGCGACCAGGAACTGGATCGGCTACACGGTCTATGAGCACAGGTGGAAGCCCCGCCTGGCGGTGGGCCTGGACTACGCCTCCGGCGACGGCAACGCGAACTGCAGCGCGAACAACGCGGCCGGGACGGCGGGCCGGCAGTGCCGGACGTCCAACACCTTCGAGAACTTCTACCCGACAAACCACATCCACATGGCCTACATGGACGTGATGGCCTGGCGGAACATGTTCAGCCCGCAGGTCAACTTCCAGTTCCGGCCGAGCGAGCGCGACCACTTCGAGATCTGGTACGCGAACTTCAACCTGGCCAACACGAAGGACAACTGGTACCGCGCCGCCCAGACGCCCTATGTCTGGACGAAGGCGAACAACAACCAGCGCCACATCGGCGACGAGGTTGACTTCACCTGGACGCGGATGTTCGCGGACGGCAAGGTCGCCCTCCAGGGGACCTGGGGCCACCTGTTCACCGGGGCCTACATCCGGGACAACCTGGCCAGCAACGCCGACCAGGACTGGTGGTACCTGTCGTTGTGGATGAACTTCTGATCTGGGACACATGGCAAGAGGCAGGGACCGGCGGCGAGGGGGAGCCGATGCGAGGCGGAGGAGAACCGGTTGTCCTTCGCGCCTCTTAAGCCCCACGCCTCTAGCCGGAGAAAAGGAGACCACCATGAGAACACTCATGCTTCTGGCCGTGGTGGCCGGACTGGCGTGCTGGACGGCGCCGCAGGCGGCGCAGGCCCAGGTGGCCGACGCCATCAATCTGACCAACCAGGCCGTCAAGGACTTGACCGACTATCCCGGCGAGGGCAAGCGGTACACCGCCTACAACAGCCCGGAGGATTTCAACAAGACCTGGGGCGCGGATGTGCGGAACATGAAGAAGGCCAACGGCGAGCTCACGGAGGCGCTCGCCAAGGCCAAGGCGGCCAACATCGACAAGAAGGGCATCCAGTTGCTCGAGATGGCGATCGGATACGGGAACGCCAGCGAGCACAAGGAGCAGCGGCTCTCCGCGCAGGGGGCCCTCTTCTACCTCTGCAAGGCGAACAATCAGGAGCCGAAGGACATCTGCGAGAAGGTGCCCAAGTACGGCTCCTATACCGCGCCGTAACGACGGGCGGTTGATCGCGTGTCGGCACGGGTGCCGGCCTCGGACTTCGGTCCGGGGCCGGCACTCGTCGTTTCGGCGCCTTGTGCGTCATTCCCCGCGGAAGCCTTGCCCAGGGCCGTCATTTCCCTTCCGTCATTCCAGCGGAAGGTCGTCACCCCGGACGGTTGTAATCCGGGGCCGGAATCCAGGTTCCGGACTGGACCCCGGCGTGCGCCGGGGTGACGAGGGAGGAGCCCGGGGTCCCGCGCCCATTGCCTCTTACCGGCGCCTTCTTTTATACTCCGCCCCCGTGACGCTCGTCCCACCGACCCTCGGCTGCCGGCAAGCCGACGCACTCGCAACCCATCTTCAGGCTCGATTCGGCTTCGCTTCCTTCCGCCCCGGCCAGCGCGAGGCGATCGAGGCGGTCCTCGACGGCCGCGACGTCCTGGCCGTCATGCCGACCGGCCGGGGCAAGTCCCTCTGCTTTCAGTTGCCCGCGACGCTCACGCCGGGCCTGGCCGTCGTCGTCTCCCCCCTCATCGCGCTCATGAAGGACCAGGTGGACGTCCTGCGCGACCGCGGGATCGCCGCCGCCGCGTTCCACTCGGGGCTGGCGGAGGACGAGCGCGACCGGGTCGTCCAGGCCCTGCGCCTCGGCCGCCTGCGGCTGCTCTACGTGGCGCCGGAGCGGGCCCGGCACGGCCGGTTCGTCCGCGTCCTGCGGGCGGCCGTGCCCTCGCTGCTCGTCGTGGACGAGGCGCATTGCATCTCCCGCTGGGGGCACGACTTCCGTCCGGACTACCTGCGCCTGGGGGACTTCCGCGAGCAGCTCGGCCGGCCGCCGTGCCTCGCGCTCACCGCCACGGCCACCGCGCTCGTGCGGGACGACATCGTCGAGAAGCTGGCCCTCAAGGAGCCGCTCCGGATCGTGACCGGCTTCCGCCGGCCGAACCTCGGCTTTTCGGTCGTCTTCTGCCCGTCGCCGATGGAGAAGTGGCGGGAGTTGGAGGCGCTGGTGCGGGCCGCGGCGCCGGCCCCCGGCCGCGGCGCGGTCCTCGTCTATTGCGCCACCAGACGCCGGGTGGAGGAGGTCGCCGCCCGGCTGGGCCGCTTTGGCCTGGCCGCGGGTTTCTACCATGCGGGCCTGGCCGATGCGCTGCGGGCCGGCGTCCAGGACCGCTTCCTCTCCGGCTCGCTGCCCATCCTCGTCGCCACCAACGCCTTCGGCATGGGCATCGACAAGCCGGACGTCCGGCTGCTCGTCCACTACGACCTGCCGGGGAGCCTGGAGGCCTACTACCAGGAAGCGGGCAGGGCGGGGCGGGACGGGGCGCCGGCCCGCTGCGTCCTCCTCTACCATCCGGCCGACGTGCGCACGCAGGAATTCCTGATCGCGCGGTCCGCCTCCGCCTCGGCGGGGGCCTGCCCCGGTGAGAATCAAGCCGGGGCCCGCCCCGGACATTCTCAATCCGGGGACCGCCGGGCCGAGCTGGCCCGCCTGCTCCAGCGCATGGTGGAGTACGTCCACGCGAGCGGCTGCCGGCAGCTCGCCTTCCTGGAGTATTTCGACGACGAGCCGGAAGCGGCGCTCGGGCCCTGCGGCCGTTGCGACCGATGCGGGGGGAAGGCGTAGCCGCCGGCGCCGAGCGACTTCGGACTGGGCCCCGGCTTTCGCCGGGGTGACGGACTGGACCCCGGCGTGCGCCGGGGTGACGGAGGAGGAGCGGCGGGCGCCGGGGTGGGGCATGAGGCCGCTGTCAGGGCGCCAGCCGGCCCGCCTCGATGAAGGCCCGCGTGAGCTCCTCGTAGGTCCTCGTCACCGGGAACTGCGGGAACTCCTTGACGATCGAATCGGGCGGGCGGAAGAAGATCCCGGCGTCGGCCTCCTTCAGCATGCTCGTGTCGTTGTAAGAGTCGCCGGCGGCCACGACCGTGAACCGGAGCCGCTTCAGCGCGGCCACCGACTGCCGTTTCTGGTCCGGCAGGCGAAGCCGGTAGCCGACGATCCGGCCCGCCCCGTCCACCTCCAGCCGGTTGCAGAAGAGCGTGGGGTAGGCGAGCTGCCGCATGAGCGGCAGGGCGAACTCGTAGAAGGTATCCGAGAGGATGATGACCTGGCAGCGCTCGCGGAGCCACGCGAGGAACGCGGCCGCGCCCTCCAGCGGCGCCATCGTCGCGATCACCGCCTGGATGTCCGCCAGCGTCAGCCGCTCCCGCGCCAGGATGCCGATCCGCCGCGTCATGAGCGCGTCGTAGTCCGGCACGTCGCGGGTCGTCAGGCTCAGCTCCGCGATCCCGGTCTTGCGGGCCACGGTGATCCAGATCTCGGGAACGAGCACGCCCTCGAGGTCGAGGCAGGCCATCACGGGCTGGGTCATGGGACGAGGCTCCTGTGTTCGTGGAGAGGGCCGAGCGAAGCGCCGGATGATAGCGTAAATCCCGCCGGCGCACAATCGGCCGGAGGGAGGGACGCTCAGCGGCGGGCGGGGGCGCGCCCTCCGGCCCCGCGGGCCAGGGGCCGCCGGCCCGCCCGCGCGGCGGCGTAGGCCCGAACCCGTCGCAGGAAGGCCGCCCGCGCCGCCGGATCGCGGAGCCGCTCCTCCCCCGTCACGGGCAGGCCGGGAAAGCGGGCGCGGACGGCGCGGGCGAAGAGCCCCGTGCCGGTCGTCGCGACGCCGCGCGGGGTCTGCACCGGCACGCCCTCCGGGCCGCAGCTCGGGGAGCGATCCTTGAAGACGAAGCCGCAGAGGTCGAGCCGCGCCAATTCCCGCAGCCTCACCGCCGCATAGGCCGTCATGCGGCGCGTATGGTCCCGGCCGGTCTCGACTCCGAGCACACGAGGCGGTGGATCGTCCTCGATCGTTCCGGCCGCCCTTCCGTCGTTCCGGCGCAAGGTCGTCACCCCGGACATTTTTAATCCGGGGCCGGAATCCAGGTCCGGCGGACATGCATCGGGACTGGACCCCGGCGCCCGCCGGGGTGACACCCCAGTGGCCGCGGTGACGACCCCGGATTCAGGATGTCCAGGGTGGACCTTCCGCCGGGGTGACGATCCTGTGCCGGCGTCACGGAACGCGGCCGGAGAAGACTTGGCCGGGGCGACCAGGTGGATCGGCTCGCGGGGCGTGCCGAGCCCCAGCTCCACCTCCGGGCAGACCGGCACCCATTCGACCAGCCGGTCGAGGTCCTCCGTCCAGGCCTGGTAGCGGTGCGTGCCGTCGTAGCGCACGGGACGGCCGAGCAGGCAGGCGCTGATGCCGATGCGCAGGCGCGGCGGCGGGACCGGCCGGCCCCGGCCGGCCGCGGGGGCGGGCCGCTTCGTCATGGCGAGGGGCGCTCCCCGGAGAAGACCCGGCTCAACAGCCACCAGACCTTGTCCATCGCCTTCTCGAACAGCTCCGCGCCCCGCCAGGTGCGGCGGTGCGCCGCCTCGCGGCGCTCCGCCCACTCCAGGGCGAGGGGCAGGGGGATCAGGCGGGCCGGGCCCCCCGCCAGGTCCGCCCAGAGCAGCCCGAGCGCGGTGCCCACGCGGACGGCCACGGGCAGGGGCCGGACGGGGTTGGCGAGGAGGTCGCCGCACCACTCGGCGGGGGTTGTCACGAGCAGCTCGCGGCAGGCGGCCGGCCGGTCCTCGTAGATCGAGCAGACCTCCTCCTCCAGGAAGGGGCAGGGCAGGCGGAGCGCGTAGTAGTCGCGGTTGACGGCCTCCATGTCCTCGTCCTGAAGCTGCCGGTCGGTCTCGCCGAGCTCGGCCAGCCGGTCGAGGAGCCCCGCCGCCTCGAGGCGCGCCCGCGCCTCGGCGACCTTGGCGAGGAGGGCCATTCGCCGCTCCTCCGGCAGCGCCCGGACCACCTCGCGCAGGGCGAAGGCCTCCGGGGCCGAAACCGGCACCAGCATCCGGCAGCAGGCCGCACAGCCCTTCCTGCAGGACACGGCCTCGCCGGCCGCCAGAGCCCGGCGCTCCTCGAGGGCGAGCGCGCCCTCGCCGAGGCCCCGCAGCACGGGCACGATGGCGGCGATCGGCACCCAGCCCGTCGGGACCTCGACCGTGCGCGTGAGCGGCCCGGCCGGCGTGTTGACGCAGACCTCGAGGCGCTCCACCGATTTCGGCTCCGCCATGTGCGGCATGATACACCGAGCGCGCCGTCTGTGTCTCACCGGCCGGCCCGCCCGCCGCTTGCGATGCGCGCGTCCCCGGCCGATAATGGACCCGCGTCCGGAGGAGGGCATGGCGATGAGGCTCACCGGCCACCTGATCGGGCTGCTCAAGGAGTACATGGGCGACCTCGTCGAGCAGGCGAGGCAGGAGGCCATGGCCCAGCGGGCCTTCGGGTTCGCCCAGCCGCCCTATCGGCCGGACCAGGCGATTTCCGACCTCATGGCCCTCCTGGACGACCGGATCGAATCGGAGGGTGTCCAGGTGGGCCTCCCCGAGGGATTTCTCCACGAGATGTGGACGGTCTGCGACGAGGCGCAGCGGCAGGTCGGCGACCGGGTCTGGCTGGAGGCCGGCCTCGAGGACCCGCCGCCGTCCAAGGCGCGGACGCGCGAGCTGACCTACAAGGCCCTGCTCGACTACCTCGATGAGCACTGCCGCTAGCCGGCCTCACAGCTTCCCCGTCAGCCGGTAGACCAGGCTGCCCACCAGCTCGTTGATCGCGTAGGTGCTCGTGTGCAGGTCGCGGACGTCGGGCAGGAGGGCGAAGGGATCGAACTGCCAGCCGGTCCCCGGCCGGTTCTGCGCGAGGTAGCCGCAGGGGGCCGGCGTCGCGTCCAGCCCCTGCTTGCGGAAGAGGCCCAGCGCCCTCGGAATGTGGCTCGCGGAGGTGACGAGCAGGACCGGCGCGGCGCCGAGCAACCGGCCGGTCTCGACCGCGCTCTCGTAGGTCGTCCGGGAGTTGCCCTCGACGGCGATGGCCTCCTCCGGCACGTCCAGCTTGAGAGCGAGCCGCTTCATCTCCTCCGCCTCCACCGGGCCCCGGCCGAAGATGGCGGGGTCGCCGCCGGTGAACAGCAGTCTCGGCGCGACGCCCGCCCGGTACAGCTCCACCCCGCAGAGCGTCCGCTCCATCGTCATCCAGGACAACTCCGTGTCGGGTCTCAGGGTGCCGGCGCTGCGGAGGCCGCCGCCGAGGACGACGATCGCCCCGTACGTCCGCGCGGACGGCAGCTCGATGGGCGGGTACTGGGACTCGAGCAGGCCGATCAGGGTGGAGGCGACGAAGGCGTTGCCCAGCCCCCAGCTCACGAGGACCCCCGCGATCGCCAGGAGACGCAGCCGGCGCCGGGGCGAGCCGGCGGCGCCGTCCCGGCTCAGGAGCCAGGTCAGCCCGAACAGGAGGACCAGCCAGGTGTAGGGGAGCACCGCGTACTTGGCGAGCTTGTAGAGGCCGAACAGGACGGGGGACATGGGCACCTATTCCTCCGGGCGGCGCAATAGCGTACAATCGGCCGCGGCGCGGCCCGGCGCGCCGCGGCCGGGTCGGGACACGATAGCACCGGGGCATCCGAGGTACAAGGGACGCGCGAGGGGGATGGCTCATCACCCGCGGTACTGGCTGATGAAGTCCGAGCCGGCGGCCTTCTCCATCGACGACCTGGCCGCCGCGCCGGGCCGCCGGACCTGCTGGGACGGCGTGCGGAACTACCAGGCGCGCAACTACCTGCGCGAGATGAAGAAGGGGGACCTGGCGCTCTTCTACCACAGCAACGCCGACCCGCCCGCCGCGGTCGGCATCGTCGAGGTCGTCCGCGAGGCCTACCCGGACCACACGGCCTTCGACCCCACGGACCACCACTACGATCCCAAGAGCCGGCCCGATCGCCCGACCTGGTTCATGGTGGACGTCGCGCTCGTCCGGAAGTTCCCCCGTCCGCTGCCGCTGGACGAGCTGCGCCGGCAGGCGGGCCTGCGCCGGATGGTGCTGCTCCGCAAGGGCTCGCGACTTTCCGTGCAGCCGGTGACGCCGGGGGAATGGGCGATCATCCTCAAGCTCGCCGGGCACGAGCCCGCATGATTCATGAACGCTTCTCCTGCCATCGCGGATTGGCGGCTCCGCGCGCCCGTCTCGCGCGCGACGGCGCGATTTCGTCACGAACCGCCATGACCACTGTGGGCTAGTGGGAGCCCTTCGGTTTGAGGTCTTCTTCGCCCCCTGCCCCCGCGGGCTGGAGCCGGTCCTCCGCGCCGAGCTGGCCGAGCTGGGCGCGCGGGATTTGGTCCCCGCCGAGGGCGGTGTCGGCTTCTGCGGTCCCTTCGAGCTGGCCTACCGGGTCAACCTGGAAAGCCGGATCGCCAGCCGCCTGTTCTGGAGGCTGGCCGAGGGCCCCTACCGCGGCGAGGAGGACCTCTACCGGGCCGTCCGCGACCAGCCCTGGCCCGCTTGGTTCTCGCCCGATCGCACGATCAAGGTGAAGGTCACGGCGGTCCGGGCCCCTCTCCGCAGCCTGGACTTCGTCACCCTGCGCGTCAAGGACGCCGTCTGCGATCGTTTCGTCGCGGATCGTGGCGTCCGCCCGAGCGTGGACACCCGCCGGCCCGACCTCCGCATCGCCCTGTTCCTCGACGAGCGGCGCTTCACGCTCTACCTCGACACCTCGGGCGAGGCCTTGTTCAAGCGCGGCTACCGGCGGGCTGCGGGCGAGGCGCCGCTGCGCGAGAACCTGGCGGCCGGCCTGCTGCGGCTCGCCGGCTGGACGCCGGACTGTCCGTTGTTGGACCCCATGTGCGGGGCCGGCACGCTCCTGCTGGAGGCGGCGATGATGGCCTGGAACGTGGCACCGGGGCTCGGCCGGCGCTTCGCCGTCGAGCATCTCCGGCGGTTCGACGCGGCCGCCTGGCGCGCGTGCTGCGCGGAAGCGGCCGGGCGGCGCGCGGAGCCGGCCGGCGTCCTCCTGGAGGGCTGCGACCGGGACGAGGCGGCCCTGGCGGCGGCGCGCGCGAACTTCGAGGCGGCGGGGCTCGGCGGCGCGGCGGTCCTGCGGCGGGCGGACGTGCTGGAGGTGGAGCCGCCGGCGGCGCGGGGGCTCTTGATCACCAACCCCCCCTACGGCGTCCGGATGGGCGACGAGGCGGAGCTGGCCGCGCTCTACCCGCGGCTCGGCGACCGGCTCAAGCAGCGGTTCGCCGGCTGGCGGGCCTGCATCTTCACCGCGGACCGGCGGCTGCCGAAGCTGATCGGGCTCGCGCCCGCGCGGCGCCGCCCCCTGTACAACGGGGCCATCGAATGCCGGCTGTACGAATTCCCCCTGGTGCGCGGGCCGCTGCGGCGGCCGTTGACGCCTGCCGCCGGGTGTGATAGCTAGCTCGCGCCCCCTCCTCCGGAGGGGGGAGAGGAGAGGCCCATGATCGCCCGGATCGTCGAATTCGCCCTCGAACAGCGGGTCTTCGTCTGCGTGCTCGGGGTCATGCTGCTGTTCGGCGGGCTCTACGCCTTCCACATCCTGGACGTCGTCGCCTACCCCGACCCCTCCCCGCCGATGGTCGAGGTCATCACCCAGTATCCCGGCTGGTCGGCCGAGGAGATGGAGCGGCAGATCACCATTCCCATCGAGGTCGGCATGGCCGCGATGCCCGGCCTGACCGACGTCCGCTCCCTGTCCATCTTCGGGCTCAGCGACATCAAGATCTACTTCGATTTCCGGACCAACTACTTCTTCGACCGCCAGGAGGTGCTGAACCGGCTGGCCATGCTGAACCTGGCCGGCGGGGCCAGCCCGGCGCTCTCGCCCTGGTGGGCCATCGCGGAGATCTACCGTTACGAGCTGGTCGGCGAGGGGCAGTCGCTCACCGACCTCAAGACGATCCAGGACTGGCAGCTCCAGCGGGAGTTCAAGCGGGTGCCGGGCGTGATCGACGTGACCGCCTTCGGCGGCACGACCAAGGAGTACCACGTGGACCTGGACCCCGGCGCGCTGATCGGCTACGGCATCACCCTGCCGCAGGTCATGGACGCCCTGGCCAACAGCAACGCGAACGTCGGCGGGAACTACCTCACGGTCGGCGCGCAGAACGTCAACATCCGCGGCCTGGGCCTCATCGACAGCCTCGAGGACATCGAGCACGTCGTCGTGGCCGAGAAGGCCGGGACCCCGGTCTTCATCCGCAACCTCGGCAAGGTCAGCGTGGGCCACCGCGTCCGGCTCGGCAAGGTGGGCATCGACGACCGGGACGACGTCGTCGAGGGCGTCGTCCTGCTCCAGCGCGGCGCCAAGGCGCTGCCCGTGCTGGAGCAGGTCAAGCGGAAGGTGGAGGAGCTGAATGCCTGGAAGCTGCCCAAGGGCGTCCAGGTCAAGACCTTCTACGACCGGACCGTGCTCATCCACACGACCATCGAGACGGTCGTGGACATCCTGATCAGCGGCATCGCCCTCGTCTTCGTGATCCTGTTCGTGTTCCTCGGGCACTTCCGGACCTCCGTGATCGTGGCGCTGACCGTGCCGATGGCGCTCATGTTCACCTTCGCCATGATGGTGGTCATCGGCGAGTCGGCCAACCTGATCTCCCTGGGGGCGATCGACTTCGGCATCATCGTGGACTCCACGCTCATCATGGTCGAGAGCATCTTCGCGCACATCGCCCACCGCCGCGGGCCGGGGCTGACGGTTCCGATGCACATCCTGCGGGCGGCGCGCGAGGTGGGGCGGCCGATCTTCTTCGCGACGACGATCATCGTGGTCGCCTTCATCCCGCTCTTCACGATGACCGGCGTGCCGGGCAAGATCTTCGCCCCCATGTCGCTGACCTACGGCTTCGCCCTGAGCGGGGCGCTGCTGATGGCCTTCACCCTCGCCCCCGCGCTCTGCGCGCTCCTGCTCACGGGGCCCGTGCGCGAGGAAGAGATGCCGCTCGTGCGGGGCCTCCGGCACGGCTACCTGGCGTCGCTCCGGTGGGCGCTGGAGCACGAGGCGGTCGTGATCGGGCTGGCCGTGGCCCTGGTGGTGCTCCTGTTCGCGGTCGTGCCCTTCCTGGGCGGCGAGTTCATGCCGGCTCTCGAGGAGGGCAACCTCTGGGTCCGGGCCACGATGCCCGTGGACATCTCCTTCGACCAGGCGGCGCAGATCGCCACGCTCGTCCGCGGCATCTTCCGCGAGTTCCCCGAGGTGACCGGCGTGGTGTCGCAGCTCGGGCGGCCCGACGACGGCACCGACCCGACGAGCTTCTTCAACGCCGAGTTCCTCGTGAACCTGAAGCGGCCGCGGGACTGGCGGCCCGAGGTGAAGGGCAAGGAGCACCTGATCGAGGAGATCGAGGCGCGGCTCGCGACCATCCCCGGCGTCTCGTTCAATTTCTCCCAGGTGATCCAGGACAACGTCCAGGAGGCCATGTCCGGCGTCAAGGGCGAGAACTCGATCAAGCTGTTCGGGCCCGACCTCAGGGTGCTGGAGGAGAAGGCCGTCGAGATCGAGCGGGTCATGAAGGACATCCGGGGGGTCAAGGATCTCGGCATCTTCCGGCTGCGCGGGCAGCCGAATCTCCTCATCCATGTGGACCGGCAGGCCTGCGCGCGCTACGGGCTCCAGGTGGCGGACGTCAACGCCGTCGTGCAGGCCGCCATCGGCGGCCAGGCCGTGACGCGCGTGTTCGAGGGCGAGCGCTGGTTCGACCTCGTCGTCCGCTTCCTGCCCGAGTACCGGCAGGACGTCGAGACGATCTCCAACATTCAGGTCAGCACGCCGGAGGGGGCGCGGATCCCGCTCAAGCAGCTCGCGGACATCTCCATGCAGACGGGGGCCTTCATCATCTACCGCGAGAACAACGAGCGGTACATCCCGATCAAGTTCAGCGTGCGCGGCCGGGACCTGGAGAGCACGGTCGAGGAGGCGCAGCGCAAGCTCAAGGAGCAGGTGACCCTGCCCGAGCGCTACCGGATGGAGTGGCACGGCGAGTACGACCAGCTCCAGGACGAGAAGCACCGCCTCATCCGGATCATCCCCGTCAGCCTGCTGGTCATCCTGTTCCTGGTGTACCTGGCCGTCGGCTCCTTCGGCGACGCCGTGCTGGTGCTGGCCGCCGTCCCCTTCGCGTTGGTCGGCGGCGTCTTCTCCCTGCTCCTGACGGGGACGGACTTCAGCGTGTCGGCGGCCGTCGGCTTCATCTCCCTCTTCGGGGTGGCCATCCAGGGCGGCCTGATCCTCGTCGTCCGCATCCGCGACCTGCGCGAGGAGGGCTTCGACCTGCGCACCGCGATCCTGACGAGCGCCGACAGCCGGATGCGGCCCGTGCTGATGACGACCCTGGCCGCGGCCATCGGGCTCCTGCCGGCGGCCGTGGCGACGGGCATCGGCGCCCAGTCCCAGCAGCCGCTGGCGCGGGTCGTCGTCGGCGGCATGCTCACCTCGGCCTTCCTGATCCTGCTGGTCCTCCCCGTCCTGTACCGGGTCCTGCACCGCAAGGAGCTGGCGGAAGAGGGAGCCCGGCCGCCCGAGGCCGCCCCCGACGGCCGCCACCTGTAAGGGCGGCGGCGATCCCGCGACCGACCGGTCGGGAGCGGTCTTGCTCCTGAAGGGCGAAGGGGCGAGAATGGACGGGCGAACCCCGCCGATGATCGGCGCGGCGCCGGGACCGGACCGGCTCGCACGCGCGGGCGGCGCGCTCCCGGCATGGGCGAAGGAGGCCACGGCCATGTTCCAGGTGACCAAGACCGACGCGGAATGGCGGGCGATCCTGACGGAGGAGCAGTACCTCGTCCTGCGGCACGAGCAGACGGAGCCGCCCTTCCGGAACCGGTACCACGACCACAAGGCGGCGGGCATCTACCAGTGCGCCGGCTGCGCCCTGCCGCTGTTCTCCTCCGCGCACAAGTACGACAGCGGCACGGGCTGGCCCAGCTTCTGGCGGCCCGTCGCGGAGGCGGCCGTCGGCACCAAGACCGACTGGAAGCTGATCCTGCCGCGCACGGAGGTGCACTGCGCCCGCTGCGGCGGGCACCTGGGCCACGTCTTCGACGACGGGCCTCCGCCGACCGGGAAGCGCTACTGCATCAACTCCGCGGCGCTGACCTTCGTGCCGGCGTGAATCACGCCGGCCGGGGAGGGAGCGCCAGACGGCCGGCGGTCAGCGGCGGATGGGACCCGGTTCGGGAAGGTCCACGGAAAGCGCATGGCCCGTGAGCGTGACCTCCGAGCAGCCCATCGGGATGATGAGGAGGCTCAGGAGGAAGAAATCGCCCCGCTCCCCGGCGGCGATCCGGTCGGCGGCGTTGGCGCCGAGCGTCGGGAGCTTGGCGAGCAGAGGTTCCTCCACCAGGTTCTCGTCCGCCAGGCCGCGGGTGTAGTTGCCGCAGGCCGAGACCTCCAGGGAGAAGGGGCCGAGGTCCGTGACCTTGCCGGCCATCGCCGCCTCCTTCACTTGATCCGCCGAGAAGGCCGGCGAGTAGATGCCCCGGCCCTCCCGGTAGGGGGCGGAAGGGAGGCAGGCCGCGAGCAGCAGGCAGCCGGCGAGGGCGAGGGCGGTGGGACGGCGGTGTGTCGCCATGACGAAACCGGCGCGATTCTACTCCACGCGCGCGACCGGCTCAAGGTCCGCCCTGCGCCGCGAGCCGCTCGCGGTCCTTGAGGAGCTGCTCGCGGATCTGCCGCACCGCCTCGGTGAAGGCCTCGTTGAGCCGGATGTGCGCCGGATAAAAGGGCATGGACCAGAAGTGACGGTCGTGCGCGGCGACCTCCTCGTAGCGCGACAACCCGCGGTAGGCGCCGAGCGTGCGGCCGTCTCGGCTGAGGGCGACGAGCTCCAGCTCCACGTCGCCCTCCCACTGCTGCGCCAATCCCCAGAAGGCCTGGGCGGCCAGTGAGAGGCCGGGCAGCACCATCCAGGGAGGCAGCGTCACCTCCCCGTGAAAACGCCGGATCGTCCCGCGCAGGATGAGGTCGGCCCGGTCCGGGCGCGAGGCGACCGAGCGGAACAGGCCGGTGGCGCTGAAATCCGCCGTGATGGCCTTCGTGACGAGCGGCGCCAGCTCGCCGTCCATCTCCGACGCGCTCGTCTGCGCGAGGCTGGCGCGGGAGGAGGCCTCCCGGTCCTCGGGCGGCGTGGCGTCGCGCAACTCCTCGACATAGACTTCGACCGGA
This sequence comes from Candidatus Nitrospira neuquenensis, assembly GCF_979578155.1. Lineage (NCBI taxonomy): Bacteria > Pseudomonadati > Nitrospirota > Nitrospiria > Nitrospirales > Nitrospiraceae > Nitrospira > Candidatus Nitrospira neuquenensis. The sequence goes on along the minus strand of NZ_CEFZDU010000039.1, from coordinate 61,880 downwards.
ATGGTGGCCGGACTGGCTTCCAGGTACAGGGTGGGCGTGTACGGGACACAGCCGGCCAGCGGCAGGAGCAGGGCGGCCGCGAGCCGGCGCGACCTCGCACGGAGCAGCAGACTCACGGCTGTGCCTCCAGGCGCCTGCCCGTCATTCGGGCGAAACGTGTCCCGGCACGCTTCGAGCCGGGGGCCGGAATCCAGGTCCGGCCGACACGCATCGGGACTGGCCCCCGGCGTTCGCCGGGGTGACGGACTGGGCCCCGGCGTGCGCCGGGGTGACGCTCCGTGCAGGGCTTGTCCCAGCGGAAACCAGGGCACATGGTAGTCGCGTGCGACGGAGGATGCAACCGCGGAGGCGACGGCTCCATCGGCTGGCCTGCGCGGCGGTGGCCGTGCTGATCGCCGCCGGACCGGGTTGCGGCCCGGCGCAGTCTCGCGCGGAGCGGCTTCCCGTCCCCTCGCCTCCGGCCGGCCCCGCGCCGGTCGTCGCCGCCCTGCGCAACGAGGTCCAGCCGGAGCTGGATCGCCGCGTCGCCGACCAGCAGGAGGGGGCGCGGCGCGCGCTCGCGGCGGGAAGCGCCGTCCCGGCCCGGCACAAGCGGGCCATGGTCGTCGAGGCCCTCGCCGACCCCTGGGCCGGTCTGGTCGCGCTGGAAAACTGGGGGCTCCGACTCGCCGCCCTCGCCGAGGCCGGCCCGTCGGCCCTTCCTCGGCTCCTCGCCGCCCTCGAATCGGGCCGCGACCGCCCCTCTGCCGGCCGGCCCGCGGCCGAGGAGGACGACGTCACGTCGCCGGCGGAGCTGGAATCCTTCCTCGTCCGCACGCTGGAGGAGGCGGGGCGGCGGCGCGCGCGGGCGCTGCGCCGGCTGGCGCCGGCCGACCGTGCCTTCCTCTTCGACCAGGCCGCCGTCGTGGTCAGGGACTTTTATCCCCACGTCGAACGCACCGAGGGTGCGGGTTGGGCCGGGGTCCCGGCCGGCGAGCGGTTCGGCCGACTGGTCGCGGAAGAGCTGGACGTCGCGGAGCTGGTCGCGGCCGCGCAGGTGCTCGCGCGGCTCGTGGAGGCGCCGCGGCCGGCGGCCCTGGCCCGGGCCCTTCAGGATCGGCCCGTCTCGCCGGTGCCCGTCGGCGGCGTCTCCGGCGACCTGCTGCTGGTGCGGGAGACCGAGGTCGGGCTCTTGGTCGTCGGCGGGCCGGGACCGAACCGCTACGACCTCGACGGGCGGATCGCGCTGCTGATCGACGTCGGCGGGGCGGACGTCTATCGGGGCGCCGTCGCGTCAACGACGGCGCCCGGCGGCCTCGGCGTCGTGATGGACCTGGGCGGCGACGATGTCTACGAATCCGACCCGCTCGGTCTGGCCACCGGCCGGGTGGGCGTCGGGCTGCTCGTGGACCTCGCCGGCGATGATCGGTATCGGCTTGCCCCCGGGGCCGGCGGCGTGGGGCTGGCCGGTGTCGGGCTGCTCCTCGACCTGGCGGGGAACGATCGGTACGAGGGGAGCCGCTTCACGCAGGGCGCGGCGGTCGGCGGGATCGGGCTGCTGCTCGACTCGGCCGGCCGCGATGTCTACGAGGGTTGGGGGTACGCGCTGGGCTTCGGGGGCCCACTCGGCGTCGGCGCGCTGATTGACGCGGCGGGTGACGACGACTATCGCTGCGGCGGCCGCCTCCCCAGCGCCTACAACGAGGCGGAGGCGCCGGGCGTCGCCCCTGACGATCCTCGGTTCCAGTACGACTGTCTCGGCCTGGGGACCGGCGCCGGCACACGGGTCCATGTCCCGCAGCCGGAGCCGCGCGGCCGGTCGCTCGCGGGCGGGGTCGGGCTCCTGCTCGACCTGAGCGGGAACGACCGCTACCGCGGCGCCAACTTCTCGCTGGGGGCGGGGTACTTCTTCGGCGCGGGGCTCGCCCTCGACCTGGCCGGCGACGATGAGCGCGAGGTCGCGCGCTACGGCCTGGCCGCCGGCGCCCACCAGGCACTCGGCCTCTTCGTGGACTACGGCGGCCGGGATCTGTACCGCTCCACCGGACCGGTCTACGACGGCGGCGCGGCCTGGGACGGGAGCGTCATGCTCGCGGTGGACGCGGGCCCGGAAGACGACCGCTACGAGCTGGAGCGGGCTGGCGGCCTCGGCCAGGCGGACCTCCGCGCCTGGGGGCTGTTCATCGAGCAGGGCGGCCGCGATCGGTATGCGACGCCGATCGGCATGGGCTGGGCCTCGCCGGGCGGCCTCGGCGCCTTCTTCGACCTCGCCGGCGAGGACGACTATCTCCGGGTGCCCGCGTCGCCCCGTGGACCACGGGGGAACGGGATGACCCTTTCGGAGGAGCCGGCCGGGCTGTTTCTGGACCGGGCCGGGCCTGGACGACCTTGATTAGGGCCGGCGGCGTCTGTAGGATGGCGCGGAATTTCGCGCGGAACGGAGCGGTTCGACGTCAACCGGGAGGCGAGGGCATGGGGCGTGCGGCGGGACGGGTGCTGGGAGTCATGGCGGTGGGGATGGCCGCGCTCGCGGCGGGCCTGCCGGCGGGGGCGGTCGGTCCGCCGTCCGGCGCGCCGGCCCTCGTCCCCTACGTCACGGCGGAGGGCGTCGCCGGGTCGGTCACGCTCGTGGGCTCCGATCTGGTGGCTCGGCCGCTGGCGGAGCTGGCGGCGTGGTTCCAGCGCCGGTACCCGGAGGCGAAGGTCCAGATCCGACCGGCCGACTCGACCGCCGCGGCGGCCGCGCTGATCCAGGACGCGGCGCAGCTCGCCGTCCTGTCCCGCCTCATGGAGGAGGGCGAGGTCGCGAAGTTCGAGGCCGCCCACGGCTACCGTCCGACACCCTACGCGATCGCGGTGGACGCCCTGGCGGTCTGCGTCCACAAGGACAATCCGCTCGAGGGCCTGACCCTGGACCAGGCGGACGCGATCTTCTCCAAGACGCCGCGGTACAGTTATCGGAACATCACGACCTGGGGCCAGCTCGGGCTGGGGGGCGAGTGGGCGGAGGCCCCCATCACCCTCTACGGCCTCGCCGCCACGACGGGCACCCACGAGTTCTTCAAGGACAAGGCGCTGAACCGGGAGGACTTCAAGGCGGGCGTCCGGGAGTTCGCCGACTCGGCGGCGGTCGTCCACGCCGTCGTCCACGACCGGACCGGCATGGGCTACGGCAGCCTGGCGGCCGCCACCCCGGAGGTCCGCGTCGTGCCCCTCGCCTACGACGAGGGCTCGCCCTTCGTCGAGCCGTCGGTCGAGAACATCAAGGGCCGCAAGTACCCGCTCCGACGCTACCTCTACGTCTACGTGAACCAGGCCCCCCGCAAGCTCCTGCCGGGCCACAAGCCGCTCCCGCCGGCCGTGCGGGAGTTCCTGCGCCTGCTGCATAGCCAAGAGGGCCAGGAGGCGTTGGTCAGGGACGGCTACGTGGGGGTGGAGGACTGGATCATTCAGCACGGGCTGGCGAAGATCAAGTAACCCCCTCGCCCCGCCCTCGACCGTTCGCGCGTCCCGCTTCATCCCCGCCAGGCCGGATGGCTCCGCCTCGCGGGCCTGCCGGTGTCGGCGAAGAGGATCATGACCTCGCCCGGCGGGGCCGCCGCCGATCCGCCGTCGCGGCGCGGGCGCGGCGCCGGTCAGTCGTCCGTCTCCTTGGCGAGCAGCATCATGACGACGTTCCAGTGCGAGGGGGCGACGGCCGGATCGGCCGCGACCGCGCGCCGGAGCCGCTCGTAGAATTCGTCCGCGAGGGTGCGCCGCTCCTGCGGCGGCCGATCGTCCTCCAGCGCCCCGAACAACGCCGGCTCCGTGAAGGCGCGGTAGGCGGCGGCGCAGTCGGCCGCCAGGGCCGCCGCGTCCCGGCTCCGCTCGTACTCGGTCCACAGGGGGTCCGGCGTCGATGTCTCGCGGTAGTCCCGCAGCTCCAGCCACGAGGCGACTGTTCCCTCGGCGAAGGGCGCCGTGAACTCCTTCCTGGTCCGGCAGTAGAGCGGGATCAGCATCCGCGCATATTCGCCGCGTCGCAGCCGACCCTCCTCGGCCATCGCCCGGAGCGCCGCGTTGGCTGCGTCGTTCAGCCGTTCCCCGCCGGTCTCGCCGCGCTCGTCCCGGTAGAGACCCGTCAGGACCAGCAGGCCGCCGGGCCGCAGCTCGTGCGCGCGATGGTCGAGAAAACGCGCCCAGTCCCCCCTCGCCTGGGCGGCCAGGGCCTCCGCGGCGGGGCCGGTCGCCAGCGCCGGCCAGATGTGGTCGGGGAGCGACGGTGCCGCGCTGAGCCAGTGGATCGAGCCCGCCGACCAGCCGAGGCAGACCTGGTTCGCGGGGAAGACCCGGTGGTAGAACGAGCGCCCGCTGGCGTAGGGAAACAGGTTCGAGCCGACCCGCAGGTAACTGTCCGGCGAGGTGTCCAGGAGCGTGAAGAGCGAGGCGAAGTCGTTGCCCGGCACGTCGTTGTGCACGATCGCGATGGGCACGCCCTCGCCGGCGCGCCGGCGCACGGTCTCCACGACGGCGCGCAGGGGCGCGAGCGAGTTGCGGCCCTCGGAGGAACCGTAGTCGGCCACCAGGAACGCGCCGCCGGGGTCGGGCAGCGGTGCCGTCTCGGCCGCGCGGATGAGCAGCGGCAGGGCGATCTCGACCGCGGCGCGCTGCGCCCGCGAATGCTCGTTGTAGAATCCCTGCCCGACCATGCCGACGCAGGAGGCCCCGGCGGGACGGTCGGGAGTCGGGGCGGGACCACCGTGCTCAACCACGGCCCACCCTCGTCGGGTTCAGGGCTTGAGGTCCAGCCATTCGAGCACCTCGCATTCCGAGCAGCGTCCCAGGACCTCGATGATCCGGTCCGTCTGGCAGGCGCGCAGGTCGTCCGCCGTCGCACCGCGGAAGATGTAGGCCTCGCTGGGATCGTGCACGAAGGGCATGACGGTCACGGCCGCGACCCGTCCCGCCTGCAGCAGGCGGATGAGCTCGAAGGCCTGCTGGAGATCGTTCTCGAACCAGTGGACGGCCTTGATGTCCCCGCGCGGGGCTTTCAGGGGAATGGACACCATCCGGAGCTGCTGGCCCAGCTTGACGCGATCGAGCGCGAGCTCCGACACGGCGATCCGGACCGGCGGGAACGTCCGCTGGATCTTGGCCCCGCAGTCCGCCGCGAGGCCCTCCTTCGTGCCGGCCGTCTCGCCGGCCGTCTCGGGCCTCGCCTCCGGGAGCGGCGCCGGCCGCCTGGGCGCCGGCCGGTCGGCCGGCTGGGCCCAGGCCTGGGCGGCGAGCAGCGTCAGGGCGACGGTCATGAGCAAGGTGCGGGCCATCGCGGGTCTCCTCTCCTTCGCCGGCAAGGAGGCCGTAGTGTACCGCTCCGCACCGGGTTTGGAAAGCGGTGAGTGAGCTCCGCCCGGGGCTCCGATCGGGAGCGCGCTCGAGCCCCTCGACAGGACCGCGAGGACGGCCTACCCTGAAAAGGATTTAGGTACTTCACCGGCCGTGGCGCCCGGCGAAGGAGGTCCCGCCATGAAGCCCGTTCCCGGTGCCGAGGCCGTCGGTCCGCTCGTTCTGGCGGCGCTCTGCCTCCTCGTCCCGCCGCCGGTCCCCGCGGGCGATCCGCCGGGCGCTCCTCGTCCTCCGCAACGCGCCCGATCGCTGGTGGACCGCCGTGGCCATGCTCGACCGCGCCCTCGCCGTCTCGACCGCGGTCCAGGCCCCCGCTGCCCGATGACGGGGCCCATCCCCCTGTGGCTGCTCGCCGCGACCGGCCTCGCCTGCGCGAACAGCCTCGGCGCCTCCTTCCAGTTCGACGACCTCAACGTCATCGTGGACAACCGGGCGGTCCATTCGTGGGCCGCCTGGCGGGAGGACCTGGCCCGGGGCAACCTGGCCGCGCCCCCTTCTCGGACGCGGTCGGCCGCCGCCCCCGCTACAGCTCGACGACCATCCCTTCCCGCGCGAAGAACCAGTCCACCTCGTGGAAGGGCAGGCCCTTGGCCTCGGCCGTGCGGCGCTGCCGCTCGTAGTAGGCGCGGGTCGAGGCCTCGACCGCGGCGATCTTCTCGTCGGAGGAAGCAGGCTCGTGGTGGATGAAGGCCGCCTTCTTGATGCCCTCGCCGATCGCGAGATCCAGGCCGATCAGCGCGGCGGCGTGCCCCCAGTTGATCTTCTCCGCCGCCTCGATGATCGAATACTGCGCGTCGAAGACCATGAGGTCCGCCTCCCGGTAGAGCGGCAGGTCCGGTCCCAGCGCCTCGCGGCTCGTCCGGGTCGCCTCCGTGTCGGCGCAGTGGGCGAGGGCCTTGCCGTCCGCTTCGACGCGGAAGCCCCAGCAGGGGTCCGGATGGTCGAGCCGGTAGGGCGTGACGGTGAGCTCCCCGATGCGGGTGGGCTTGCGCGGCGGCAGCCGGTGGTACTCGATCCGCGCACCCAGCCGGGACAGCGGCACCGGAAAGTTCGGCTTGTGGAAGAGCATGCGCAGGACGTCGGGCAGCCCCGGCTGGACCGCGTAGAGGTGGAGCACGTTGCCGGGGATGAAGATCGGCGCGAAGAACGGCAGGCCGATGAGGTGGTCCCAGTGAAAGTGCGTGAACAGGAGGTGGACCTCGCCCTCGCCCTTGCCGCAGGGGCCCTGGAGCAGGTCGTAGCCCAGCAGTCGGAGCCCGCTGCCCGCGTCGATGACGAGGCGCTGGGAGCGGGTCCGCACCTCCAGGCAGAGGGTGTTGCCGCCGTAGCCGCCGACCCGGTGGGGGGGCTGCGCGGCGAGGAAGGGGTCGATGTCGCGCCGCTCGCGATGGCCGGCGTCGAAGAAGGCCTGGAAGAGGTCCCGCGCCCGTTCCGCGAAAGCCTGCGGGCTGGTGGGAGAGGGCAGCGAGCCCCGGACGCCCCAGAACGTGACCCGCATGGCCATGGCGGGGCAGAGGGTCCCACGTCCGTCCGACGCTGTCAAGCCCCGGCGGGCCTCGAACCGGGGACGGCGCCGGTGCGGGCGGCGGGGCTGTTACTCGCCTGAAACGGACCCCCCCGCGCCACGAGTTGCCCCGGGGCGCGGGGGGACGGTGCGGGACCGGCCTCCGTCACCGATTGGGCTGCGGCGTGTAGCGCAGGTAGGGCTTCACGGCGCGGAAACCCTTCGGGAACAGCTTCTTCGCGTCCTCGTCGGACACCGCCGGCGTGATGATGCAGTCCTCGCCCTGCTTCCAGTTGGCCGGGGTCGCCACCTTGTAGTTGGCCGTGAGTTGGAGCGAGTCCACGACGCGGAGCAGCTCGTCGAAATTCCGGCCCGTGGAGGCCGGGTAGGTCAGCATGAGCTTGATCTTCTTGTCCGGGCCGATGATGAAGACCGACCGCACGGTCATGTTGTCCATCGCGTTGGGATGGATCATGTCGTAGAGCGTCGCGACTTTCTTCTCCGGGTCCGCGATCAGCGGATAGTTCACCGTGCAGTTCTGGGTCTCGTTGATGTCCTTGATCCAGCCCTTGTGGGCGTCGAGCGGGTCCACGCTGACCGCGATGACCTTGACGTTGCGCTTCTTGAACTCCTCGGAGATCCTGGCCATCGTGCCCAGCTCCGTCGTGCACACGGGCGTGTAGTCCTTGGGGTGGGAGAAGAGGATGCCCCAGCCGTTGCCGAGCCACTCGTGGAAGGTGATGGGGCCTTCGGTGGTTTCCGCCGTGAAATTCGGCGCTTCGTCTCCGAGTCGCAGTGCCATGGGTCGCTCCTTTCGTTAGACGTCTGTGGAATGACGGGATGGAAGGAAGACCGTCCAGGGCTCTGGACAGGCTCTTAGGATACTGCGTCACGGCGGTGCTGTTCAACAGGAAGAATCGAGAGGAAGAATCGAGCCGGGCCCGGCTCCCGGCGGGCCGACGGTTGACCGGACCCTCGGGGGAAGCGTAGAGAGAAGAGATCGAAGGGAGGGCGGACATGACGACGACTCGCTATCCCCGCAGTCCCAAGCTCGCGCTCGGCGGCATCGCCCACCTGGCGCGGATGATCGACAAGGTCCGCTTGCGCCACCGTGGCGAGATTCAAGACTACAACTACCTCACCGTCGGCTTCGACAAGTCCCTGCTGGACCTGCTGGGGATCGCGGGCGAGGACTTCGAGCGGCGGGTGCTGGCCGGCGGGACGGACGAGGAGATCCTCGCCTGGGTGAAGGCCCACGCCCGTCCCCTCACGGCGGAGGACCTGCGGCAGTGGGAACGTCGTGTGGTCGAGGGCGGGCCCAAGGACGAGGCGGCGCGGCAGCGGTTTCAGGCGCGGCTGGCCGAGATCGCCGCCAAGCGCGGCGTGCCGGTCGAGTCCTTGCCGGCGGTCTCCACCTGGGCCGATGCGATCGAGCTGGACGAGGGGCGGTTGTAGGCTCGGGACGGGGCGGCCGGACGCCGGTCAGGGGCGCAACGGATGATCCGTCAGCGCCTGATACGCCTGGCTGACCGATCCGACGGGAGAAACCTGGAGGAGAAAGGGCGTGGACCAGTCGCCGTCGGCCGGGTCGAGGGCGTCGGGCACCACCACCCGCTGCATGTGGGCCTGGCCCGCCGCGTCCACCTTCAACGCCAGGGAGCCCACCGGCGCGATGTGGCCGTCCGGCGTCACCGTGCCGGTCAGCACGCGGCCCGGGGCGATGGGGTCGCCCTTCGCCATCGCGATGACACTCACCCCCACCATCGCCGAGAGGCTCTCGCCGTACACCGTCAGGCCCGGCTCGGGCACCGCCAGCACGACGGTCCAGGAGTCCGGCGACAGGCCGGCGGCCTTGGCCGTCCGGTAGATGGCCTGCTTGACCGCCGTCTGAGCCATGGGGGAGAAGCGGCCGGGCCAGGCCTTGAAGTGCAGCGCCAGGCCCCCGTGGTCGTCGCGTTGGTCGAAGGAGAGGATCAGGTTCGCGACCGTCCCGGTCGGCTGCTCGCCCGTGCCGAAGGTCACGCCCAGGATCGGGATCAACTGCTCGCGATGGACGGGCACGCCCGCCCCGGCCCCAGGAGGGGTGTTCAGGATCGACAGGACCACGGCCAGCAACGCACAGGTCGCAGGCCCGATCCGCGACGCCTTGGCGGCCGTGATGTCCCTCATGATGGCCTCACTCTTCTCCCTTTTCGGCCGGTTCCAGGAACAGCTCAAGCTCGGACTCCGTCTCGGCCGGGGCGTGGGCGGGGGGCGGTGTTTCCATCTTGGCCTGCCGTTTGCGGGCGGCGGCCCGGATTCCCTCGTACACGGCCCGCGCGGCCTCCGACCACTGCTCGTTGAAGGGGCGACCCTGGTAGGCGGCCTCCGCCGCCTTGAGCTCGTCGGCAGTGGGCTTGCGCGAAACGGTCGCTCGGCTCGGCATCGTCGTCACGACGTCCTCCCTTCCTCAGGCCTGATCGTGGCGTCCCACAGTCTGGGTGAAGATTCTCCACAGGTCCAAGTGCCCAGCATAAATCGTGCCCTGCGGTCTCGTTTCGGAGAAGAACGGGGCTGAAGGTCGTCGAAACGCTTGAACGGACGACGATTGCCGATGCGCGGCAATGGGGTGAACAGCCATCGCTCGTAGTCCGGACCCTGTCGCGGCTTGCCACAGTCACGTGTCATATCCGAACAATACCCCATCCGGCCGGAGCGTGCAAGCCGTGGGGGTGGGGCAGCCTATGGGGGGCAGGAAAGGGCGGCCCGCCTCCTCTGAGCCGATGCCGGTTTTGCCCCCTTCGGGGTCGCGGGCGCGTGGCGCGGCGGCCGGAAAGAGGCACGAGAGCGGCGGGCGCTACCGGCGTTGGCGGAGCTGCATCTCGCCCTTTTGGGCGTCCACCGTCACCACGAATCGATCGAGGAAGGTCAGGCCGAGCAGGCCGTCAATGCCGGTCGGCGCGTCGGGGAGGTCGTGGATCACGGCGAGCACGTCCCGGGCTTCCGCCTCCCCGACCGAGACGGAGCCGACGCGGACCACGTCGGCGCGCACCTGCCCGCCGACCGTGTTCAACGTCACGGTCGACAGGGAGGCGCTCGGAAAGATGCCGAGGTCGAGGGCGAGCGCATGGGAGAGGATCGTGACGTCGGCCCCGGTGTCCAGGATGAGCCGGGCGTCCCTCGTCCCGTTCAGCCGTACCTGGACGATCAGGGACTTGCCCGATCGCCCGATCGGAACCCGCACGGTGCCGGGCGGCGCGGCGTCCGTCGGGGGCGACGCGCCGTCCTGGTCTTCCGTCCCGGCGGGCCGGAGGTCGGGGGGGGCGGCCGGCGGTGTGCCGGCGACGGCATCATCCGGCAATCGCTGGGGGATCGGGGGTGGGGTCGGCCGACCCTCTTGCACGAGGACGCACTGATCTGCCTGCGATGGGCTGTCGGTGAAGAGGGGGCGGCCGGCCGGGTCCAGACAGTAATAGGTGGCGGCATAGGAAGAAGGGGCGAACCACGCGACCGTCAGGCAAACGGCCGGCATCAGGGAGAACAGAGGGCTTGTGGAACGGCTCACCCGGCACCCCACCGTAGTCGTGGTCGGAAGGCCCCATTCTACCGCAACCGGCGACGTGCCGGCCGCCTCCCTCAATGAAGGGGCCTCGCCCGGTGGGCGGCGAGGAGGAAGGCCGAGCAACGTCGAGCATCGAAGAAGGCCGGACGTCGCCCGGCGGGGCTCGCCCGGTCCGTCGGGAATCGGACCGGGCGAGTCACACCGGCGGTTACGTCTTTTTCAAAAAGGTGTCGTAGACGCCGTACAGGAGGATCAGCCCGATCGTGATGAACCAGACATAGTCCGCGCCGCCATAGCCCTGAGCCTTGGGTGCCTCTTCGGCCAGGGCCATCACCGGCCCCGTCGCCGAAAGCCCCGCGACCCATCCCGCCGTCCGCCGAACGTCTTGCATGGTGCCCTCCCTCCGGTTGGTGCGCCGTCGCACGGGAATCCGATCCGGTCCAGGGCCCACGATAGGAGGAAGCCGCCGGTCCGTCACGCGGAACGGACAGGTCCGAGCCTGATCGTTGTCGGGTCGCGGCATGGGCCATGAGGCCCTCCCCCTCCCGTCCGGTGGATCGCGGGCGCCTTCATCCGTCGGGGGATTGCCCCGGCGCGCCGGGGGGAGGAGGCCGCCCCCACGGCCTTCCCGCACGATTCCCTTGACCCACGGAGGAGAACTCACTAGGCTTGGGCGAGCTTCGGGGCCCGAGGGCCCTCTTCGGGGGATAAGGAGCGCGGGTGGCCTCCCAGCCGGACGTCAAGGGCACGATCCTCGTCGTGGACGACGACGCCGACCTGCGGGCGCTGCTCCAGGACGTGCTCGACGACCGGGGACACCGGGTCGCGGTCGCCGAGGGCGGCCGGGAGGCCCTCAAGCGGCTGGGCGAGCAGGACTTCGACGTGGTGCTCTCCGACCTCCGGATGCGGGACATGCAGGGGATCGAGCTGCTGGGCGAGGTCAAGCGCGCGTTTCCGGACACGAACGTGATTATCATGACCGCCTTCGGGTCGGTGGAGACGGCGGTCGAGGCGATGAAGCAGGGTGCCTACGATTACGTCACCAAGCCGGTCAAGACCGACGAGCTCGTGCTGGTCATGGAGCGGGCCGTGCGCGAGGCGTCGCTGCGCCGGGAGGTGGCCCGCCTGCGCAAGGAAGTCCACCGCGAGTACAGCTTCCATCAGATCCTGGGCAAGAGCAAGCCGATGCGGGAGGTCTTCGACCTCATCCGCCGGGTGGCGGACAGCGCCACCAACGTGCTCATCAGCGGCGAGAGCGGGACGGGCAAGGAGCTGGTCGCCAAGGCGATCCATTACAACAGCAGCCGGCGGGACGCGCCCTTCGTCCCCGTGAACTGCGCGGCGATCCCGGACGCCCTGCTGGAGAGCGAGCTGTTCGGCCACCTCAAGGGCTCGTTCACCGACGCGAAGACCGACAAGCGCGGCCTGTTCGAGGAGGCGAGCGGCGGCACCCTGTTCCTCGACGAGATCAGCGAGCTGCCGTTGATGCTCCAGGCGAAGCTGCTGCGCGCGATCCAGGAGCGCGAGATCCGCCGGGTGGGGGCGACCAAGTCCATCCCCGTGGACCTCCGGATCATCGCCGCGACCAACCTCGCGCTCGCGGACGAGGTCAAGCAGAAGCGCTTCCGCGAGGACCTGTTCTACCGGCTGAACGTGATCGAGATCAGGCTGCCGCCGCTGCGGGAGCGTCGGGAGGACATCCCGCTCCTGGTGGACGCCTTCCTGCGCAAGTGCGCCGACTCGAGCAAGAAGCCGTTGCAGGGGATCACCGAAGCGGCGCTCGCGCTGCTCGTGGACTACGGGTGGCCCGGGAACGTCCGCGAGCTGGAGAACGTGATCGAGCGCGCCGTCACCCTCGCGCGCGGGGAGAAGATCGTCCCCGACGACCTGCCGCCGGCCATCGCCGGGGCGCGCGGCGAGCGCCGGGTGGTCGACGAGGCGGCCGAACGGACCCTGCCGCTCCAGGAGGTGGAGCGCGAATACATCCTCCGCATCCTGGACAAGACCGGGGGCAACAAGTACCAGGCGGCCCAGATTCTCGGCATCGACCGCAAGACCCTGTACCGCAAGCTGGCGGAGATCGAGGGGCGGGCCCCGTCCTAACCGCCGGGCCTGCGCGCCGCCCCGACAAAACCCTGACCAGGACAAGGCTGGCCGGAGCCTCCCGCTCAGTGCGCTCGGAGAGGCAACCGTGCCGGTCGGACAGCGAGCGAATCTCCGCATGCGACCCATCCCCTGGGGCCTCGCCGGCGCCGTCTTCCTGCTCGACGTCCTCGTGCCCAGCAGCGTCGCCGTCGGCATCCTGTATGTCATCCCGCTATTGCTCGCCTGCCTCTGGTGGACCGAGCGGCGGATGCTCCTGCTGTTCGCCGGCGTCTGCACGGCCTTGACCGTGGCCGGGGCGGTCGCCGAGCCCGGCGATCTGCCGCCGACGGTGCTCGCGGCCAACCGGCTGCTGTCGCTCGCCGTGTTCTGGACGACGGCGGTGCTGTGCCTCCAGCGGCGGGGGGCGGAGCGGCGGCGGCGCCTCACCGAAGAACAGCTCCACGGCGTCCTCGCCTCGGCCATGGACGCGATCATCACCGTGGACGCCGAGCAGCGCATCACCCTGTTCAACCCGGCGGCGGAGCGGATGTTCGGCTGCCCGGCCGCCGAGGCGCTGGGGCAGTCGCTGGATCGGTTCATCCCCGCGCGGTTCCGCGAGGCGCACCGGGACCACATCCGGCGCTTCGGCAGCACCAACGTCACCAGCCGGCGCATGGGCGCGCTGGGCCAGGTCATCGGCTTGCGGGCGGACGGGGAGGAGTTCCCCGTCGAGGCGTCGATCTCCCATCTCGACGTGGAGGGCCAAAAGCTGTACACCGTGATCTTGCGCGACATCACCCGGCGGGTGAAGGCGGAGCGAGAGCTCCAGCACGAGCGCGACTTCATCGCCGCCGTCCTGGACACGGCCGGGGCGCTGGTGGTGGTCTTCGACCGGGAGGGGCGGATCGTCCGGTTCAACCGGGCCTGCGAGCGGACCAGCGGCTACGCCGCCGAGGAGGTCATGGGCAAGCCGGTCTGGGACTTTCTGCTGGCGCCGGAGGACATCGAGCCGGCCAAGGCCGCCTTCGAGGAGGTCAAGGGCGCCGCGGCACCCCACGCCTTCGAAAATGACTGGGTGACCAAGGACGGACGCCGCCGCCGGATCTCTTGGCTGAGCACGCATCTCCTGGATGATCGGGGCCAGGTCGAATACGTGATCGGGACCGGCCTCGATACGACGGATATCCAGCAGGTGCGCGAGCAGCTCCGGCGGACCGAGCGGCTCGCGGAGCTGGGCATGCTGGCCTCCGGCATGGCGCACGAGATCGGGACCCCGATGAACGTGATCCTGGGGCGGGCGGAGTACCTGTTGAGCCGCACCAAGGAGGAGCCGACCAAGCGCGGGCTGGAAACGATCGTCGCCCAGGTCGAGCGGATCACCAAGATCATGAACCAGCTCCTCGCCTTCGCCCGGCGGCGGCCGGCCGAGCGGCGGCCGCTGGACCTGCGCAAGTCCGTCGCGGACTGCCTGGACGTGATCCAGGAGCGGGTCCGGCGCCACCGCATCCGGGTGGAGACGGATCTGCCGGCAGACCTGCCGCCGGTGCTCGCCGACGCCGATCAGGTGAGCCAGGTCCTGCTCAACCTGATGCTCAACGCGATCCAGGCCATGCCGGAGGGCGGCACCCTGCGCCTGGCGCTCGCCCGGGGCGACGGCACGGTGACGATCCAGGTGGGCGACACGGGGCACGGCATCCCCGAGGAGGCCCTCTCGAAGATCTTCCTCCCCTTCTACACCACCAAAGAGGTCGGCAAGGGAACCGGCCTGGGGCTGACCGTGGTCCACGGCATCATTCAGGAGCACGGCGGCACGATCACGGTCGAGAGCCGGGTTGACCAAGGCACCACCTTCACCGTCGCCCTCCCGATCGCCGAAACGTAATTAGGTGAAAGACCTGTGGCATCCCGCGCCAGCCCGCAGGCGACGTGAAGGGGGCTTCACGGCATTTTGCCACCATCGGCCGGATGACGGATCGCAGTCGCTCCGCAACCTGTTGATTGCAAGGACGAATTTGTGCCACCCTGAATTCGGCCGGGGGCATGAGACTTGCTGGCTCTCAGGTATGCGTCAATCGCTTGAGAGGGGCGTTGATCCATGGAGTCTGGGGTGCAGGCTGCTGAAAATCAGCCCATGAATGTCGGGCCCTCGGCGAGGCCGGCGGTGATCCTCCTGGTCGAGGACGATCAGGCCATGCGCAGCCTCCTGTGTGATGAACTGTGGGACATGGGCTGGCGGATCGTCGAGGCGGCGGACGGGCATGAGGCCCTGCAGCGCCTTTCCGGCGACCTGCCGGACCTGATCATCACGGACCTGCGGATGCCCGCCGGGGGGCTGGACTACGTCCAGCGGCTCCGGGTGGTCGCGCCGCGGGTCCCCATCATCCTCATGACCGCCTTCGGCGATTCCCAGACCAAGGAGGCGGCGCTGCGGTGCGGCGTCGCCTCCTATTTCGACAAGCCGGTGCGGATCGCCGACCTCAAGTCAGCCATCCAGCGTCTCCTCCCGGGCGGCGGGGCCGGCGATCAGGCGCCCGCCGGTCGCTGACCGATGCCCGTCTGTCGCCCGGCCGGCCTCTACAACAAGCGCAAGACCTACGGGCTCGATCGAGCGCTCCAGCCCCCGCCGTGTCCCAGCCCCGGGGATCCGCAAGATTTGTCCTGACGCCGGGTCGGCGCCGATCGGCCACCGGCGGTGCGCCGTGAACCCCGCGTGCCGGCTCGTCGCCGCCGCGAATCCGCGATGGCGGCGGACGCGGCCGCGCAGAATGCGGGCCCTGGCATCCCGGCCGTGGGGTTGGCGGACCCGGAGCGCCGGGTGGCGCGGAGCGATCGGTACCCACGGCGAGGCTCCGGCTCCGTTCCTTTTTCTCATCCTTCTTCTCACGTTCTCATCGCCTCGACGGGCGCGAATCTTGCTGGGCTCTCCGGTGCAAGGAACCGGCGTGGCGTCGAGGTGAAGGAGGAGGTTGCGGCCGTGAAGCCGATCGCGTGTGCGAGTTGCGGCCAACCGGTCACCATGGCGGTGTGGGATACCCGGAGCGAGCAGTTGTTGTGCATCCGATGCATCCCGCTGGCGGCGCCCCTGCCCTCTGGGGAAGGGGCGGGCCGCGGTGGGGCATTTGAGCAACGCAAGCGGCGGCTGGCTCTGCGGGACACACCGGTCGCGGAGGGAAGGGAGCAGAAGGCCCTGCGCCCATCGGGACCGCGCTGAAGGGCGTGGCGGTCCTCTGGCCATGACGCTCCCGCAGAGAGGCGAGCGCCTCTGATCCCTGCCGCGTCCGTGAGCGATCCGCCTGCCCGGCGGCGGGGCCGGGGCTGCAAACTTTGCAGGCGCGGCCTGGTGCCTCGACGACGACACCTGCCGGCTTCCCGGGTTCGAACGGGGAAAGGTTTCGTCGGGCGCCCGCAGTTTTTGCGTGTCCTCCCGGCACCGGGGTGGACTTCCGCTGGGGCTGCAAGCGAAGCCCCAGTGGATTCATCGGCCCTTCTCTTCGGATTGGCGGCTCGGCCCGCTGGTGCGTGGGTTGCGTGGCGAGGGGTCGAGGAGATGAGTCGGGTCATGACAGACGAAGAGCGATATCAGGCCGAGATTGCGGAGGAGGAACGGAAGCTTCGGTGGTTGATTCGACGCCAGCCGACCACGCTGGAGCTTCGCTACTATTTGGTCTTTTTGCTGATCGTCCACCGGCGGTATGCCGATGCGGCGAAGGAGTGCGAACAGATTCGGACGATGCATCCGGAGCATGTGATGGCTCGGGTGTGGCTTGGGCGGGTCGAGCGCGAACGATGCTCTGTGCATCGGTGCGACCTATCCCGTGGACGAAAGCCGTCGCGGCGCAGCCCCTGGCGCCACACGCACTAGCCCACAGTAGTCATGGCGGTTCGTGACGAAATCGCGCCGTCGCGCGCGCGACGGGCGCGCGGAGCCGCGAAGCAGGAGGCGTGCAACGCGCCGCACGTCGACCGCCCGAGCGGCGAGCCCGCCCGCCGGCCTGCGCCAAGGGCCGCGTGCCGGCTCGTCGCCGCCGCGAATCCGCGATGGCGGTGGACCGCCGGCCAGGAGCCTCAGGACCGGCGTCGCTTCGGCGAAGAGGGCGTGGATGGCTGGCGATGTGGGATGAGGAAAGGAGGGGGAACGTTGAAGGTTCATGGAAAGGACGCCAAGGCGGAGACGAAGAATGCGCCGCCGGCACGGTACTGCGATCGGTGCGCGAGGCGGTCGGCCGACCTGGTCTGCGATGACGTGAGCCTGCAGGAGCTCTGCCCGGACTGCCGAATGCAGCTCGCCCGTCTGAGAGCGAGCCACCTTCGTTCGACGGTGAAAAGGCCATAGGCAGGGCGCCGGGGGCTCGCTCGGTCGGCGGCCGGAGCTGTATACAGGAGACGCCGGCCGTGGTAGCATACGCACCGGCCACGGTGCTCGGGGCCATCCCCTTATGTTTCGCCCCCTTCCAGAAGCTGCACTGATCCGCAGGGTTCCCTTTCTCCCGATCACCGCCGTCCTGCTGATCCTCGCCCTGGCAGTGTCCATTGTCTTGGTGCTGGGGTTGGAGCACGAGCGGGTCGTCGTGCGGGGGCTGACGGAGGGCAAGGACCTGCCCGCGCACTTCTTTCAGGCCCTGTGGCAATCCCGGCAAAGCTTGATCGCCGTCACCGCCCTCCTGTTTTTGATGAGCGGCATCGCCGCGTCGGCCGTCATCACCTTCCTCCACTACGCGAGCGTCCGCCGGACCCTCGAGGAAGTCAAGGGCCTGGCGCGCAACATCCTCAGGAGCATCCCGACGGGGGTCCTGACCGTCAACCGCGCCGGCTTGGTGACGGCCGTCAACCCCAGCGCCGAAGCTGTGCTCCGACGGTCCTCCGAGACCGTCCTCGGTCGGCCCTACCGGGAAGTCTTCGCGGAGGGCGATCCGATTCGGACCGTGCTCGACCGGGCGCTGGCCGGCGAGACGCACGTGGACCATCAGGACCTGGCCTATGATGGGGACGGGTCGGGACGGACGATCCGGGTGAGCACGGCCGACCTGGCGGGGGACGAGGGGGACCAGGCCGGGGTGATCCTGCTGGCCAAGGACGTGACGGACTGGCTCGCGCTCGAGCGGCGGGTGCGGAGCGCGGACAAGCTGGCGGCGCTCCACACGCTCTCCGCCGGGGTCGCCCATGAGCTGCGGAATCCCCTCAGCGCCGTGGACCTGAACCTCCAATTGCTGGAGGAGGAGCTGCGGGAATGCGGCGCGGCCGGGCCCAAGGCCGTCGAATACCTCAGGGTCCTCAATGCCGAGAGCCGGCGCCTCTCGGCGATCCTGGACAACTTCATGAGGTTCGCCCGACCCGGGGCGGTGCAGTCACGCGCCGTGGACGTGGGGGCGGTGGTCGGGCACATCCTCTCGCTGCTCCAGTACGAGGCGGAGGAAAAGGGCATCCGCCTGGAAGCCGACCTGGCGCCCGGCCTGCCGGCCGCGCAGGGGGACGAGGCGCAGATCGGGCAGGTGCTGCTGAACGTCATCGTCAACGCCTTCCAGGCCCTGCCGCACGGCGGGCTCTGTCGCGTGGAGGGCCGCGCCCGGCGGGGAGGAGCCCGGCACTGGCTGGAGCTCGTCGTCCGGGACACGGGCACGGGCATCCCGGCGGAGGCGCTGCCGCGGCTCTTCGAGCCCTTCTACACGACGAAGGCGGGGGGGAGCGGGCTGGGACTGGCCATCGCCTACCGGATCGTGGAGGATCACGGCGGGACGATCGAGGTCGCCAGCGAGCCGGGCAGCGGGACCAGCGTCACGGTGCGGTTGCCCGCCGCAGCCGGCGTGGGAGCACGCGAGGCGGTGGGACGATGAGCGACCAGGCCCGCATCCTCGTCGTCGAGGACGAGGTCAACATCCGGACCGCGCTCGTCGCGCTGCTGGAGAAGCGCGGGTTCGCGGCCTCCGCGGCCGCGAGCGGCGAGGAGGCGCTGGCCCGGCTGGAGGGGGAGCCGGCCGACCTGGTCATCACGGACCTCAAGATGCCGGGCCTCGGCGGCCTGGAACTCCTCCGTCGCGTCAAGG
The DNA here is from genome assembly GCF_979578155.1 of Candidatus Nitrospira neuquenensis. Taxonomy (NCBI): domain Bacteria; kingdom Pseudomonadati; phylum Nitrospirota; class Nitrospiria; order Nitrospirales; family Nitrospiraceae; genus Nitrospira; species Candidatus Nitrospira neuquenensis. The sequence goes on along the minus strand of NZ_CEFZDU010000039.1, from coordinate 43,345 downwards.
CGCAGTTCCCCGACGTCGAGGTCCTGGTCACGACCGCCTACGGGTCCATCGAGACGGCGGTCGAGGCCATGCGGGCGGGGGCCTACGACTACCTGACCAAGCCCATTGACCGCGAGCGCTTCCCCGTGACGGTGGAGAAGGCGCTGGAGCGCCGCGCGCTCGCGGCCGAGAACCGTCGCCTCCGGGACCGCCTGGAGACGCGGATGCGCTTCGACGCCATGGTCGGGGACAGCGAGCCGATGCAGCGCGTCTTCGGCCTGATGGAGATGATCGCGAGCAGCGACGCGACCGTGCTGCTGGTCGGGGAGAGCGGCACGGGCAAGGAGCTGGTCGCCCGGGCCATCCACGAGCGGAGCCCGCGGAGCGGGGGGCCCTTCGTGAGCGTGAACTGCGGCGCGCTCCCGGAGAACCTCCTGGAGAGCGAGCTGTTCGGCTATGAAAAGGGCGCCTTCACCGGCGCGGTCGGGACGAAGGTCGGCCGCTTCGAGTTGGCCGACGGCGGGACGCTCTTCCTCGACGAGGTGGGCGAGCTGTCGCCCAAGTCCCAGGTGGACTTCCTGCGCGTGCTGGAAACGCGGGAGTTCCGCCGGCTCGGCGGGACCAGGCTCGTGAAGGTGGACGTGCGGTTCATCGCCGCCACGAACCGCAACCTGGAGGCGGCGGTCCAAGAGGGCCGGTTTCGGGAGGATCTCTACTACCGGCTGAACGTCGTGCCCGTCCGCTTGCCGCCACTCCGCGACCGGGGCGACGATCTCCCCCTGCTCATCGCCCGGTTCCTGCGGGAGTTCGCCGAGCGCCACCATCGGGAACCGAAGGAAATGTCGCGCGAGGCTCTCCGGGTCCTGCGGCGCTACCCCTGGCCCGGCAACATCCGCCAGCTTCGCAACGTCATCGAGCGCGTGGTCGTGACCGTGCCGGACCGGATCATCCAGCCGGTCCACCTGCCGGAGGAGATCCAGGCGGGGGCCGAAGCGGCGCCGACCCTGACGGTTCCGTTGGGCTGCTCGCTCGAGGACATCGAGCGGGAAGTCATCCGCCGGACTCTGAGCGACGTCACCCATCATCGCGAACGGGCCGCCAAGCTCCTCGGGATCAGCCTCCGTACGCTCCAATACAAGATCAAGGCCTACGGCATCCGGGACTGAGGGCGTCGCGCCCGGTCCGTCATTCCGCGAACCCCCAAATTTCGTAACGTCCCCCCGGCGCACGGTGCATCCCGGACCGTCACCCAGGCGGAAGCCTGCCCCGGACATTCTCGATCCGGGGCCTGGGCCCAGTCCGGACTCTGGATTCCGGCGTTCGCCGGAATGACGGAGGGGAGGCCGGAAATGGCGAAGGGGAGGCCGGAATGACGAGGGGAGGCCGGAATGACGAGCCGGGGTGACGACGATTCGCCGGAAGGCCTCCGTGGCGTGAGGCGTGTCCGTCCCGCAGATTTTGCACCCCCCTGACATCGCAGGCGTGCGCTGAACGCCAGATCCGGCGCGGCTCCGGCGCGCCGGTCACGATCGGCGCGCCGCCCGGACCTGCAAATTCTGCGCGCCGCCGCGATCGCCGGCCGGCGTGCGACGGGCACCGCTGCGTCTGAGCGGGAATTCTCCAGCGTTCCCAATGGCTTCAGGTTTCTGAACCGGCGCGCGTGCGATGGCATCGGGCTTGCCATGTCCCCGGCGGGGTCCTGTCGAGGAGGCCATGCAGTACATCAGCGTCCGGCTTGAGGGAAGGGGGCGGCTCCTGATGTGGCTACCGGACCACGATCCTGTCGTGCGCGTCTCGCCGCCGACCGCCCTCGCACGCGCCGTCATCGGCGAGCTGCGCGATTGGTCGGATCGGCCCGTCATGCCGGCCGACGGGGAACGGTACCTCGAAGCTGCCTTCGATCGGTTGTGTCTTCTGGGGCTGGACCCTGAGTGGGTGGATGTCGGTCGGTGTGGCCTGGAGCTGTCGGACCTGCTGGAGTTCGAGCTGTAGATGGAGGCGGCGCACCTAAAGGAGGCCCTCAAGCTCTGTCCCTCGGACACGAGGGCGCGCACCAAGCTGGCGGCGATCCAGGAGGATCGCGGCGAGATCGCCGCCGCGTTGCAGAGTTGGAAGATGGTCCTGGTGTACGACCCCAACAACCTCGAGGCCTGGGAGGGGCTGGCGCGCTGCCGGCGGCGCGCCGCCGAAGAGCGTCAACCGGCCGGGCGGGGAGACCAGCGAAAGGAGGAGCTGTGACGGGCAGGAGCCAGCCATCATCGGATCGCATCATTGACGTGGGGCCGGCGGGATTCATGGTCCCCTCGGCCATGCAGCTCGGCGTCGAGATTCCCGATTCGGGGGCGGGGCTGCTCTACGGCCTCCAGGCGCCGGAGGAGGAGGTCATCGCCGAGGCCGCGCGGCAACTGTTCACCCGAAAGAATCCCACCATCTTCCCGGGGCCGCTCTACCTCTGGGCCTGGAATCAAGAGTGGATCGCCAAGGGGCAGGCGCTGTTGCGCCTCGCCGCCGAGATCCCGGGGATCACGATCATCCCGATGCCGGACTACCGACCGAAGTATCCCAAGATCGACCCGGAAGAGGCGATCAACCCCAACCATCCGAACCTGACCATCTGGGCGAACAAGATCGAGGTCGCGCTCTTCATCGGCGTGCATTGCCACTATGCGAACCTGGCGTTGCGGATGGTGCGGATGGGCACGAACTGCCTGACGATCGCCTTCTGCCACGACATCCACGAGGACGCGATGATCTCGCTCCAGGACCTCGACGTTCGGAAAATGGACCACGTGATCGACGTGTTCCGGCGCGTCCGCCGGGAACTGGGCATCGCGATGCCGGCGGACGGCAAGACCGTCCGGCTCACGGGCGTGCAATCCCGCGCAAACCACGGGGCCGAGTGGGTCCGCCCCATCGGGTAGAGCGTCGGCGCGGCGATCGGGAGGACGTCATGGCGATGATCGTGGTGCAGCTTCCCCGGGGACGGAAGGCGGTCATGCAATGCGACGACAGGACGGGGCGCATCTCGACGGACCATGCCGGTCTGCGAGCCGCCTTCTTCGACGAGGGGGTGCGGGATTGGACCGGGCGGCGTCTGGGGCCCATGGACGGCGCGGCCTTCCTCTCGGCCGTGTACGACCGCCTGTTTCTATGCGGATACGTGGTGCAGTGGCTGCCGGGCGCCTCGGAGGCGGAGCGCCCGCCCGATCAGTGGCGAGAGGACAGGGGGAGACGATGGCCCCATTCACCGCCTGGCTGCCCAGGCGAGTAGAGCCATTGCCGGACCTGGTGCTGAAGATCGCCGGGCGCGGCACTGCGGGCTTGGACAAGGGGATGGCCGCCCTGGGGCAGGTCTTGGCCGACAGGGGGCTCTCGGTGGTGAGCCAGGCCGGGAAGCTGGGCGGGGACGGGGCGCTGGCCTCGGTGCGGATGCGCGTGGCCTCCCGGCCGGTCGGCTCGACGGGCAGCGGCTCGGACCTGCTGGCCTACCTGGAGCGGCCGGTGCCCGTCGGCAACCCCTTCGGGTTGCAGTGGGGCGCCGTCCTCCTGGCCGAGGCGGAGGGCACCGGGGAGGCCGGACCTTCGGCGATCCCCGAGGGCGTGATTCACTACCCCGTGCCCTTCTCCGACCTGGAACGGGGGTGCGGGCCGGGCGGAAAGGGGAAGGGCTACATCGCCGTCGGGGTCCTGACGCACCTGCTCGGCGTGCCGAGGGACGCGGTGCGCCACCGGCTGGGCGGCGGGCTCCGTCGGCGGTATTTCGAGGCCGGCCATCGGTTCGCGGCGGAGCACCTGGTCAAGCGGGACGTCAATGTCCTGCCCGAGCCGGCGGCCGACACGCCGTCGGTCCTGCTCGGCCTCTCCCAGGCGGTTGAGCTCGGGCTCGCCGGGGGGGAGTGCGGCTGCGGGAAGGCCTGCGCCGAGCGCCTTCGCCGGTCGCCCGATGACTGGCTGGCGGGACACCTCGCCGCCGGCCGACGGCTTGCCGGCGCCGGCGGCTGCTCGGACCTCGAGGGCGTGACCCTCTGCCTGGGGTGCGCCGACCCGGCGGCCATCGCCGCCGTGGAGGCGCACGGCACGCCGGCGCTCGTGGTGGCGGCCGACCTCGCCGACCTGGCCGATCTACTCCGGACGGCGAGCGGGTTCGTGCATCCTGCGGCGCCGCCCCCCTGGGTCGTAGCGGACGAGTGGCTCACCGGTCGCCACCAGGGTGTGCCCCTGGATGTCGTGGAGCGATTCCTGGCGGAGGCCGGCCGGCCGCGCGCCGCGGCGGCGACGACCGTGGAGGGGCTCAAGGCCGAGCGGGAAGGCGACTGCCCGGCCGACGTCGGGTTCCTGTCCTGGGGCAGCGCCCAGGGGGTCGTCAGGGATGCGGTGAGCCTCTGCAGGAGCTTCGGCCTGCGCGTGGCCGCCCTCTACCCGAAGGTCTTGAGGCCCTTGCCTCTCGGGGAGCTGGAGGCTTTCGCCGCGACGGTGGGCCGCGTCGTGGTCGTGGAGCCGAACCGTCGCGGCAGCTACACGGCGCTGGTCCGGTCCCGATCCCATCTCCGGCCGACCACGATCATGCCCGAGCCGGGTCGGGCCCTCTCGCCGAAGGATATTTTTCTGCTCGAAGGGTTGGGCACGTAATCGTCAATGTTCATCCGAGGAAAGGAGCATCGAGCATGCAATCCCGTGACATGACCGTGGGGGCGGAGGGCTATCTCCCGCTGGCGATGGCAATGCGGGGAGTCGTCGGGCCCTCCAAGGGGGAGGGGTTGGTCCTGGGCCGGGTGGTTCCCGAGCAGGAGGCGATCGAGGAAGCGGCCCGCCGATTGGTGCACGCCCGGCACCCGACGATCTTCCCCGGTCCGCTGGTGCTCTGGGCCTGGTCCGAGCAGGCTTCCCGCGAGGCGAAGGTCGTCAAGGCCCTGGCGGACGCGGTGCCGGCACGGGTGATCCCGATGGCGGATTACCGTCCGAAATATCCCAAGATTGTCCCGGAGCGGGAAATCAACCCGAACCATCCGAACCTGACCATCTGGAAGAACAGGATCGATGTCTGCCTCTTCGTCGGCGTGCACTGCCACCAGTCCAATATCGCCCTCAAGATCATCCGCGGCGGGACGGACTGCTTCACGATCGCCCTCTGCACCTTCAGCGGGGACGACGAGGCGCACCTGACCATCCGGGACCTGACCGCCGACACGATCCAGCGGATCGTGGATGCGGTGCACCGGCAGAAGCGCTCGCGCCCCTCGTGAGCGCCACCGACCTCATCGGGCGCCGCGCCCGTCACCAGGAATGGGAGCACGGCGGTCGTGCTGAGCCCCTCGACAGGGTCCGCGGTCGGCGCGCCGAAGCGCGTGGCGGGCCCGGTCGAACCGTACGATCGGGGGACGGTGCGCCGGGCTCGATGGCGCCGGGAACCGTCCGGACCGTGGCGGTGCTCGTGCGGGTGACAGGGCGGTGCCGATGACGATCGCTCTGGTGGGGGGGCTGGCCTGCTACGCCGGCGGCATCCTGCTGCCTCCTTGTCTGGCGGGGCGGCCGCGGGCGCAGAACCTCCTCGCCCACGGGCTCGCCGCCGCGGGGGGCCTGTGGGGAGTCGTCCTGGGGCTGGCGGGGCTGCTGGCCGACGCGCCGTTCACGGCCTCGCTGCCCTCGACCCTGCCGTACCTCGCCTTCGCCGTGCGGATCGACCCGCTGGCGGCCTTCTTCGTGCTCACGATCTCGCTCGTCGGGCTGGCCGCCTCGATCTACGCGCTCGGGTACGTCGCCGACTTCTACGGCCGGGCGCCCATCGGGCTGATGGGGGCGCTGTACAACGCCTTCCTCCTGGCCATGACCCTGGTGGTCGTCGCCGACAACGGATTCTTCTTCCTGATCGTCTGGGAGCTGATGTCCCTCGTCTCCTATTTTCTGGTCGTGACGGAGCACGAGAAGGCCGACGTCCGGTACGCCGGCCTGTTCTACCTGATCATGGCCCACGTGGGGACCGCGTTCATCCTTCTGACGTTCCTGGTCTTCTTCCAGGACGCGGCATCCTTCTCGTTCGACGCCTTCCGGGCGGGGGGCACCGGGCTGCCCCAGGGGCTGCGTACGCTCGCCTTCCTGTTCGCCCTCGTCGGGTTCGGGGCCAAGGCCGGCATCGTTCCCCTGCACGTCTGGCTGCCCTATGCCCACCCGGCGGCGCCCTCGCACGTCTCGGCGGTCATGTCGGGGGTCATGATCAAGACGGCGATCTACGCCCTCATCCGGGTCTACTTCGATTTTCTGGGCGGCCAATTCCCCTGGTGGTGGGGCTTCGCCGTCCTGGCGGTCGGCGCGGTGTCGGCGCTGCTGGGCGTGATGTACGCGCTGATGGAGCACGACCTCAAGAGCCTGCTGGCCTTTCACAGCGTGGAGAACATCGGGATCATCCTGCTCGGCGTCGGCGCCGGGATGATCTTCCAGACCTACGGCCTGCGGGACCTCGCCGCGCTGGGCCTGCTCGCCGGGCTCTACCACACGATCAACCACGCGGTCTTCAAGGCCCTGCTGTTCCTGGGGGCGGGCGCGCTCCTGCACGCCGTGCACACGAGAAATATGGAGGAGTACGGCGGCCTGCTGCGCCGCATGCCCTGGACAGGGGCCTTCTTCCTGGTCGGGGCGGTCTCGATCGCGGCGCTGCCGCCGAGCAACGGCTTCGTGAGCGAGTGGCTGGTGTTCCAGAGCCTCTTCCTGAGCTTCCACCTGCCGGTCGTGCTGCTGAAGCTGATCCTGCCGCTCGCGGCCGCGACGTTGGCGCTGACGGGCGTGCTCGCGCTGGCCTGTTTCGCGAAGGCCTTCGGCCTCTCGTTCCTGGCCCTCCCGCGCAGCCCCCACGCGCGCCGCGCCCGGGAGGTCCCGGTCTCGATGCGCGCGGGGATGGGGCTGCTGGCGGCCGCCTGCGTGGTCCTGGGCCTGGCCCCGATGGCCGTCGTGCCGCTGCTGGAGCGAGTGGTCGCGCCCTACACCGGTTCGACGGTGGACGGGCGCATCCTCTCGCTCGAAGGCTGGGCGCTCGCGCCGGCCGGCGCGGAGTTCTCGAGCATCTCGCCGCCGGCGCTGGCGGCGATGCTGGTCGCCCTCGCGGGGCTCGGCCTGCTGCTGGCCCGGATCTTCGGAGGGGCGCTTATGGTGCGGCGCTACAAGACCTGGGGCTGCGGGATCAACCTGTCCCCCCGGATGGAATACACCGCGACCGGCTTCGTGCAGCCGATCAAGCGGGTGTTCGGCACGATCTACCGGCCGACCGTGAAGCTGGAGACCGAATTCCTGGAGGAGTCGAAGTACTTCGCCAAGCGCCGGCGCTTCGAGTTCCACATCGAGCCGCTGTTTCAGAAGTACCTCTACGACCCGGTGGTCCTGTTCTTCTCGGTCGCGGCCGACCGTCTGCGGGTCATCCAGGCGGGAAGTCTGCATCTCTACCTGGCGTACATCTTCGTGGCGCTGATCGTCCTGTTGCTGGTGGCGGTGTGACAGCGCGCGAGGGGTGAAACGTGAACGGTGAGAGGGGAAAGGGACAGGCGAACGGTGGGAGGTGAAGGGGGAAACGGGAGAGGTGACACGGGAAACGCGGAAGGCGAGGGGGGCGGGGTGAAGCGGAGGGCCGCGAGCCGTTCATTACCCTTCACGTCTCACGTCTTACGTCTCACGCGTCATGATCGGGGGAAGGCGTGACCGTGATCGTGTGGCAAGCGGTTGCCGTGGTGCTCGCGCAGGCGGCGGTCCTGCTCCTGGCGTCGCCGCTGGTCGTCGGCCTGATCCGCAAGGTCAAGGCCCGGCTCCAGTGCCGTCGCGGCGCCGGCCTGCTGCAGCCCTACGCCGACCTGGCGAAGCTCTTCCGCAAGGAGCCGGTCGTCTCGACCACCGCCTCGTGGATCTTCACGGCGACGCCCTACATCCTGTTCGCCTCCACGCTCGCCGCGGGGCTGCTCGTGCCCGTGTTCGTCTCGCGGACGCCGCTGAGCTTCGCGGGCAACATCATCGCGCTGGTCTACCTCATGGCGCTGGGCACCTTTTTTCTCATCCTGGCCGGGCTGGACACCGGCTCCGCCTTCGGCGGGATGGGGAGCAGCCGCGAGGCGATCGTCGCCTCGCTCACGGAGCCGGCGATGATGTTGTCCATCTTCGCCATTGCGCTGACCGCCGGCTCCACCAACCTGAGCACGATCGTGCACAAGACGGCGCTGATGGAGGGCATCGTCACCGATCCCTCCCCGCACCTGATGGCCCTGGCGGCGCTGTTCCTGGTGACGCTCGCCGAGACCGGCCGCGTCCCCGTGGACAACCCCGCCACGCACCTCGAGCTCACGATGATCCACGAGGCGATGGCGCTCGAATACTCCGGACGCTACCTGGCGCTGGTCGAGTGGGCGTCGGCCGTCAAGCTGCTGGTGTTCCTGACGCTGCTGGCCAACGTCTTCGCGCCCTGGGGCATCGCCACCAGCCTCGCGCCGGGGGCGGTGGCCCTGGGGCTGGCGGCCTACGCGGTCAAGGTCGCGGGCCTGGCGGTCGTGATCGGGGTGGTCGAGTCGATGTTCGCCAAGCTGCGCCTGTTCCGGGTCACCGACCTCCTGGGCGTGGCCTTTATCCTGGCGCTGCTGGCGCTGGTGTTCTTCTACATCCTGCGGGGCTGATGTGCCGGCGCTGCCTCCCCAGATCGGCTCGCAACTGGTGGACCTCTGCTCGGCCCTCCTGCTGCTGACGTGCTTCGCCATCGTCGCGCAGCGGCGCCTGTCGGCCTGCGTGGACCTCTTCGCGCTGCAGTCGGCCTTCCTCGCCGCCACGGCCGCGCTGGTCGCGTTCCTGACGGGCATCCACCACATCTACGTGGCGGCCGCCCTGACGGTCGCGATCAAGGTCGTCGTGCTCCCGCGGATCCTCAAGAAGGTGATCGAGCGGCTGAATGTGACGCGGGAGCTGCAGATGCAGATCAACATCCCGGCGGGGCTCCTGATCTGCGGCGGCCTGGTGATCCTGGCCTTCTCCATCACCCAGCCCATCATTCCGCTCGGCTTTCTGCTCACGCGCGACTCGCTGGCGATCGCGCTGGCCATCGTGCTGATCGGGTTCTTCACGATGATCGCCCGCAAGAAGGCGGTGACCCAGGTGGTCGGGTTCCTGGTGATGGAGAACGGCCTCTTTCTCGGCGCGACGGCGGCCGCCTACGGCATGCCGCTCATCGTGGAGCTCGGCGTCTTCTTCGACGTGCTGGTCGCGGGCCTGATCATCGGCATCTACACCCATCGGATTCAGGACGCCTTCGACAGTGTGGACACGACCAAGCTCACGGCGCTCAAGGAGTAGCCCGCGATGACCTGGCCCCTTCTCCTGCTCCTCGGCGCGCCGGCCGTCGCCGGACCGGCGTCGCTGCTCGCCCGGGACCGGCGGACGGTGGAGGCGCTGCAGAGCCTCCAGGCCGGCGTCATGCTCACCGCCTCGCTGCTGACGGTGGAGGCGGTGGCGACGGGCGGTCCGACGGCGGTCGAGCCCGGCCTGCGGGCGGACGGCCTGAGCGCCTGGGTGGGGCTGATCGTGGGGCTGGTGGGGGCGAGCGGGACCCTCTTTGCCGTGGGCTACCTGGGCGAGGAGCTGGACCGCGGACACCTCTCGGCCCGGAAGTTCGGGCGGTTTTTCTTCCTCTTCGACTGGTACCTGGCGGCGATGCTGCTGGCGCTGTTCGTGGACAGCCTGGCCATCATGTGGATCGCCATCGAGGGCTCGACGCTCGCGGCCGCCCTGCTCATCGGGTTCGATCGCAGCAAGGCGGCGCTCGAGGCCGGCTGGAAGTACGTCATCCTCAGCTCCGTGGGGATCGCCCTGGCGCTGTTCGGGACGATCCTGCTCTACTACGCCTCGGAGCACGTCCTCGGCGTGACCAGCGAGGCCCTCCGGTGGTCGGCGCTGCACGGGGTCGCCGACCGCCTCGACCCGGCCGCGATCAAGCTGGCCTTCGTCTTCGTCTTGGTCGGCTACGGCACGAAAGCCGGCCTGGCGCCGCTGCACACCTGGCTGCCCGACGCCCACGCCGAGGCGCCGACCCCGGTGAGCGCGATGCTGTCGGCGAACATGCTGACCGTGGCGGTCTACGCCATCCTGCGGTTCAAGGCGGTGGCGGACCGGACGGTCGGCGGGGAGTTCAGCGGGGCCCTGCTGGTCGGGCTGGGCCTGGGCTCGGTGGCCGTCGCGGCGGTTTTCCTGCTCGTCCAGCGGGATTACAAGCGGCTGTTCGCCTACTCCAGCATCGAGCACATCGGCATCGCCCTGGTCGGTTTCGGCGTCGGGGGGGCGGGCGTCTTCGCCGGCGCCTGGCATCTCCTGCACCATGCCCTGGCGAAGTCCGCCGTCTTCTACGGGACGGGACTGGTGCTGCTGCGGCACGAGCACAAGCGGCTGGACGGCGTGCCGGGGCTCCTGCGCCAGATGCCGCTCGCGGGCGCGACGATCCTGGCCGCCGGCTTGGCGCTCGCCGGCCTGCCGCCCTTCGGGCTCTTCGCCAGCGAGGTGCTGATCCTGGGCGGCGCCGCGGTGAGCAGGCCGGGGGCGGTCTACGCTCTCCTGGCGCTGCTGGGGCTGGCCTTCGCGACCCTCCTCTACCAGGTGCTCCGGATGGTGCTGGGGGAGCCGCTGGCGCCCGGGCGGGCGGTCGGGAACCGCTGCAGGGCCTTCGCCTCCGCGGCCATCTGGCTGAACGTGGCGCTGCTGGCCTTCGTGGGCCTGCAGGTGCCGTCGGAGCTCGGCGCGCTGCTGTCGGCCGTCGAGCGGATCTTCGGGGCGGGGGCGACGCCGTGACGGCCATGCCCGTGATCTCCGTCGCGGTCCTGCTGGTCACGCCCCTGGCGGCGGGCCTGTTGAGCCTCGTCCTGTCCAGCGCGCGGCTTCTGCACGGGCTGAACCTGGCCGCGATGGCCGCCCTGGTCGTCGCCGAAACCTCGTTGATCGGGGAAGTGCTGGCGCGCGGGGCCTTCCCGGCCTGGTGGAACCTCGTGTACGTGGACGCGCTCTCGACGTTCATCCTGTTCATCATCGCCGCGATCGGGCTCTCCTGCTCCCTCTACACCTGGTCGTACCTGGACGACTACGTGGCGCGCGGGGTCGTCGCGCCGCGGCGCCTCCGCCGGTTCTTCTGCCTGTTCCATCTCTTCCTGTTCGCGATGATCGCCGCGGTCCTGGCCAACAGCCTGGGCGTGCTCTGGGTGGCGATCGAGGGGACCACCCTGGCCACGACGTTCCTGATCGCCTTCTTCCGCCGGCGCGAGGGCCTGGAGGCCGGCTGGAAGTACCTCATCCTCTGCTCGGTCGGCATCGCGCTGGCCCTGTTCGGCACGGTGCTGACCTACTCCTCGTCGCTGCGGGTGCCGGGGGACGCCGGCGCGGCGCTCGACGTAACGCAGCTCCTCGCCGTGGCCGACCGGCTGGACCCGCACGTGCTCAAGGTGGCCTTTATCTTCATCCTCGTCGGCTACGGGACGAAGGTCGGGCTGGTGCCCCTGCACGCCTGGCTGCCGGAGGCCTACGGCGAGGCGCCGGCTCCGGTGACGGCCATGCTCGCCGGCGTGCTGGAGACCGTGGCGGTCTACGCGGTGCTGCGGTGCAGGACCGTGATGGACCGGGCCCTGCCGGCGGGGTTCACGGGCAACCTGCTCCTGCTGTTCGGGCTGGCGTCCTTCTGCGTCGCGGCGCTCTTCGTCCTGGTCCAGCGGGACTACAAGCGCCTGTTCGCCTGGTCGAGCATCGAGCACATGGGGCTGGCGATGGCGGGGTTCGGCGCCGGGGGCGCGGGGGTCTTCGGCGGGCTCTTCCACCTGCTCAACCACGCGCTCGCCAAGTCGCTCGCCTTCTTCGCCGCCGGGAACATCCACCGCCGGTTCGACACGCGGGAGATCGGCGAGGTGCGGGGCGTGGCCCGCGCGCAGCCGCTGACCGCCGCGGCGGTCCTGGTCGCCGGGCTGGCGCTGGTGGGCCTGCCGCCCTTCTCGCTGTTCGTCAGCGAGACGCTCGTGGTCTCGGCGCTGGCGACCCAGACCTTCGCCTCGGACTCCCTGCGCATGGGACAGTTCCTCACGGTCGTCCTGTCCGACGAGCTGCGCAGCCTGCTCGTGACGGCGGTGGTGCTGGTCTTCGCGGTCGTGCTGTTCGGCGGCGTGGTCGTCCGGCTCGGGGCCATGGTCTGGGGCACGCCGCCGGACGGGGTCGCGCGCGGGGAGCGATGGGACCTGGGGCATGTGCCGATGGTCGTGACCGCCCTGGCGCTGGTCGGGTTCGGCCTGGCGCTCCCCGATCCGCTCCGCACCCTGTTGCACCGCGCCGCGACCGTGCTGGCCGTGAGGTGACGCGATGACCGAAGACCTGACGGCGGTGGAGCGGCTGCGGGGCGCCTTCGGCTCCGCCATCGTGGACACGGCGGTGGTCCACGGCGTGCCCCTGGTGCGGCTCGCCAAGGATGGCCTGGCGGTGGTCGCCCACTATGTCCACACGCACCCGGCGCTCCGCGGCACGCTGTCGCTGCTCTGGGCCGTGGACCATCGGCCGCGGGCGGCGCGGTACGAGGTCTGCTATCTGTTCACGCTCGCCGCGCGCAAGGACTGGCTGGTGCTCTCGACGAGCCTGGAGGGGGAGGACCGGCTGTTTCCGTCCATCACCCCGCACATCCACGCCGCCCAGTGGTACGAGCGGGAGATCCGCGACCAGTTCGGCCTCATCGCCCAGGGGCACCCCGACCTGCGCCGGCTCGTGCGCCACGAACACTGGCCCAAGGGGACCCATCCGCTGCGGAAGTCCTTTCCCTGGGACCGCGTCCTGGGGCGGCGGGAAGGCCGGTATGCCTTCCACGCGATCGAGGGCGAGGGCGTCTTCGAGGTGCCGGTCGGCCCGATCCACGCCGGCATCATCGAGCCGGGCCATTTCCGCTTCTCGGTCGCCGGCGAGCCCATCATGCAACTGGAGCTGCGGCATTTCTGGAAGCACCGCGGCGTGGAGAAATTGTTCGAGCGGTTGCGGCCGGCCGACGGCGCGCCGCTCGCGGAGCGGGTCTCCGGCGACACGACCGTCGGCCACGGCTTGGCCTACTGCCAGGCCGTGGAGACCCTGCTGGGGATCGAGGTCCCGCGGCGGGCGCGGTTCCTGCGCTGTCTCTTCCTCGAGTTGGAGCGGCTGCACAACCACCTGGGGGACGTCGGCGCCGTCTGCAACGACACGGCCTATGCCCTGGCCCACGCCCACGCCAGCCGGATGAAGGAGCGGATCATGCAGCTCAACGACCGGCTGAGCGGCTCGCGCTTCCTGCGCGGCGTCATCCGGCCGGGCGGCGTCGCGCTCGATCTGCCGGCCGACCGCCTGGCCGAGATCGTGACGGAGCTCGACGCGATCGAGCGGGACTTCGCCGAGCTGGAGGCCATCATCTTCGCCAATGCCTCGCTGACCGACCGGCTGGAGACCACCGGCGTCCTTAAGGAGCGGACCGCCTGGGACCACGGCGTCATGGGGGTGGTCGGCCGGGCCTCGGGGATCGACCGGGACCTCCGCCGGGACCGCCCCTTCGCCGCCTACGACGAGCTGCCGGTCACGGTCGCCTGCTACCGCTACGGCGACGTGCGGGCCCGCCTGCGGGTCCGTATGGACGAGATCCACGAGTCCGCGCGTCTGATCCGGGAAATCCGGGCGCGGATTCCCGACGGCCCGGTTGTGGCGGAGGCGACCCGCGACCCGGCAGCCGGCGACTGGGCCCTCTCCGGCGTCGAGGGCTGGCGCGGCGAGATCCTCTACATGGTCATGGCCGGGGAGGACGGGCGGATCCACCGGTGCAAGGTACGCGATCCTTCCTTCGTCAACTGGCCGGCGATCCAGTGGGCAGTCCTGGGCAACATCGTCCCGGACTTTCCCCTCATCAACAAGAGCTTCAACCTGTCGTACGCGGGGAACGACCTGTGAGTGGCCAAGGGGCCGTCGCCGCGCAACCGCCGGAAAGGCCATCTCCCGGCAAGGGGGCGTCACCTTGGCGGACGCCAGGGCCCAGTTCCGTCACCCCGGCGGATGCCAGGGCCCAGTGCCGTCACCCCGGCGGATGCCGGGGCCCAGTGCCGTCACCCCGGCGGATGCCGGGGTCCAGTGCCGTCACCCCGGCGAATGCCGGGGTCCAGTTCCGAGTCTGGATTCCGGCCCCGGATTAAAAATGTCCGGGGTGACGACCTTTCGCCGGAATGACGAAGGGTGGGGCCGGAAAGACGGAGGGGGAGGAAGGACGGAGGAGCGGAATGACGATCGGGGTCAACCGTTCGCCGGGATGACGAAGCCGGAAGCCGAGAGCCAAAGGAGGCGAGATGTTCCGCATCATCAAGAAGAGCCTCAAGACCGGCGTCGTGACGGGGCGGCATCCGCCCGCGGAGACGACGGCGGAGCCCGAGCCGGAGGTCAGTAAGAAGGCGCGGCCCTTCCGGCGGTCCCTCGCCATCCGCGAGGTGGACACCGGCTCCTGCAACGCCTGCGAGATGGAGATGAACGCCCTGATGAACCCGGTCTACGACGCGGAGCGGGTCGGCCTGCACGTCGCGGCGTCCCCGCGACACGCGGACGCGCTGGTCGTGACCGGTCCGGTGACCGCCAACATGGAGCGGGCGCTCAAGGACGTCTATCGCCAGACGCCGGACCCCAAGCTGGTGATCGCGCTCGGAGATTGCGCCATCCACTGCGGCATGTTCAAGGGGAGCTATGCCGTCACCGGCCCCGTCGATCGGCACGTTCCGGTGGACGTCCGCATTCCCGGCTGCCCGCCGCGTCCGGGGGAGATACTTAAGGCGCTGGCGGTCCTGCGGGCCGACCCCGGCCAACGGCGGGGGTGACTCCCCGCCCCAGCGCCGGCCAGTTCTTCCCATCCTTGCACATTCGCACAGGTCGCGGTGAGCGAATCCGCACTCGTTGCGAGGGATTGGGGAGGCGCTGCACCGGGGAAGGGAGCCGGCCGGCCGCTATAGCCGTCGCAACCGATTGAATTGCTTTGGAATGGTGAGAGTCATCTGTAGGAATCGCGGGAAGCGTGTCACGGGAACGTATCTTGCTCGCTTCCCGGACCACTATGGTGGTCCTGGAGGTCCTCTTCCTCGTGCTGGTGGGGTGGCTGTTGCTCAAGCTCTTTTGAGCGCCGGCCCGGGCCGCCTGTTCCTCCTCAAACGGTGCGCTGCTGTGGGACGGCGCGGGAGGGATCGCCCCTCCCGCGCCTCCTGCTGCCCCCCTATGTGACGGCGCATTGACTGCGCCGCGCCCCCCGCGCATAATCCCGCGACCGGCCGACCGGGCCGACGACTCCGCGGATGGATCAGGCAACCTCCCACGCGACCCTCTTCGGCCTGCCGCCGTCGGCGCTGGCGACCGGGATCTTTCTCCTCACCTACGCGATCATCATCGCCGACCGGTTCAACCGGGCCGTGGTCGCGCTGCTTGGCGCGGCGCTCGTCGTCGGCCTGGGCGTGCTGGACCAGGAGGAGGCGGTCCGGGGGATCGACTTCAACACCATCGGCCTGCTCACCGGCATGATGGTCCTCGTGGGCGTGGCGCAGCGGACCGGCGTCTTCCAGTTCCTCGCGATCCGGGCGGCCAAGACGGCCGAGGGCGACCCCTGGGGGATCCTCGTCATGCTCTCGATCGTCACGGCCGTCCTGTCCGCCCTCCTCGACAACGTGACGACGGTCCTGCTCGTGGCGCCGGTCACGCTCTTGATCGCGGACGAGCTCAAGCTCAGGCCCTACCCCCTGCTGTTCGCGGAGATCAACGCCTCCAACACGGGCGGCACGGCGACGCTCATCGGCGATCCGCCCAACATCATGATCGGCTCGGCGACCGGCCTGACCTTCAATCAGTTCCTCCTCCACCTCACGCCCGTCTGCCTGGTGGTGTTCGCCGCGACCCTCATCCCGCTGCGGCTCGTCTTCGGAAGACACCTCGGGGGGACGGCGGAGGCGCGGGAGCGGCTCCTGGCCTTCGACGAGTACGAGGCGATCCGGGACGCCGTGCTGCTCCGAAAGTGCCTCATCGTCTTCGGCTTGGTCATCCTCGGGTTCGTCCTGGCTCACCCCCTGGGGCTGCAGCCTGCCACGATCGCGCTCGGCGGCGCCGCGCTCCTGCTTCTGCTGGTCACGGTCGGGCTGGATCGGGAGGAGGCGGCCCGCCGGGTCCACGACGGTTTCGCCCAGGTCGAGTGGATCACGATCTTTTTCTTCTGCGGCCTGTTCGTGATCGTGGCCGGGGTCGAGCGCGCGGGCCTGCTGGCGCGGCTCGCGGAGTGGACGCTCTCGCTCACGGCCGGCGACTTCGCGGCCACGACGATGGCCATCCTCTGGGTGTCGGCGCTGCTCTCGGCGGTCGTGGACAACATCCCCTTCGTGGCGACGATGATCCCCATGATCGAGCAGATGCGGCCGGCCTTCGAGCGGGCCGGCGTGACCGGCGAGGGGCTCGACGGCATCTGGTGGGCGCTCGCGCTGGGAGCCTGCCTGGGCGGGAACGGGACGCTCATCGGCGCGTCGGCGAACCTGGTCGTGGCCGGCCTCGCGGAGCGGAGCGGCGTGCCGTTCCGGTTCCTGCCCTTCTTGAAGGTCGCCTTTCCGCTCATGCTCCTGCAGGTCGCGATCGGCGCGCTCTACGTCTGGTGGAGGTATCTATGACGGCCAGGGACGTGATGACGACCGCCGTGCGGACGCTGGCGCCGGACTGCCCGGTCGGCGAAGCGCTCCGGCGGTTCGCCGAGACCGGGCTCCAGGCCTTTCCCGTCGTGGACGGGACGGGGCGTTTGCTCGGCACCGTCTCGGCGGTGACGATCCTGCAGCGCGCGCTGCCCCCCTACGTCGCGTCGGGCGAGCTCCGGCACGTGGGCTTCGCGCCGGACCTTGCCGAGGTGCGCCGCCGGCTCTCGGCGCTCCGCGCTCAGCCGGTCTCCGCCGTCCTCGATCCCGATCCGCCGACCGTCGGGCCCGAGACTCCCCTCCTCGAATGCGGGGCGCTGATGCTGCATCGGGCCAAGACCAGCTTCGTCCTGCCCGTCGTGGAGGAGGGGGACCGGCTCGTCGGGCTGATTGCGCCCTGGGACCTGGTCAAGGGCGTGGCCGAGGGAGGAGCAGGAGCATGACACGGAGGGCGGGCGGCGGCTTCTCGCGAGCGCTTTTGCACGCCCGCGGTGCGCTTTGCCCCAGGGCCGCTCCCGCCGATGGGGAGGACCGCCCCGTCCCTTTGGAGTAGGAGTTTCGCGAGGTGGCGAAAACCTCGCACGAAATCAGTATGTTGTGTGGCGGCCTGGGCGGCCGCTCCCTGGCGTGGCGATTGCTAGCGATAAGGAGCTGTGGTGGGGGGAAGGGCCGCGAGGACCGGCTTCCAAGACAGGCCGGCCTGCCGAACCGGCAGGCCCCTTCACCGCAGCCTACCTCCAACGACAGGCGGAGGCGTGGATAGCGGACGCGGTGCCGGCGCGTGTGCTGACCGGAGCCCCCGCCTCAACGTGGGATCGATGATCGGCCGGCGGCCGCCGACTACGACGGCGTAGCGGCGGCCGAAGCCCCCGCCGCCTCCCGACAAGCCTTCCGATGTTCATCCTCCTGACCTGGCTCCACCTGCTCGCGGCCTTCGCCTGGATCGGCGGGATGCTGTTCCTGACGCTCGTCCTCGTCCCCCTGCTCAAGCAGGAACCCTTCGCCGCCCAGCGCGGGCCGCTCTTCCGGGCCCTCGGCCTGCGGTTTCGGTTGGTCGTCTGGACGGCGGTGTCGGTGCTGGTGACGACGGGGCCGCTGTTGCTGATCCTGCGGGGCGTGGACCTGGGGAATCCGGCCGGCTGGCCCGGCGTGCTGACGGGGAAGCTGCTGCTCGTCGCGCTCCTGATCGGGCTGACCGCGGCCCACGATTTCTGGCTGGGGCCCAGGGCCGCCGCGCGGATGCGCGGCGCGGACCCGGGCGGCTCCCCGCTCCTGGAGGGGCTGCTGCGCGTCGCGCCCTGGATCGCCCGCCTGGGCCTGGGGCTGGCGCTTGTGGTGCTCCTGCTCGCCGTCGCGCTCGCCCGGAGCTGAGCGCGCGGCGGCCCGTTCAGTCGCAGCCGATCCGGCGGCCCGAGCGGATCACCCCGTCCGCGTCCGCGAAGAAGACCAGCCGGCAGTTCGAGGTGGACCCGTACAGCGGCAGCAGGTTGAACTCGTCGGCCTGGCCGGGCATGCGGTCGATCGAGAAGTCCCAGACCATCTCGACCATCCCGTCGCCGGCCTCCTTCGGATGGAGGTTCGGCGGGCCGATCTCGTAATAGAGGTCCGCCTTGTTCTTGCCGATCCAGCGGTTCACCACGTCATCCCAGGTCTGGTAGGGAGCGGACACGCCCGGTTGCGGCTGGCTCGTGCAGCCGGCCGCCAGCAGCCCCACGACCACGATCGCCTCGCGCCATCCCATCGCCGACCTCACCCCTGAGGAGCCCCCGCCCGTCCGCCGGGCGCCAGCGGACGGCAGTATACGCGGAACCCCTGCGCGGGGCCAGCGGTGGCGGCGAAGGGCCGGTTGATGCGTAGTGAGAACGGGAAGCGCCGTCGTCCGGCCCGCTGTGTCGAACGCGCCACGCTGTCGTGGGAATCAGACGGCGGGAGCGGGAAGCGATCGAGCAGGTGGATCGAGCCGCCGGCAGGGGAGTGAGGTGCAATGGCCTGCAAAAACGATGCGTTACGCCGACTCAATCGGAGAGGCCATCCTGGCACCGCCCTTGCGTACTCTCCAGGCAGCCTCGCCTGCCGACGAGCAGGGCTTCACCGGAACAGGAGGTGCCCCATGCTGATCATGACGACGACGCTGATTGCGCTCTTGGCCTGGTCCATCGTCCGCGGCGGCATCACCGCCTGACCGCCCGCCTTCGCTTCCCGGCCTTCTCACCCGACTCCGTTCGGCAACTCGGTCGGCGACCGGCGGCGCGCCGCCCCATCCGGCGGACGCCCTCCATCGAGCGAGTGTAGTGTCCCGTAAATTCCTTTTGTCATTCCGGCCAAGGCCGCCGGGCGGCCGCGAGCCGGAATCCAGCGACGTTGCAAGATCCTGGATGCCGGTCCCGGATTGAACAGGTCCGGGGTAAACTTCCGCCGGCATGACGATGCAACAAACCTGTGGGACGCAACACTAGGTTCTTGACATGAGTGCGAGCCTCCCGCATGCTGTCGCGACCGAAAGCCGGAGGTCGGCATGCGGGACGTGCTGGTGGCCCTCTGCGGGCTCACCCCTCAAGTCGTCACCGAAACCCTCTGGGCGCTGCATCACCGCACCCCGCCGATTCACCCCGCCGAAGTCTGGATCCTCACGACCGAACGCGGACGCCGGAAATGCCGCGAAGCCCTGCTGGCGCCGTCGGGCGCCGTGGCGCGGTACGTGCGCGAATACCGCCCACGTCCGGGACCGCGGTGCGGTCCCGCGCAGGTCATCGTACTCAAGGGGGCTGACGGGCGCCCGCTGGACGATGTCCGTTCCGAACGGGACAGTCGAGCGATCGCCGACCAATTGGCTGAGTTCCTCCGTCGGCAGACCGAGCGGGTCCACACGCGGCTTCACTGTTCTGTGGCCGGTGGCCGGAAGACCATGGGAGTCTTGCTCGCGGCGGCGCTGCAACTGTACGGGCGACCGGAGGATCGCCTCTACCATGTCCTTGTGACGCCGGAGTTCGAATCGCTGGCCGCCTTTTACTTTCCGCCGAAAGAACCGACGGTGCTTCAGGCTCCCGACGGGCGCCGGTTGAATACCCGCCACGCGCAGGTCGAGCTGGCTGAGTTGCCGTACGTTCGGCTGCGCGGACTCCTGCTGCCGGAGCAACTCCGTCAGGGGAGCCAATTCGGGGTCCTGGTCGAGCTGGCCGAGCGAAAACTCCGCCTCTGGCAGCAACCCGATCCGGTGGTCGTCATGGCCAACCGGGCGCTAAGAATCGGGGTGGTGCAGGTCAGGCTGACCCCGGCGCAGATGACCCTCTACCGGGCCTTGGCGCGGACCAAACTGCACCACTGCGTGCATCCTGATCTCCCGGCCTGCGGCGACTGCATCGACTGTTTCCTGCCATTCACGAAGGAAACCTGGGCAGAGACACGGGCCCAACTCGAAGAACGCGGGAGCGGGACTCTTCTTCCGATGGTCAAAGGACCGGAGGATGCGCCGGAGCAGTTCCGCTCGCTGGTCAGCAAGCTCAATAGGGCGTTGGACGTTGCCACCCACTTGTCCGGTAGCGAGAACCCCTATCGGGTCCGTTCGGGCGGCCCGAAGGGCGAGACGGTCTACGGCCTCGCGCTTGATAAAACCAAAATCATGATCAACGAAGGCACCTCAGCGGACAGAGGCTGAGCATCGGCAACGTTGCCGGCAATGTTTCTCTGCTCGACAAAGGCCACGGTGTGCGGTAGGACACGGAGCACGCACCGGCACCGGAGGGTACCATGCTCATGATCAACACCGTCGGGACCTCGCTGCTTGCACATTGGAAAGATCTGGGCACCTCCTACAACGACGACCACCGGGCACGGCTGGTCGCGGCTCTCCAGTCCATGTCCCCCACTGATCGCCGGGCGGGGGCCGAGCTGACCTCGATCCACTCGCTGCGCGAGCAGGGCGTGATCAATTCTGGCGATCGCCTCGTGTTTCTGGTCTCGGACACGCGCGAGGGGGCGTTCGTCGGGCAGGTGCTCGCCGATGTCGTCCAGGTACAAGGCTTTGTTGCCGAATCCCGCACCGTGCGCAAGCTTCAGGGCAACGATCCCAAGGCCTTCGCTCAAGGGCTCAAGAACCTTGTCCGGGAGATCGCTGTCTACTATCGGGCCCTGCCCCAGGGGGAGCAATGGGCCATCAACGCCACCGGCGGCTACAAGGCGCAGATTTCCTTCGCTGGGCTCATCGGCCAAGTCTTCCAGGTGCCGGTGTACTACCAGTTCGAGACGTTTCCTCAAGCCATCGAACTGCCGCCGCTGCCGATCTCCTTCGATCTGACCGACTGGTTCGCCTATCGCCACATCCTCGAAGTCCTCGATGAGGGGGACGGCGGAGAATTCCTGCGGGCCGACGATGCGCGCCTCAAGACGCTGCCGGACCGTCTCAAGGTCCTCGTAGACATCAGCCAGGGCCTGGCCACCTTGAGCGCGCTGGGCACGCTTTATCACGAAGGATTTCGCGACCGATTCCGCGCCCAATCGCAGGCGCTGTTGCCCAAACCGTCGGGAATGGCGCCGGCCGACAAGAAAGTGAGCTTCGAAGACGACAACCCCGGCAAGCACCGTGGCTTGGCCGAATGGGTCGAGCGCGTTCGTGCTGTGCCCTACGTCACTCGGATCCAGACCTTCTACTACAACCCGCGCCTGCCGGGGCGCTCGACCGTGGAGCCGGATTCTGCGCATGGTGACCGGGTGATCGCCACCTATGCGGCGCACGAGGGGACGACGAAGGCATACGTGTTCCTCTCTGAGAATAATCCGACCAAGGCCCAGGCCGCGGCGGCGGATCTGGCAGAGCGACTCCGGTGAACAACAAACACAGAGCGAGCGGCTGGTCACGAGCACCGACGGCATGTACGGCGCGATCCGCGGCGCCATCGGCGGACAGTGGCCGGAGATTCCCGCGCTGGACCTCGGGGCGTTGCTGGAACCGGAGAGGCCAGCATGAGCGCGGCGCGATTGCCAGAGTTCCTGAGGCCGTATTTCTGGGATACGGACTTCGACCGGTTGGATCCCGTCGAGCACGAACGGTTTATCGCCGAGCGGCTGATGGAGAAGACGACACAGAAAAGCTTCCGGTGGCTCCTTGCGCTAGTCCGACGGAAACTCCCTCAAGAAGCACCTGCGCGGCCCTCGATCGCGTCCAGCAGTTGCTTCACCAACTTCGGATGGAGGGTCTTCCCAGCGTGAAACGGCAGGACGAACCGCTCTTGCCCCTTGACGTAGATGCGATGGCTTCCCTTGCTGCGCACGAGCGCAAAACCGGCCTGATGCAACAAGGATTCAGCCTCCGGCGCAGTCAGCCGGGGCAGTTTAGGCACTCGAGACCTCGACCGTCGTCGTCAACACCTCGCGGCTCAACAGAGCGGACCGTTCTTCAGCCGAGAGGGTTTCCAGATATAACGCGGTGGCCTCGCGAATGTTGGCGAGGACCTCTTCAAGGGTCTGCCCTTGGGTATGACACCCCTTCAGCTCAGGGCAGTACGCAAAATACCCATGCTCGTCATGTTCGATAATCACGCTGACCTTGTGCACTGCACGACCCTCCTGGTGACGGCGTGGCTGTACCGTAAGCTAATTGGAGCCGACTTGCAAGGCTTGCGCAACAGGAGCATCGCCGGTGTTCGGCGACCGATCGGGGATCGACCAGGCCGTACGATACCAGCTAACCGTTGGCAATGCGCCATCCGCAATCCAAATGGGCAGCCCCGGCAACGTTGCCGCGCTGGACAAGCCGAACCGAGATCAGTACAGTGCCAACCTGATTCCCGAGGAATACGTACCATGAAGGCATCAACCTACAGCCTCACCTTCCTCACCCCCGCGTTCCTCGGCGATGCCGAGCAGCACGGCCGGTGGGGAACAGTAGCCTTGTCAGCGGATCGAGGAAAATGAATCGCAAGAAGCTCCTCCGGCGACTCGCTGAAGGTGCGTTGCATAATGTGGCATTTGGCGACATGCGGAAGTTAGTTGAAGGCTTTGGATTCGAACTCAAGCGTGTCAGCGGCAGCCATCACATCTTTGTCCATCCAGAACTCGCGGAACTGGTGAATCTCCAGGAGGTAGAGGGCGAGGCGAAGCCGTATCAGATCAAGCAGTTCCTGCGGCTGGTGGAGCGATACAATCTCCGGCTTGAGGAGGACAGACCGTGAGCGACTACCACATCAACATTTTTTTTAGCGAAGAGGACGGCGGGTATATTGCGGATATCCCTGACCTCGAATCCTGTTCGGCCTTCGGCCGTACGCCGGAAGAAGCGTTGGCTCAAGTCGAGCAGGCTAAGGCTGCGTGGCTGGAGACAGCGCGTGCGTCAGGCAAGCCGATCCCCGCACCCCGCTACCGCCCGGCAATCTACCAGGCCATCCGGTAGCTAGGACTCGCGATCTGGAAAGGGAGGGCAATCCGTCATTCGACATCCTCTGCAAGGGACGTGGCCGGCAACGTTGCCGCGCTGGACAGGGCGACCCGGGATACGTACAGTGCGAGCCTGATTCCCAAGGAATACGCACCATGAAGACATCAACTTACAGCCTCACCTTCCTCACGCCAGCCTTTCTCGGCGACGCCGAGCAGAGCGGCCGGTGGCGCACGCCGCCGATCAAAGCGCTGTTGCGCCAGTGGTGGCGAGTGGTCTATGCCGCTGATAACAGATTCGCTGTGGATGTGGATGCAATGCGGCGCGAGGAGGGATTGCTGTTCGGCAATGCGTGGCTGGAGAACGACTTTCGCAAGAGCCTCGTGCGGCTGCGGTTGGATCGGTGGGAGCCTGGCAAGTTGACGAGCTGGAATGGTCTGGAACAATCCACGGTCGCGCATCCCGAAGTGGAACGAACCGGTTACAAAGTTGGTCCCCATGCCTATCTGGGCTACGGTCCCCTCGATGGCCGAAGCGGCACAAGACTAAATGAGAAGGTCAAGACCGTCGTGAATGTTGGCGAGGGCGCCACGCTCTCCCTCGCCTGGCCGATGCAGCATCCGAGTGGTGAGGTTCAAAAGATTCTGGACGACAACAACCAAAGGCGCCGCATCCAGCGCGCCCTCTGGCTCATGGATCGCTACGGCACGCTGGGCGGGCGGAGCAGGAACGGCTGGGGCTCGTTCACATTAACTCCAATCAATGAGACACCACAGCTCGATGGACAAGTTCCCCTGCGTGAGTGGAAGGACTGCCTCGATCGCGACTGGCCGCATGCCATCGGCAAGGATAAAAACGGCCCGCTGATCTGGCAGACGGCCAAGATTTATGACGACTGGAAGTCCCTCATGCGCGACCTCGCGGTCATCAAAATCGGGCTGCGGACGCAGTTTGTGTTCCCGAAAGTCGCTCCTCCACACCAACAATCATTGGAACGGCACTGGCTCGCTTATCCCATTACCCGACACACGACGCGGGCTTTTGATCGGAACGCCCGTCTTCCGAACAGCCTGCGGTTCAAAATGCGACAGACCGAGGATGGGAAGCTGGTCGGGGTGATCTTTCACATGCCCTGTCTGCCACCGAGAGAATTTAATCCGGCCCGTGCCGCAATCGAGCGCACGTGGCAAACGGTGCATTGCTTGCTCGATGAGCTCTGCAAACCCGCGAATGGCCGAAGCTATAGCAGTGTCGAGGATGAAGCCAGACGGCTGAGACTGAAGCCGCAACTCGACATGGTTATGCTGACACGAATCTCGGAGTAGGACATGAGTCACGACACATTGTGGCAAACCAAACTCCATGCCCGTCTGCACGATCCGGCGGAGAAAGCGCTCGTGCTGCTCCGGGACCCGGAAGGTCACGAGGGCGGCACGAGCCGCGCGTTGCATCGGGATTTGGGCTTCCACGACCTGCCAGTCAAGGAGTGGCTCGATCCGGATAATGCTCAGGTGCTCGATACGGTGCTCTTCAAAAACGGGATACCGATCACGATGTACAAGGCCGTGAAACGCGCTGATTGGTGGGCGGCCGGGGCCGATCGGCCACAGTGGCCGGTGGATACGGTCCCGGCAAGGACGGGCGAGGGCGTCACCGCGAAGGTTAAGGATTGGGCGCGCGTGCGCTGGACGGAACAGCCTGTGTTGATTCATCCGCTAACTGGCAAACCATTCGATCTCGGTCATCTCGGCGACACCGACATCAGGGATATCAAGACGCGGAGCTTCGACCATTTCTCCCGGTTGATCGTGAAAGACGGCGAGGTCGTGGATTGGCAGCGCACGCTGCTCGCCTTCTGGCGCTTTGGGCCCGAGCTGCACGAAGATGAGGACAACGCGAAACTGGGCCATCTGTGGCCCTTGCTGCCTGCTGATACCCGCGTGCCGGACCATTCGATCTGGGATCACCTCGATCTCACCTCGGCGTTCGCCGGCGCTTTTGCCGCCGATCCGCATGGAGAGGCAGCTCTGCTAGCGCTCTCGATTGGTCCTGTGCAGTCCTTCATCGCCGCAGCCCGCAAGACAGAAGATCTGTGGGCCGGTTCGCACCTCCTCGCGCAGCTGTCCTGGGAAGCGATGAAAGTCGTGTGCGAACAGCTTGGTCCAGATGCAATCCTGTTTCCGCGGCTGCGTGGCGTGCCTCAGGTCGATGTCTGGCTGCGCGACGAGATGAGGCTTCCTCGAGAATGGTTCGAAGGTCACGCCTGGACGGAAAGGACGACGGATGCCAATCCTCTGTTTGCCGCCGCCCTTCCCAACCGCTTTGTCGCAGTCGCGCCGGCTTCGCGGGCACGCGAGATCGCACGGGCGGTCGAAACCCGGGTGCGCGCGTGGCTCCAAGATCTTGGCAAGACTGTCGTGGAGCGCCTGCTAGACGCAACCAGATTGGCCGACGGGACGGACATGCACTGCCACGGGCAAATGCGCGAGCAACTTCAGAGCTTTCCCGAGGTCCATTGGGCGACGGTGCCCTTTTCGCTGATCCGGCCGCGCGACGAATTGAAACAGAAAGATCTCGACGTAACCCAGTTGTCCGAAGCCATGGCCCCCTTTTTCGGCGTAGCCGCAGGCCAAGCCTGTGGTTTTCTGGACACTCCGGCATGGAAGGTGTTGCAGAAGGAAGCACAGTTAGCCGATGGGACCACGTTCTTTTCGCCTAAACCCGGCGTGTTGTACCCGGCGGTGTACGATCTGGCCGAGCGCGTCCTGGCTGCGGCCAAGAGCGCACGAGCCTTCGCACAACAGGAACAGACCGGCTGGCGCGATTCGCTCTCTGGCGAGGTGGAATGGCTCTCGCATGACCCGACATACTTGACGCTCCCACCGGGTCAACGCACCGACACGCTCTGGAGCAGAGTGGCCGCTACCAAGCCGGCCTGGGCGAAGAAGGGCGAGCACCTCGGGGCCCTGTCGGCCATCAAGCGCCTGTGGCCCTCCCTCTTCGCCGAGGAGGTGGCGCACGCCACTGGTCAGCAGCCAGGTGGAGTCCCGCGCTTTGTCGTCTCCACGCATACCATGGCGCTGGCGTACCAGCTTGACCGGTGGCTCGATGCGGGGGCGCCAATGAACGAAGCGCTGCGAAATCGTCTGGCCGCTGTCGACTCGGTCCCGTTACCCCGGAAGCTTGCACGGAAACATGGCTGGCGCGACGTTTTTGAATTCGCCAAGCGGCTGCCTGCCTTGCTCGATGCGGCGCGCGAGAGTGACAACGAACTTGAAATACGCGAGACGGAAGAGCTGATAAAAAATGCTTTTGCCGCGGCAGATGCAGGGCGAGAGGAGGTCCGCCTCGAAACCTACTATGCTCTCCTGCTCATGGATGGCGACCACATGGGCCGCATCCTTTCAGGTGATCCGGTTTATGCGATCACCTATCAGGAGAGCTTTCACCCGCAGGTGCAACGGGAGTTCGAGCAGCGCGCCCGAAACAATGACAGTCTGAAGGGTTATGGCCAGCAACAGCGAGCGTTGTCCCCCAATCGGCATCTTGCCATCTCCGGAGCCTTGAACGACTTCGCCCTTCACGTGGTCCCGGAAGTCGTCGAAGGCGAACATCTCGGCCGGGTTCTCTATGCGGGGGGTGATGATGTGCTGGCCATGCTGCCCGTGGCCGATGTGCTCTCGGCGATGCGGCGACTGCGCTCCGCGTATAGCGGTGACGACCCTCAGCAGGCTGCTCTGGACTGGAGAGATGTGCGTCGCCGTTCGGCAGAGCTTGTGTGCAAAGGGGGCTATGCCTATCTCAAGGGACGGCTCATGCGGATGATGGGCACCAGCGCCACCGCCTCGTGCGGGGCGGTCATCGCCCATCATCAGGCACCACTCGCCATGGTGTTGCGCGAATTGCGCGCGGCCGAGAAGCGGGCAAAAACGGAGGGCGGGCGCGATGCCTTCTCGATCACCGTGATCAAACGGTCGGGCGGGACGCAATCCGTCACCGCGAAATGGGGCGAGCCGCTGGACGTGTTGCTGGGCTTGCGGGACTTCCTGGCCGACCCGGCCGTCTCCCGCCGCGCGGTGTACAACAGCCTCGTGTGGCTCAAAGACCTGCCGTCCGATGCGCCTTCCGACATGCTCGGAAGCCTGCTGGCCTATCAATTCAAACGGCAAACCTTCCGCGATGAAGCCTGGCAGAAGCGCAACGGCCCAGAGTTGTGCCGACGAATTACGGAACTGGCCTGCAACGAACAAGAGAAGGCACGGCTCGACTGGCTCTCGCGATTCATGGGGGTGGCGGAGTTCCTGGCCCGCGAAGCGCGGGCTGGGCTGAACGAGGTGGCACCCGTCACGGCAACCGCAGGCCGCTCACGGGGAGCCGAGGAGAGGCGATGATCGCCACGGCAACCAGACAGACACTCTTCATCGAGCCGCTCGATGTGCTGTTCCTGCGCGGCAACAAGCTCTTCGGCGATCCCGGGAGTTATGGCGAGTCGCTGGTCCCGCCCTGGCCCTCCGTGGCGGCGGGCGCCATCCGCTCGGCGCTGCTGGCTCACAAGAGAGTGGACATTCAGGCATTCGCAGCCGGCCGGGTATCCGACCCGGAACTCGGCACACCGGCCGACCCCGGCCCATTTCGGATAACGGAGTTCCGCCTCGCACGACGCTGGGCCGATGGTCAGGTCGAGCCGCTCTATGCGCCGCCCGCTGATCTGGTCATCCGGCGTCACGATGACGGCACAGTCGAATGCGTTCCCATGCAGCCGCAGGCACTGCTGCACGGCATCCAGTCCTCGGCTGCGACGGTGCGTCATGCTGTACTCCCCGAACGCGAACGCACCAAGCCCGAGAGCGGCTATTGGCTCACGCCTGCCGGCTGGCGTGCCCATCTTCGAGGCGATCCAATCGACCCGAACACCATGCTGGTGAAGACCGGCGATCTCTGGGGGCTCGATACCCGCGTGGGCGTGGGGCTCGATCGAACGAAGCGGAGCGCGGCGGAGGGCAAGCTCTTCACGGTGCAGGCCGTGGCGATGCGGAAGCGGCATCACGACAAGGCACATGACTACGACATTGGCTTTCTGGCTCAAATCGAAGGGGCGACTCTCCCGCAAGAGCTGATGCTCCGGTTCGGCGGCGATGGTCGAGCGGCCCGAGCGACCGTGATCTCCGCGAACGTTGGCACACCCGACGTAGTGAATCAGATTCTCCAGAGCCGCCGCTGTCGGCTGATCCTGACGAGCCCCGGCATCTTCTCAGGCGGCTGGCTCCCCACGGGCTGCGTCCCCAATGGCGCCGGTCCGATCCGCTTCGATCTGCACGGTGTCCGAGGCCGGCTGGTCTGTGCGGCGGTCCCGCGGGCGGAAGTCGTCTCGGGCTGGGACCTTGCAAAGTGGCAACCGAAACCGGCCAAGCGCGCCGCTCCGACGGGCACCGTCTACTGGCTGGACGATTTGGACGCCACACCGGAGGAGCTGCAGACCCTCGTGGAGCGAGGCTTATGGAGCGAGCCCTGCGAAGACGCCGCCCGCCACGCCGAGGGTTTCAATCGGGCGATCTTTGCCGCCTGGCCGAAAGGGAGCACATCATGATCTTGGACCTCACCTCATTGGAAAGGGCGCTTGCCGCGCTGGATCGCGCCCTGGCTCGGTCGGCCAAAGCTCCGAGCGATGAAGAACTGCGCGATGCCTGCATCCAGCGCTTCGAGTTCACCTTCGAGCTCTGCTGGAAAATGCTCAAGCGCCGCCTGGAGATGGATCTGCCGGGCGCGACCGAGTTGGACACGATGAGCGACAGAGCCCTGATCCGTTTCGGCTCGCGCGCCCACGGCCCGGCCAAACCCTTTTCCGATCTCGATCTCGTGGTGATGGGGGAGCAGTGCGTGCCCGATTTGGTCCGAAGCGCCGTCCTGGAGGGCTTTGACGAAAGTGACCTGCCGTTCCGCGTGGATCTCGTCGTCTGGGCTGAGGCGCCGGCCTCCCTGCAAGACACGATCACCAGGATATCGGTTCCCATTGCCGTTCCGTCAGCAAAGGAGAGTGCTCATGTTTGAAAAACGCGCAGTCGTCTTTTTGTATGCCGTAAGCCCTGTCCACATGGGCGCGGGCCAAGCCATCGGTGTCATTGACAACCCCATCCAGCGCGAGCGCCATACGGGGCATCCGTGCGTTGCCGGCTCCGGTATTAAGGGCGCGGTGCGGCATGGGTTTAAGGCGATTGGTGGGGACGAAACCCTGATCAATGCCTTATTCGGGCCGGAATCCGGGAGCCAGGATCTCTATGCCGGTGCTGTGAGCTTTGGCGACGCGCAGCTCGTCGCCTTTCCGGTGCGCTCGCTCAAGGGCGGCTACGTCTATGCCACCTGTCCGCTGGCCCTGGCCCGCGCCCGTCGCCTGATGGAGGCCGTCGGCGTCTCGGTCACCTGGGCCGACGTGCCTGCCGTGGGCGAGGGCGAGTGTCTCGTCGCCAATCCCGCTCTGCTCTCGCAACGCCAGATCAACGGTCGGCAGACCGACGTCTTGCACCTGGAAGCCTTCGAGTACACGGCAAAAGACAAAGAGCACGCCGCGCTCAAAACACTGGCGGCCGACCTCGCTGCCAAGGCGATTCCCCAAGGGAACGGCTATGGTTTCTTTCGCGACAAACTCGCGACTGACCTCATCGTCCTGTCCGATACCGACTTCGCCTATTTTGTCCAACATGCCACCCTGGTCGAACCACACGTGCGGATCGATGATGTCACTGGCACGGCGGCCGACGGCGGGCTCTTCTACACGGAAAATCTACCGCCCGAGTCGCTCCTCATCGTGCCGGTCCTGGCGAGCGACACCAGAACTGGCAAGGGCGCGAACGGGGAGATGCCAGCAACCGAGGTGCTGGCAAAAATCACCACCGTGATCAACGGGCAGCTCTTACAAATCGGCGGCGACGCGACCACCGGTCGTGGGCTGATCGTCGCCACCGTCGTGGGAGGGAACTAAATGGCCGCCGCCACCGAAACGAAACAGCCGGCACGACTCACTCTGGAGCAACAACGCGCGCAGGATGCGTGGCGATGTTGCGAGCGCTATACGAAAGAGCATGCCAACTTCGCTAAGGGGCTGCCGGCCCTCATCATGAACAGCGGGCTTATGCAGGTGTTGGCGTTCTGTCATGAGAAAGAGGGGGCGCAAGAAACAGTCGCAACCGATTTGCGCGCCTGGCTCAACAAGCGGTTCAACGGCGTGGCTCGCGATCCCGGCTTCGAAATATTCATGACGTCGCTGATGAACGCCGATCCGCGAACCTACCAAGCCATCACCGCGGAAGCCTTCGCCTGGCTCAAGTGGTTGCGCCAGATGGCCTCGGCGCGCTTGTCGGACAGGTAGGCAGAGGCTGGTTACTCTACGATGGACTGCATGCGCTCATAGACCACCCGTGGGTTGACGAGGCGCAAGCCCTGGACGGTATCGAGGTCGAGCAGCGCCTGGTCGCCGGTGATGAACAGGTGGGCTTGCGCAGCCAAGGCACAGGCGATGATGGGACGGTCGTCGGGATCGGGGATATCCGGGAGGGGCCAGGACGAGCGGTTGCCGACCACCTCATGTCGGCGTAGCCAGTCAAGCGCCAGGGTCAGCTCGTCCTCAGGAACCTCGAATTTCTCACGAGCGATGCGCGTGAACTCGGCTAAGACGGGTTCGCCGATGACGAGGGTGTGGCCGGTCAGCACCAAGGTGTCGAGCAAGCGAGCGCACAACCCTGTCCCGAACAGGCCGCTGAGCAGCACGTTGGTATCGAGGAACACCCTCACGAAAACGCGCGCCAGAAGTCTTCGTCGGTCAGATAGCCCGCCCGCTCGGCAAAGGGCGTCAGGCGCCGGCGGGCCAGGCGGAGCGCTTCCAACTCCGCGCCCCGGCGCACCATCTCGCGTGCCAGATCGCTCTTGCTGCGCTGGGTCAGTTGCGCCAGCCGGTTTAATTCGGCATCGAGTTCGTCATCGAGTGGAATGGTCAGATCCGTGGCCATGAGGCACCTCTTGATGCTCGTGCCGGCCACTGTAGCACATTGTTGAGGAGCACGCTATGCCGATCGCCGCTGTGCCTTCGTATCTAGGCAAAGATTTCAGAGACGCCTCGCCGGCCTTGCGGTTTGGGATGTACCTGCCGATTTGGACGGATCGAGCAGACCAGGAACAGGAGGTCAGAAAGCGTGGGGAAGCCAAGAGCCCTGAGGGGAGGGAAGTAGCTGCCCTGCTTCAGAGCCAGGGGATGGACGCTGCGATCAGGACGTTGCGTCAGCGCCAATCTCGGCCACTTCCTGGTCTTTGGGAAAAGAACGATTTTGCTGCGCGCAAGGCTTGGAACGGCATTGTAGCTCTCAATCAATCCGACAGGGTCAGGATGAAGGCGCTGATTGATCGTGAGTCTCATTCCTTTTCCACGACCGGGCCTGATTCCGCCAAGCTCCGTCTCTCCGCCCGCGCCGTCGCCCCCTTCACCACCGGTCTCGGCAACGAACATCCGCTGGAGAACGGCTTTGCGTTCTTGAATCCCTACGGGCTGCCCTATCTGCCGGGGAGTGGGGTCAAAGGCGTGCTGCGCCAGGCGGCTAAGGAACTCGCGAGCGGCCAGTGGGCGGACCAGCAAGGCTGGAGCGAGGAGAAGCCGTATTCCATACAGATTGATCGAGACACCACGATTCGATTGTCCCTCCTCGATGTCCTCTTCGGGCGCGAGACTGAAGCCGGGGACAAAGACCATGTGCGGGGCGCGCTCAGCTTCTGGGATGTGATCCCGCAGATTGAGGACGACCACCTCCTGGTCGAGATCATGACCCCGCATCAGAGCCACTATTACCAATGGAAAACCGATCGCAATGGCAAACCGATCGAAGTGCCACCCCACGACTCCGGCCAGCCCAACCCGATCAGCTTCCTCACCGTGCCGCCCCGTTCACAGTTCATCTTCCACGTGGTCTGCGATGTGGCGCACCTGAAGCGGCTGACGGATAACAAGCAACCGGGTGCGCCCGACCTCCTCGCTGAAGGCGAGACCCACTGGAAGACGTTACTCGAAGCGGCGTTCAAACATGCCTTCACCTGGCTCGGCTTCGGCGCCAAGACGGCGGTGGGCTATGGAGCGATGAAGTCGCCTTGCGATGGAGATTGTGGGGCTGCCAAGCCGACAGGAAAGAGTGAGGCAATGGATCCAGCTGCCGTGGCCACCCCGAGAGGGAGGCAGGCTCCGCACGTGCCGCGAGGAACTTCACACGAAGAGGTGTGGCACTCAGCGATCATCACCCAGGACAAAGGCGGTGGTGGCATCGTGACAGCTCAGGCAGGGAGAAATAAAGCGGAAGCGCGCGGGCCAGCGGCATCGGCCTTTCTGGCTTCCTTGTCTGAGGAACAGCGCCGACGGTTGAAGAAAAAAGGGCAACTGGAGGGCATTCCTGTTGTGATAAAGGTTGAGGGCAATTTGCGGACGCTCGTAGGCCTCGCGTCGCTGAACAAGGGCGACGGGCAATGACCGTTCACGGCCAAGTGTTGGCCCACATCGCTGCGCGGTGGAAGGCCAAAGGCTGGTGGGAGCAGCCAACTGGCGGCGCCACCAAGAAGGCCAAGGCCATCGACGCCGACCTGCTCCGTCAGGGACCCGGTGGCGCACACCGTTGGATGTTGTGCTAGTCAACCACGCGATCGGGAGAATCTCGCGATGAGCCAACTTCTTGATGCAAGCTGCCGTGTGGCGATCGCCGCCTTGTTGCACGATCTCGGTAAGTTTGCGGAATGGGGGAGGTAAACCATGGCGGTCTCGATTGCTCGTTGGTACAAGCGGGAGCGGCTGGAACTAACACTGGAGTTTGTCACCCCGGCGTTCTTAGGAAATTGGGAGCAGAAAAGCGAATTGCGTGCGGCGCCGTTCAAGGCCTTGTTCCGCTATTGGTGGCGTGTGGTGGAGGGGCATCGATACGAAACGGTGTCAGACTTATTCAAGGCCGAGAGCGCCTTGTTCGGTTCAGCGGTCGAGGCGGGGCAGAGTCAGGTGCAGATCACGATTGAGAGTCAAAATAACCAGAACATTGAGGTTGATGCTCTGCCCCGTGGCCGGCATCGAGCTGGCCCGGCTCACCCCCTGGCCTATATTGGCTTTGGCCGGGTCAAGCCTTTTTGCCTAGAGGAGGACAGAGTGCTGAGGCCCGTGCGGCACGAGGAGCGCGCGGGCGAAACTATAGCCGTGCCGATCAAGGCGATCAACGTTGGAGCACGAGTCCTGGTGCGCCTCGGCATCCCCTCGTCTCAACGAACGACCCTTCTCCGTGTGCTTTTAGCAATCGACCAATTCGGCACGATTGGCGGACGTTGTAGTAACGGATGGGGAAGCCTTCTTCTGAGGCCGAACAACATCTCTCTTCCAGCTTTGAGTGAAATTCAGGTGGTGTGGCGGCTTTGGACGGGATTCTTCGACAGGACTTACCCGTCAGGATTAGCCCTCGACGAAGACCATCGTCCGCTCTGGTGGAAACTCACCGGTAGTGGCAAAGATGATTGGGTAGAGCCTTTATGCGAGCTGGCAGAGATCTATCGACAAGTTCGGAAGTCCTTGCCGCTTCGGTCGCGACCAGACAAACGCCATGTTCTGGGGTATCCGGTGACGGATCATGAAGTGCCTTCCTGGGAAAGCAATGAGTGGAAACGTCATGCGTCGCCGCTGCGTCTTATGGTTAAACGGGTGAATGGCACGCATCAGGGCTACATCCTTCATCTTCCGTATCAGTTTGGTATTCCGCATGACGTACCAGCAGACAAGGACGTCTGGAGCGAGGTGCATCAGGAACTCGATTCGAGAATGGATCGGATGACACTGCCTTAAGCTACAGGTTTCGCAATGCCTAACGCACACTACTGGGAAACGAAGATCCTTAACTACCTGCACGATCCGCCGTTCAAGGCGCTGTCGATTCAGGAGCACGAGCGGCTCGCGGATCGAGTCCTTGAAGCATTTCAACTCGAAACCAGGGCGGATCAGAGCCAAGTCGCCGACTGGTACGCGGCCAGTGCAGATCGCGCCGTCTTACCGAGCCACCAGCAGGGCGGGAGCGTGGACTTTCGAGATGGCGGCATCACCCATCCGCTCGGTGGCGATGCGCTTAGGCCCCCGTCGCTCACCGGCGTCTCCGCCGATGACC
The DNA here is from genome assembly GCF_979578155.1 of Candidatus Nitrospira neuquenensis. Classification (NCBI taxonomy): domain Bacteria; kingdom Pseudomonadati; phylum Nitrospirota; class Nitrospiria; order Nitrospirales; family Nitrospiraceae; genus Nitrospira; species Candidatus Nitrospira neuquenensis. Next base: position 9,158 of record NZ_CEFZDU010000039.1, on the reverse strand, counting down.
TGGCCGATCGCGTGGCCACCTTGGTTCGGGACGATCTTCGCCATCTGAGGCTGGAGCAGCTCTCTCCAGCCGATGCGGCACGGCGGAAGTTCCTGTACCTTCACCTAGCCTTGCGCCAACGCCTGGCCATGTGCGAGCCAGCACTGGGCGGCTTGTGGTACCGCCTGCCCGCCGACACACGCATGCCGGACCATTCGATCTGGCAGCACTGTGCGCTTACGGCGGCTCTGGCCTCGTGCAAGGACCCGCAAGGGGGCATTGCGCCCGCCTTACTGGTTTGGGGCCTCGCCCCGGTGCAGGACTATATCGAAAAAGCCAGAAAGGCGCGTGACCTCTGGACCGGCTCAGTGATCCTCTCCTATCTCATGTTTGCCGGATTGAAATGGGTGATGCACGAGCTGGGGCCGGACCATGTGCTGTACCCATCACTCGTGGATCAGCCGTTGGTCGCCGAGCATTTGAAGCGAAGTCACGATATTCCTGAGCAATGGGTGGAGACCGGATCGCTTCAATGCCCGTCATTTCCCAACAAAGCCGTCGTGCTGGTTCCGGCGGGGCAGGAAGAGGCCATCGCCAAGAACATCGAGCGGGCCATCAAAGAGTCATGGGCTGACATCTGGCGGTCGGTGCACGAGGCGGTCATTCACCGGGTGGCTGTTCACGATTCGCAGAGGTTCCGGCAATTGTGGACACGCCAGTGCGAATCCTACTGGCAGATCACTTGGGCAAGTTTTCCATTGATTGATAAGGATCATGCGGCGGAAGCTTCGTTGAGGGAGTGGTTCTCAAGCAGCGAGGTCACTCGCTATTGTGGAGTCATGGAGAAGTTTCACGAGATCAATCAGGATCACGTGCATCCCCAAGGGCTACTCTACGGACTGGCCCATCAAGGCGTCCAAGGCGTCTATGCGGCGGCGAAGCTTGTCCGTAGGCCTGATGGCCGTCAGGAGCTGGGTGAGAAGTGCATCCAGTGCGTGGAGTTTCAGCAGCTTCACGATCCGGAGATCGGCGACGGACGCGAGGCGGTACGCGAGTTCTGGAAAAAGATCGCCCAGGCTTGGGGTGACGATCAGGCTCTATTCAGGCGAGCCGAAAAGGAGCGTCTGTGCGCCTTGTGCCTGACCAAGCGGCTGACAAGCCTTGTGTTCAAGAGGAAGGATGACCACCTCTTGAGCGCGGTCTTTGACCGACCAGACAGTTTCAAATCCACCACGGAACTGGCTGGGGGGCGACGAGAGGAAGAAGATTTCGATCCATCGGCGGATGAGCCTGAGGGTGGATATTACGCCATCCTCCTGATGGACGGCGATGAGATGGGCAAAATCGTGGCGGGGGCGCCGCGTGGCTTCACGTGGCAAGAGGTGCTGGCACCTCCGTTGGTGAAGCGAATCACAGGTGCCGACAGGGAAGATCGACTGAACCATAAAGTGGCCGGTATTTGGCGGCAGCTCTTGTCTGGGGAACGCCTGCTCACTCCTGCTCGTCATGCAGCCATCAGCGAAGCTTTGGGGTATTTTTCGACCGTCACGGTGCCGCAGGTGATCGAGAAGCACGGAGGGGAATTGATCTATGCTGGTGGCGATGACGTGCTGGCGTTACTGCCGGTTCGGTCGGTGGTGAAGGCGGCTCGGGAGTTGGCTCAGGCGTATCAGTGGAGTTACGTCTCTTTAGCGCCGGACCTGGCGCGTCAGGGGCGCCTCATGGCTGAAAGTCTGGCCTATGTTTCCGATAGACCTGGCCGCCTGGTGATCCACATGGGGCCGAACGCGACGATTTCGGCCGGCATCGCCATCGTGCACCACAAGGCGCCCTTCAAGTGGGCGCTCCGCGAGGCGCATCGCTTGTTGGACGACATGGCAAAGAAACGTTGCGGACGAGGCGCCTTTGCAATCGGACTGTATAAGCGCGGCGGTGGGCCGGCTCTCTTCGGCGCAAAGTGGGACAATGACCTTCTGGACATTCTTGATGACGTGGCCGACGCCTTCGAGAAGGGCGGGCAGGACCTTTCTCGTGGACTGGCCTATCACGTCGAGGCCATGGAGCCTGGACTCAAGCCGTTGACCGAAGAACCGGGTCCGGCATTGGAGCGGATGCTTGAACGGGTGCTGGACAAATCTGGCCTCTCCGGTGAGAAGCAGAAAGAGATGCGCGAAGAGCTGGCGACGAAGGTGGCGCGATTGCTGCGCCCTCAGACGAATGTTCATCGAGGCAAGCGCTGGACCGATCCCTTGTTGATCGCCAGATTTTTGGGAGAAGTGCTGGCGAAGCAGAAGAAAGAACATGCCGATGCGGTGGTTTGAGATCGATCCTCTCGACACCCTGTTTTTCCGTGGAGCCGAACCGATGGAACCGGGGGAAACCCATGTGCAGTCACTGGAGTTTCCTCCCCTGCCGCAGACTTTGATCGGTGCGGTGCGGACCGCCGCGCTGTCCCGGGCCGGGGTCACGTTCGCTCCAGGATGGCAAAGCCGACTCTCCGAGGAAGTGCGGAAAACGATCGGCGCGGACCCGGCACCACCGGCAACGTTCAGCCTCTTTGGCCCGCTCTTTGCCTATGGTGGCGTGCCCCTCTATCCGGTGCCGGCTGACTGGCGGCGCGATACGACCGGACGTGTGGTTCGTCTCACGCCGGTAGATTGTGACGTGGCCGATCGCTGGGGAATCCGCCATGTTGCTGGTTCGATCAGTCTCCCGTGGTTGCGGAACGAGGTCGGCAAAGACGGTGCGGTTCGAGGATGGGTGACGGCTGACGGCCTCGCCGCGGGTGATCGAGGCGATATTCCAACGGGCCTCGTCGATCCGGACGCGGTGTTTGACACGGAATCCCGCGTCGGACTCGCGCTGGACGGTCGGCGCGCCAAGGAAGGTCATCTGTACAGCACCAGCCACATCCGGCTTCGTTCCGGCGTGACGATGGTGTTTGGACTCGACGGTGTTCCCGCGTCCGTGTTGCCCGGTTCAGGTCTCCTACAATGGGGTGGAGAACAACGGCTGGTGTACTACCGCGAGCGCGAGCCCGTGGCGGTGCCACGAGCGGAATCGGGTTCACGCTGGGTGGCCGTCGTGCCGTTTCCCGCCGAGAAGGTCGATCAGGGGAACCGCACGCTCCGATTGGACGGCGCGGCGGTTCCCCTCCGCTCCTGGGTCGCGGAAAAGTTCCGCAAAGTCGGCGGATGGGATCTGGCCAAGCGGGAGCACAAGCCCCTGCAATCGTGGTTTCCGGCTGGAACGGTCTTGTATCCCGTTGAGCCGCCGACTACGCAGCGCATTCAGCTCGCGGAACGGCAAGGGCTGCTGTGGGTGTAGCGACATCATGGAGTTGAGGTTCATACTCGAGGCCATTCAAGCAGGTCGACTCAAGATCACTGACCATGCCGATGAAGAAGCCGAGGCGGATCGGCTGACATTCGACGAAATTTATTATTCGGTGTTCCACGGAGAAATTATCGAAGATTACCCGGAGAGCAAGCCGTACCCGAGTTGTCTGCTCTACGGGCAGACGTTTCAGGGCGACCCGGTGCATAGCGTCTGGGCATACAACCAGGAATCCGGCTGGGCGGTCCTGATTACGGTCTATCGGCCTGATCCTGAACGCTGGATCGAGTGGCGAACAAGGAGGAAGAACTCATGAAACCGTTCGAGAAATGTCCGGTCTGCGGAGGTGACCTCATCGAAAAAGAGGTCGAGAAGATCGTCCGAGGGGGACTGCATACCGCCGTGCTGCGTGTCCAAGCCGACGTCTGTCTCCATTGCGGAGAGCGGTTGTACCCGCAGGAGACCGTCCGCCGGTTCGAGGCAATCCGCGCCAAACTCGAACGCCAAGAGACTGCCGAATTCCAGCCGATGGGTCAATCGTTTCAAGTCTCAGGGTAAGGGAGTACAACGATGTTTTTGACGACTCATGCACGATGGATCACGCTCTATGGCTTGACCCCATGCCATGCTGGAGCTGGATCAAGCACGGGCGCCATTGATCTGCCCATCCAGCGGGAGAAACACACGAATTGGCCGGTCATTCAATCCTCTGGTGTCAAAGGCGCGTTTCGGGATTTAGCCGAAACCCTCTGGGGAAGCGAAAGCGCCGATGTGCAGGCGCTGTTCGGGAAAGCAAGCGCTGGAGCTGAAGGGGGCACCCAGCCAGGGGCGTTGAGTTTTACGGACGCCCGGCTGTTGGCCTTGCCGGTCCGAAGCAGCCTCGCCCCGTTCGTGTGGGTCGGATGTCCGGCTTTGTTGAACCGAGTGGTCCGGGACCTCGCCTTGATCGGACACCTCGGCCAGAATGGGGGTGTGCCGACGATCGAGCAGCCAGGTGACAAAGCTCTTGGATTTGCGCCCGGTGCCAGCACCATCGTACTCGAAGACCTTACCCTTTCCACAGGGTCTCTGAGCAACGGCGCGAACGGGGAAACATTCCTGAGGCATGCGGCTGGCCCGCTTTGGGACGAGATCAAGACACGCTGGTTCCTCGTCTCGGACCAGCATTTTCAGTTTCTGGCGGAGAACGCCACGGAGGTTCAGCCCCGCATTGCTCTGGGGCCGAACAAGACGACGGACGATGGGGGCAACCTCTGGTACCAGGAAGTCCTGCCCCCTGAGACGCTCATGTACACGGTGGTCTTCGCCACCGGAGAGCGAAAGGCCAACGGCAACGGCTTGAGCGTGAGCGAGGTCTTGCAGAAGCTCGATGGTCTCAAGAAAGCCGGCTACATCCAGATGGGCGGCGATGAGACGCTGGGACGAGGAATTTTCGAGATGTCCTGGTTGAACGGGACAGGAACGTGAGGACGAGCATGCCGGCAGAAGCGACCGTGACTCGCATGAGCCAACGACGGGCTGCGTTCGCCCTGGAACATATACGGACTCTCTCGGCCGCCACGCGGAACGGGTTTCGAGACAAGGTCAAGGGCGCGCCGGCCATGATCCTGCAAAACGGCCTAGGCGCAGCCTTGGCGTTTATGCTAGGGAAAGACGACCACAAGGAAGTTGCCAAGGCTGTACTGGCCTGGGTCGTGAGAGAAGGCATTCTGCCCGGTTTGAGATCCGATCCAACGCAAGGCGAACTCATCAAAGGCCTGAACAGCCTGGGCCTCAACGATTATCTGCGCGCCCAGCAGGAAGCATTGGAAGTCTTGGCGTGGCTCAAGCGGTATGCCGACGCCGGGTTGTGGGGGTGACATCCATCGTGCGCGCGCTGTATCGCGAAATGAACGAAGCAGTAGCAGCCGTCCTCCAGGCGCAGGCCGTACCCTACAACTTTGGGTTGCGCTTCAATAAATGGGCGGCATTTGCCGTGGACGGACAAGACTTGAAGTTCGGCAAGGCAGAGTATCAGGCGATGACGAAGGCGTTCCAACACTGGGTTGGGCATCAACGACCGGTGCTGGAGCGTGCACTCGAACGGCAAGCAGCCTATGCCAAAGCTGCTGCTCGCCGCAAGGAACTGGCCATTCAATTCGAGGCTGACGTCACGAGCCCGCTCGTCATTGGCATCGGTGGGGCCCATCCTTCCGAGGTCGGATTGACGTTTCATTGGACGCTGGGGGTGCCGTATCTTCCGGCAACATCTGTCAAGGGACTGTGCCGCTTCGCGTTTGAAGTAGAAGAGATCAATCGATTCTCCTCGGAGGATGAACTGCGGGCTCAGCGCCAGCTTCTCAGGTCGTTGTGGACAGGGGAAGAAATCCTTGATGAGGATGATGAGGATGGGAAACGGAAACCCCGGCAAGAACCGCTCCTCAGCGGCGACCACACCAATCCTCACTGGCCCGCGACTGTTGAACACTTCGGCTCGCAAGATGCCATGGGGACCGTGCGGTTTCTCGATGCGCTGCCGCTTCCAGACGGTCTGGCCTTGCAACTCGACATCATGAATCCCCATTATCCCGACTACTACGCTCAGAAGAATGGGCCGAACGGCTCCCCCATCGGCCCGACCGAATGCCAGAACCCTATCCCGATTCTCTTCTGGACGGTCGCTCCTGGCACACGGTTCCGATTCACTCTCATAGCGCATGAGCAACACCGGGCTCAACTTGAGCGCGCCAGGGTTTGCCTCAAAGCGGGCTTGGAAACGTATGGCATCGGCGCGAAGACCGCTGTGGGCTACGGCCGTCTCAGGGCTATGGACATAAGCGAGAAGAAGTGGGGAGGCTTGTACGACCGTCAACGGGAGGAACAGGAGGAAGCTGAAAAAGCGAGAGCCGAACAGACGGCGCGCGACAAGCGAACGCGAGAATTGCAGCAGCGACTAGACTCTGACTGCCGGCGAGTGCGGATGTTCAAAGGTGCCCAAGACAAATCGGCACTTGAAGCCATTGTGAAAAGGTACGACACGTGGGTTCTGACGCCGGAGGAACGTGAGCATGTCGCACAGCAGTTGGAGCAGGCGCTACCGAAGGAGCTGCGCAAGGGCAAACTGGGGGAGGTGCTGCAGCAATGGCGGAAAACATGAACTGGTCCCAACGATTCCTCGTGAATCGTAGACCGGTATGCGCGGCAAGGCGCTGGCCGAAGCCGTGAAAGCCATCGAGGACGAGCAGACCAAGCAAGCGGCCCTGGCTGACATCGTCGTTCGCTGGAAGGCGAAGGGCTGGTGGGACAGCAAGGTATCCGGCTCGGCAAAACAGGCCAAGGCGATCTATGACGACTTGCTCGGCCAGGGACCGGTAGCGCAGGGTGTGGATTGACTCGTCGCCACATGCCGGCCACAATGACGCCACAAGGGGAGAAACCATGGCACAAGTCGGGGTGCGGGAATTGCGCGATCACCTCAGCCGGTACTTAAAAAAGGTGAAGGCGGGAGAGGAATTGGAGGTGGCGGATCGCGGACAGGTGATCGCCAGGGTCGTGCCGGCCGCACGCCGGGAGATCCCGGTCGGGGTCGGCGCTCTGGTGCGCGAAGGCGCGGCCACATGGGGCGGCGGCAAGCCCAAGGGCGCTAAGCGGCCGCTCGTGCTGCCAGGTTGTTCGGTGTCGGACCTGGTGATTGCCGATCGCCGATGATCCTTTATTGCGACACGAGCGCGCTGGTCAAGCTCTATGTTGAGGAAGCGGGCTCGTCGTGGGTGCGCCGTTGGATCGACACCGCCGACGTGGTGGGGATTGCCGCCATCGGCTATGTGGAAGCCAAGGCTGCCTTCGCGCGCGCGGCTCACGGCGGGCGGGTGGTCCGTCGACAGTATCGAGCCATGGTGGCGGACTTTGAACAAGATTGGCACCGGTATCTTGTAATGGACATGAGCGAGCAGGTCATCCGGCTTGCCGGTCGGTTAGCCGAGAGACATCGGCTGCGTGCCCATGATGCGGTCTACTTGGCTGCAGCACTGCACCTTCGGGCTCGTGCCTCCGAGGAGCTCACCTTCCTCGGATTCGACGAGGAACTCAACCGGGCGGCTGGGGCGGAGGGGTTGGCGCTGGTTCCGCCTCCGTCGTGAACTCGCGGGTCTCGCCCAAGGGAAAGGAGCGACCCCCCTGCTTCGGTACGCCGATCTGCGTCATGCGCGTCCATCTCGCGATCGTGTCTGAGCAGTTGCTCCCGACCGTGATTCCCTGCCTGATGGATCGGCCGGACCGGGTGGTGCTGGTGGTCTCGCGGGCGATGGCCGAGAGGGCGCGGCGGCTCCAGGCCGTGCTGCGAGACCACGGGATCGGCTCGGAGATTCGCGGAGAGGCGCCGGACGCGCGGCTGGAGGAGATCCGGAACTATGCCAGGGAACTGGCCGATGAGTTGGAAGGTGGTTCGGCGGGGGGCGAGGTGGTCTTCAACGCGACGGGCGGCACGAAACTCATGACGCTCGGCTTCATCGAGGCGTTCCGGGACCGGGCCGCGCGGATCATCTATACGGATACGGCGCATGCGCAGATCGAAGTTCTGTACGAGCGAGGGACGACCGATCCCCAGCCGGTGCCGATGGCGGACGTGCTCGATGTTCCCCGCTATCTGGCCGTGCAGGGGTTCCGGTATCAGGGCGATGCGTCGCGGGATGCGGCGTGGCTGGCTCGCATGACGGCGCGGCAACTCGCGGCCCGGTATTTGGCGGAGCGTGCCGAGCCCTTGGCCGGGTTGATCGGCGCGCTGAACGCCCTGGCGCGGGCCGCCCTGGATGCGCAGGGCGAGCGATTGGAGAAACCGTGTCAGAAGTTCTCCAAGAAGCCCCACGGCCGCTGGTGGCCGGAGGCCTTGCGCACGCTTAAGCGGGCCGGGGTGATCCGATGGAAGGGTGAGGCCGAGGTCGAATTTCCGGATGCCGAGTGCGCCCGGGTTCTCAGCGGCGGGTGGCTGGAGGAGTATGCATTCGCCGTGGTCCGGGACGAGGGTCTGCACGATGTCCGGATCAATGTCGAGGGGGTGTGGGAGGGAGCCGAGGCGGCGCGGAACGAGTTCGATGTGCTCGCCTGCCACCGGAACCGGCTGCTGTTCATCGAGTGCAAGACGCTCAAGATCGAGGGGGGAGGAAACGACAACGAGCTGGCGTACAAAGTCGAGAGCCTGGGGAAAGACACCCGTGGCCTGTTCGGGGATATCTGGCTGCTCACGGCACGGCGGCCGACGGCGGTCTTGGAAGCCCGGGCTCGGCAGGCGGGCATCCGCTTGGTCGGCCCGGCCGACTTGCCCGAACTGCGGGACCGGGTGCGTGAGTGGAAACAGGGCGGCGTAGTGCCTGAAGGGGGGTGAGGGAGTTTGTTGCTCGGCACGTTTCGTCAGTTGCGTGCAACCGGCCGCCGAACCGGGCGGAACGTCGGAGGTTTGTGGGTGGGGGCGGATGGAACCTCGACCTGAACCAGAAGGGATTAAGACAGGCTAGACCGTCTTACAGGTCACTCCTTAGCGACCGATGGAACCTCGACCTGAACCAGAAGGGATTAAGACGACCTTATTGAGCCGCAGGATTTTACCTGCGGCGTCAAGATGGAACCTCGACCTGAACCAGAAGGGATTAAGACCGTCGGGGAATACGGCTATCCCCGTCCGGACGGAGTGATGGAACCTCGACCTGAACCAGAAGGGATTAAGACAGGCGCACCACCTGAAAGATGCAGACATTGAGGACGGATGGAACCTCGACCTGAACCAGAAGGGATTAAGACCGTAGCTCTGGTGGAAGTTTCCGGAGTCGCATTGTGATGGAACCTCGACCTGAACCAGAAGGGATTAAGAC
>NZ_CEFZDU010000038.1:0-169473 GCF_979578155.1 Candidatus Nitrospira neuquenensis | reverse complement strand
TGAGAAATGACGCAACGAATCACTCCAGGGTAAGATTTCCAAATGGCTTGACAGGATGGCGCAAGGGGCGCGGCGCCTCCGGTCGCGCCCCTTGCGAAGGTCCGATGGTTTGGGGGATGATCGGCCATCGGCCGCGGGGAGGCGGGAAGTGGCGAGCATCGATCCGACGCCGCGATTCAGCGTCAGCGAGGCGACCGGCCTGGCCCGGGACCTCTTCGGGGTCGCCGCCGCGGCCTCGCCGCTGCCGAGCGAGCGCGACCAAAACTTCCGGCTCGACACCGAGGCCGGTCCCGCCTATGTCCTCAAGATCAGCCACTCGGCCGAATCTCTCTCGGTGCTCGAGGCACAGAACGCCGCCCTGGCGCACCTGGCCCGGCAGGACCCCACGCTGCGCTGTCCGCGGGTCAGGCCGGCCCGGAGCGGCGAGCCGGTCGTGTCGGTGCCCGGGCCCTCCGGCGCACGGCACTTCGTCCGCCTGCTGACCTGGGTGCCCGGCCGCCTGCTCGTCGAGACGGCGCCCCACGGGCCGAACCTGCTCGGCAGCATCGGCGCCCTGTTCGGCCGCCTCGACCGGGCTCTGGCGGGCTTTGCCCATCCGGCGCTCACGCGGGAGCTGGACTGGGACTTGGCGCGGGCCGGGACCGTGGTCGCGCGGAACCTCGGACTGATCGCCGACCCCGCGCGGCGCGCGATCCTGGAACGCCTGGTGGAACGGTTCGACACGGTGGTACGGCCGGCGCGTTCCTGGCTGCCGAGGGGCCTGATTCACAACGACGGGAACGACTACAACATCCTCGTCACGGGGCTCGACCGGCTGGGGGGGGAGGCGACCGGCCTGATCGACTTCGGCGATCTGGTGAAGTCCCACCTGCTGTTCGAGCCGGCCGTCTGCGCGGCCTACGCCCTGCTCGACAAGACCGACCCGCTCTTCGCCGCGGCGCAGGTCGTCGGCGGCTACCATCGCCTGCTGCCCCTGTCCGAAGCCGAGGTGGAGCTGCTGCCCGTCTTGATCGGCATGAGGCTCGGCCTCAGCGTCGCGATGGCGGCGGAGCAGGCGAGGCGCCGTCCGGACAATCCCTACCTGGTCGTGTCGGAGCGGCCGGCCTGGGAGGCCCTGGCGCGGCTCGACGGGATCAGCCCGCGTCTCTTCGTCGCCGCGTTGCGCCGGGCCTGCGGGTACACGCCGAGCCCGCGGGCGTCGGCGGTCGTCCGGTGGCTGGCGGCGAACCGGGCGGCGATCGGCCCGATCACGGAGCCGGACGCCGGGCACGGGCGGGCCGTCGTCTTCGACCTGCGGCCGGACGGCGCGGACCTGGCGGAGGTGGCGGACCCGACCGATCCGGTACAGGTGGGCGAGGCGCTCGCTCGGCGGAAGCGGGAGGCCGGAGCGACCCTCGGCATCGGGCGGTATGACGAGCCGCGGCTGATGTACGTCGGCGGCGACTACCGGCCGCCGGGGACGGACGTGGACGAATGGCGCACGGTCCACCTCGGCCTCGATCTCGACCTGCCGGCCGGGAGCCCCGTCCTCGCGCCGCTGGCCGGAACGGTCCACAGCCTGGGCGACAACGACGGGTCGGGCGACTACGGGCCGACCGTCATCCTGCGCCACGAACCGGAGCCGGGCCTGGAGTTCTTCACGCTCTACGGCCATCTGAGCCGGGACTCCCTCGTGCGCCTGCGGCCGGGCGCGGCGATCGCGAGGGGCGAGCGGGTGGGCGCGGTGGGGGAGACGGCCGAAAACGGCGGTTGGCCGCCGCATCTGCACCTGCAGCTCATCGTGGACCTGCTCGATCGCCGGGGCACCTTCCCCGGCGTCTGCCCCGAGCGGGACCGCGACCTGTGGCTGGGCCTCTGTCCCGACCCGAACCTGATCGCGCAGGTTCCGGGCCTGACGCCGGCCGACCGTGGCCGGAGCCCCGAGACGCTCCTGGCCGCGCGGCGCCTGGTCACCGGGAGCAACCTGCGGGTGTCCTACGATCGTCCGGTGAAGATCGTCCGGGGGGCGGGGCCCTACCTCTATGACCATCTCGGCCGACAGTTCCTGGACGCCACCAACAACGTCGCGCACGTGGGGCACGGCCATCCGGCCGTCGTCGAGGCGGCGCGCCGGCAGATGGCGCAACTCAACGCGAACACGCGGTACCTGCACGACCGACTGGTCGAGTACGCGGAGCGGCTCGCGGCCACGCTGCCGGCGCCCCTGCGCATCTGTTACCTCGTCAACTCCGGCAGCGAGGCGAACGAGCTGGCCCTGCGCCTGGCCTGCGCCCGCACGAAGGGCACGGACTTCCTGGTCCTGGAGGGCGCCTACCACGGGAACACGGGGACGCTCGTCGGCCTGAGTCCCTACAAGTTCCGGGGGCCAGGCGGCGGCGGACCTCCCCCCCAGGTGCAGACCGTGCCCCTGCCGGACTGCTACCGGGGGCCGTATCGCGACCCGCGCGACGCCGGCCGGCGGTACGCGGCCCATGTGCGGGAGGCGATCGAGCGCATCGAGCGGGCGGGCCGGCGACTCGCGGGCTTTCTGTTCGAGTCCCTGCCGAGCTGCGCCGGGCAAATCGTGCCGCCGCCCGGCTACCTCGCCGAGGCGATGGGGTGCGTGCGGCAGGCGGGCGGGCTCTGCATCGCCGACGAGGTCCAGGTCGGCTTCGGGCGGGTGGGGACGCACTTCTGGGGCTTCGAGGCGCAGGGGGTGGTGCCCGACATCGTGACGATGGGCAAGCCGATCGGGAACGGCTACCCGATGGGCGCGGTCGTCACGACCTCCGAGGTCGCCGACGCCTTCGACAACGGCATGGAGTACTTCAACACCTTCGGCGGGAGCCCCGTGGCCTGCGCGGTGGGGCTGGCGGTGCTCGACGTGATCGAGCGCGAGGGCCTGCAGCGGCATGCCCTGGTGGTGGGCTCGTATCTGAAGCGCAGGCTCGCGGAGCTGATGGCCGTCGGGCCGATGGTCGGCGACGTGCGGGGGATGGGGCTGTTCTTGGGCGTGGAGCTGGTCCGGGACCGGGAGACGCGGGAACCAGCCGGGTTGGAGGCCGCCTATGTCGCGGAGCGGCTGAAGGAACGGGGCGTCCTGATCGGCACCGACGGGGCGTTCCGCAACGTGCTCAAGATCAAGCCGCCGCTGCCCTTCGGCGAGCAGGACGCGGACCGACTGACCGAGACGCTCGCCGATGTGCTGAAGGAGCCGCGGCTGAAGGTGCTGCGGGCGGAGGACTGAAACGCGGTACGGTCGGGCGGGGCGGCTCAGGCCGGCTGCTTGGGATAGACGCTGACCTTCGGCCGGTCCTCGCTCCCCTCGAAGGTCACGATGCCGGATACCCGCGCGAAGAGGGTGTGGTCGCGGCCGATGCCGACGTTGAAGCCCGGATGGAACTTCGTGCCGCGCTGCCGGACGATGATGGAGCCAGCCGGGACGAGCTGGCCGCCGTAGGCCTTCACGCCCAGGTACTGGGGGTTGCTGTCACGGCCGTTGCGTGAGGAGCCGCCGCCTTTTTTGGTCGCCATGGTCCCGGACCCTTCTCGGTTAGACCGTCAGGATGTCGGTGATGCGCAGTTCGGTGAAGCTCTGCCGGTGGCCTTTCGTCCGCCGGTAGTTCTTCCGCCGCTTCTTCTTGAAGATCATCATGGAGCGGGTCCGGCCCTGGGCGACGATCTCCGCCGTGACCTTGGCGCGCTCGACCGTCGGGCGGCCGACCGTCACGCCGCCCTGGCCGGAGACGAGCAGGACCTCGCCCAACTCGACCGTCCCGCCGACCTCGCCGTCCAGCTTTTCGACCTTGAGCACCTGACCGGGCTCGACGCGATACTGCTTGCCGCCGGTCTCGACGATGGCGTACATAGCTCGATCCTCCTTGCGCAGGGCGGGCTTATGTATCATAGAGGTCTTCGGACTGTCAAGCCGGACGCGAGGGACGCCGGCCGACAGCTTGACTCCAGGGAGGTGCCTATGGCGATTCGATGCGGCCGGGCGCAGCCGCGCCGGCCCGTGATGTGCCCCATCGCGACGGTGCTGGTCCTGCTCGTGGCGATTCCCTGCCTCGCCGGTCTCCAGACCGCCGACCGGTTCACGGTCGTCCTCGACGGCGCCGCCGTCCGGGACAACCGGACCGGCCTGCTCTGGGAACGGGAGCCGGACGCGGTCCACGACGTCTGGAGCGCCTCGCTGGCCCGCTGCCGGGCCAAGACGGTCGGCGGGCGCACGGGCTGGCGGGCGCCGGCGGTCGAGGAGCTCAAGACGCTCGTGGACCCGGAGGAGCGGGACCCGGCGCTGCCCAAGGGCCATCCCTTCGCCAACATCCGCTCCGCGGTCTACTGGTCGGCGACGCCGTCGGACACGGACGACATCGTCGCCTGGCACGTGAGCTTCTTCAGCGGCGAGGCGGTGACCGACCAGAAGTCGCAGACGCGGCGCGTCTGGTGTGTCCTCGGCGAGCCGACGGCGCCGGGCGCGCGCTGAAGGCATCGCGCCGACGCATGTCCGTCGCGCGCCGCACCGGCTTCGCCCTTGCGGCGGTTGACGATGCTTTCGGGCCGCTGCTATAGTGGCGATCGGCGCGGGCGGCGGGGAGCGGCGCCGTCACGCACGCGGGGAGGGGCGATGCTCCAGCCGAGCGAGAAGATCTGGATGGACGGCTCCTTCGTCGGGTGGGAGGAGGCGACCGTCCACGTCCTGACCCACTCGCTCCATTACGGGCTGGCGGCCTTCGAAGGCCTGCGCTGCTACAAGGGCAGGCAGGGCTCCGCGATCTTCCGCCTGCCCGAGCACGTGGACCGTTTGTTCGAGTCGGCACACATCACCAATCTGAAGATTCCCTTCGACCGGAAGCAGATCAGCGAGGCCATCGTCGAGACGGTGCGCGTCAATCGGCTCGACGCCTGCTACATCCGGCCGCTGGTCTACGTCGGCTACGGGGCGATGGGCGTGTATCCCGGCGGCAACCCGGTCCGCGTCGCGATCGCCGCCTGGCGCTGGGGCACCTACCTCGGCGAGGAGGCGCTCGCCAAGGGCATCAAGGCCCGCGTGTCTTCCTTCACCCGCCACCATGTCAACGTGACCATGACCCGCGCCAAGGTCTCCGGCTACTACGTGAACTCCATCCTGGCCAAGGAGGAGGCGAAGGCCGACGGCTACGACGAGGGCATCCTGCTCGATCCCGACGGCTACGTGGCGGAGGGAACGGGCGAGAACATCTTCATCGTGCGACGCGGCCGGCTGATCACGACGCCGCTGACCTCGATCCTGGAGGGCATCACGAGGAACTCCGTGATGGAGCTGGCCCGCGAGCGGAACATCCCCGTGGTGGAGGAGCGCTTCACGCGCGACGCGCTCTACGTCGCGGACGAGGTGTTCCTGACCGGGACCGCCGCAGAGATCACCCCGGTGCGGGAGATCGACGGGCGCGTGATCGGCAAGGGCTCGCCGGGCCCGGTGACCATCACCCTGCAGAAGACCTTCTTCCAGATCGTCCAGGGCGAAGACACGGCCCACCAGGCCTGGATGACGAGGGTCTGAGACAGCGTCGCCAGTTCTCCGTATTCAGCGATCAGTTGAAAGGGAGGAGCGCGGGCCCGGCGCGAAGGGCTGCGGGCGGAGTGTCCGCGCAAAAGCTTCGCCGGAGGCTGACAACTGACGATGGAGAGCGTCGGGCTACGGCGTGGCCGGAGCCGGGGTCGGCGTCGCGCTGGACTCGGACTTCGCCCCTTCGGCGGCGGGGGCGCTGTCCTTCTTGTTGAGGTCGATCACGGTCGAGGAGAAGGTCCGTTCCTTGGAGAGGACGGCCAGGCCCAGAGACGTGAGCATGAAGATGATCGCGGCGGCCACCGTCACCTTGCTCAGGAACGTCCCCGGTCCGCGGCTGCCGAAGACCGTCTGGCTGGAGCCGCCGAAGGCGGCCCCGATCTCCGCTCCCTTGCCCGCCTGCAACAGGATGGAGGCGATCATCAGGAAGCAGACGATGACGTGGATCACGACCGCCAGGGTGTACATCCGGGTCTCCGATCGGGTTAACGGGCCGCCGTCCGCGAAACGGCGATGATTCTAGCAAAGGACTGCCCG
This sequence comes from Candidatus Nitrospira neuquenensis, assembly GCF_979578155.1. NCBI lineage: Bacteria > Pseudomonadati > Nitrospirota > Nitrospiria > Nitrospirales > Nitrospiraceae > Nitrospira > Candidatus Nitrospira neuquenensis. The sequence goes on along the minus strand of NZ_CEFZDU010000038.1, from coordinate 163,409 downwards.
TCCAAACAAGCCCCTCCGACGAGCGCGCCGTCCACCGCCGGCGCGGCCAGGAAGCCCGCGATGTTGTCGGGGGTCACGCTGCCGCCGTAGAGGATCCGGACCGCCTCGGCCGCCTCGGCGCCCCAGCCCTCCGCGAGCAGGGCCCGGCACAGACGGTGCACGGCCGCCGCCTGGTCCGGCGTCGCCGCCTTGCCCGTCCCGATCGCCCACACCGGCTCATAGGCGAGGACTACCTTCCGGGCGTCTTCTTTGGAGAGCCCGGCCAAGCCCTGCCGCAATTGGGCGGCGACCACCGGCTCCGTCCGCCCGGCCTCGCGGTCGGTCGGCCGCTCTCCGAGGCAGAGGATCGGCGTGAGCCCGTGCCGCAGCGCAGCCCGGACCTTCTTGTTGACGGCCTCGTCCGTCTCGCCGAACAGCTGCCGGCGCTCGGAGTGGCCCACGATCACGTAGCGGCAGCCCAGGTCCACGAGCATCGGGGCGGACACCTCGCCCGTGTAGGCGCCCTGGTCCTCCCAGAAGAGGTTCTGCGCACCGAGCTGCAGGGGCGATCCTTCGGGCAGGGCCTGCCGGACGGCGGCCAGCGCCGGAAAGGGCGGGGCCAGGACGACCTCGATCGGCTCGACCTCGGCGGCCGACAGGGCCAGTGTGCGGACGAACGCCCCCGCCTCCCCGGCGGTCTTGTTCATCTTCCAGTTGCCCACGATCAGGCGTCGGCGCACGGGGTCCTCCGGCGGGAGACGCGGCGAGCGGGCGTCGGTCAGGGGGCCAGGTCCGGAAGCGCGGAAAGGCCGGGCAGCTCCTTGCCCTCCAGGAGCTCCAGCGCGGCGCCGCCGCCGGTAGAGATGAAGGACATGCTCTCCGACTCGCCGGCCCGGTGGACGGCCAGCGCGGTATCGCCGCCGCCGACGATGGTCAGGGCGTAGGCGTTGGCCACGGCGTGGGCGAGCGAGAAGGTCCCGCGGGAGAAGGCGTCCACCTCGAACATGCCCATCGGGCCGTTCCAGAGGATCGTCTTCGCGTTCTGCACCGCCTCGCCGAAGAGCTTGACCGAGGCCGGCCCGATGTCCAGCCCGTACCACCCCTTGGGGATTTCCTGGATGGGGACGATCTTCGTCTCGGCGCCCGGCTCCAGGCTGTGGGCCACGACGCAGTCCACGGGGAGGTAGAACTTCACCCCCCTGGCGAAGGCGTGCGCCTGCACGCCGCGGGCGAAGTCGAGCATGTTGTCTTCGACCAGCGAGTTGCCGATCTCCAACCCCATCGCCTTGATGAAGGTGAAGGCCATGCCCCCGCCGATGATGACCTTGTCCACCCGTTTGCCGAGGTTCTCGATGATGTCGATCTTGCCCGACACCTTGGCGCCGCCGAGGATCGCGACGAAGGGCCGCATCGGGTCCGCCACCGCCCCCTGCAGGTACTCGATCTCCTTCTTGAGCAGGTAGCCGGCCGCCGACTCTTTGATGAATTTCGTGATGCCCACGATCGAGGCGTGGGCCCGGTGGGCGGCGCCGAAGGCATCGTTGATGTAGGCGTCCCCCAGCGAGGCGAGCGCGCGGGAGAACTCCTCGTCGTTGTTCTCCTCCTCCGCGTGGAAGCGGAGATTTTCGAGCAGGAGCACATCGCCCGGCTTCATCGTGGCGACCAGCGCCTCCACCTGGGGGCCGATGCAGTCCGGGGCGAACCGCACCTCCTTGCCCAGGAGCCGGCGGAGCCGCTTGGCCACGGGGGCCAGGCTGTACTTGGGGTCGGGCTTGCCCTTCGGCCGGCCCAGGTGGGAGCAGAGGATGACCTTGGCGCCCTCGTCCACGGCGCGGTTGATCGTGGGCAGGGTGGATCGGATGCGGGTGTCGTCGGTGATCTGGAGCGCGTCGTCGAGCGGGACGTTGAAGTCCGCCCGGATGATGACGCGCTTATTGTAGAGCTGCAGGTCTTCGATCGTCCGCTTGCGGATGGGCATCGTCGCGGCTCCGTTGCGGCGGCACCCGGGCGCGCGTCCGATGGAGCGGCGGACGGCCGGCGCGGGCATCCGGCCGGGCGGTCAGGGGCGGGTCATCAGGAACTTGACCAGGTCGCGGACCCGGCACGAATAGCCCCATTCGTTGTCGTACCAGGCGATCACCTTGATCAGCCGGCGGTCCTGCACGGTCGTCAGCCCCGCGTCCAGCGTGGCCGAGTGGGGGTCGCCGTTGCGGTCCACGGAGACGATCGGCTCCTCCAGGTACTGGAGGATGCCCTTGAGCGGCCCCTGCGCCGCCTCCCGGAACGCCCGGTTCACGGCGGCGGGGTCGGCGTCGCGCTCCGCCTCGACGGTCAGGTCCACCAGCGAGACGTTGGGCGTCGGGACGCGGATCGCCATCCCGTCCAGCTTCCCCTTGAGTTGCGGCAGCACGAGGTGCAGGGCCTTGGCCGCGCCGGTCGTCGTCGGCACCATCGAGAGCGCGGCGGCTCGCGCCCGCCGCAGGTCCTTGTGCGGCAGGTCGAGGAGTTGCTGGTCGTTCGTATAGGAATGGATCGTCGTCATCAGGCCGTGTTTGATGCCGAAGGTCTCCAGCAGCACCTTGGCGACCGGGGCCAGACAGTTCGTCGTGCAGGAGGCGTTGGAGATGATCGTGTGGGCGCGCGGGTCGTAGGTCCCCTCGTTGACGCCGAGGACGATCGTCACGTCCGGGTCCTTGGCCGGCGCCGTGATGATGACGCGCTTGGCGCCCGCCGAGAGGTGCCGGCTCGCGGCCTCGCGGTCGGTGAACCGGCCGGTGGATTCGATCACCAGGTCCACGCCGAGATGCTTCCAGGGCAGCTCCTTGGGGTCCTTCTGCGCGAGGATCGTGATGGTCTTGCCGTTGACGACGAGGGCGTCCTCCTTGGCCTGGACGTCGGCGTCCAGCGTGCCGTGGACCGAGTCGTACTTGAGCAGATACGCGAGGGTCTTGGCGTCTGTCAGGTCGTTGATGGCGACGAAGTCGAGGTCCTGATCCCTGAGCGCCGCGCGGAAGACGTTGCGGCCGATACGGCCGAAGCCATTGATCCCGATGCGAATAGCCATGTGCGGTGGTACTCCGTGAAGCGATCACCCGGTCGGGCGATCCCCGGCCGTCAAAGAGGGCTGAATAGTACCCAGGCGAAGGGGGGAAGTCAACCCGTCGGAAGGGGAAATGGGGAGATCGCGTGGAGCCGCGAATCCGCGGGTGCAGCAGGAGCGCTCATGAATCATGCGGGCTAGATCTTCATCGCCCCCTTCACGTCCTCCAGCGTCTGCCGGGCGACGGCGGCCGCGCGGCGGGCGCCGTCCCGGACGATCTCCTCGACGCGCCCCGGCGTCGCGGTGAGCGCGGCGCGGCCCTCCCAGATCGGCGTGAGCCGCTCGACCATCCGATCCGCCACCAGCGTCTTGCAGTCGATGCAGCCGATCGCGGCCGTCCGGCAGTCCCGGTCCACCTGCGCGATCGTCTCGCGCGTCGAGAAGATCTTATGGAAGTCGAAGACCGGACAGACCTCCGGGTTGCCGGGGTCGTGCCGGCGCACCCGCGCGGGGTCGGTGACCATCGTCTTGAGCTTCCGGCGGACGACCGGCTCCGCGTCCGAGAGGTTGATCGTGTTGCCGTAGCTCTTGCTCATCTTCCGGCCGTCCGTGCCGAGCACCCGGGGGAACTCCGTCAGCTTGTCCTTCGGCTCGGGGAACACCGGCCGGTAGAGGCTGTTGAACCGGCGCGCGATCTCGCGCGTCAGCTCCAGGTGCGGGAGCTGATCCTTGCCGACCGGCACGAACTCCGGCTTGTAGAGCAGGATGTCCGCGGCCTGGAGCACGGGGTAACCGAGGAAGCCGTAGGTCGAGAGGTCGCGCTCCGCGAGCTGCTCCTGCTTCTCTTTATAGGTGGGGTTCCGCTCCAGCCAGGGGATCGGGATGATCATCGAGAGCAGCAGGTGCAGGATCGCGTGCTCCGGCACGTGCGACTGGATGAAGACCGTGGACCGCTGCGGGTCGATGCCGGCCGCCAGCCAGTCGACGAGGAGCTCCCGCGAGTAGTCCTTGATCTTGTCCGTGTGCTCGTAATTGGTGGAGAGGGCGTGCCAGTCGGCCACGAAGAAGAAGCAGTCGTAGTCCGCCTGCAGGGCCTTGAAGTTCTCCAGCGCCCCCAGCCAGTTCCCCAGGTGCAGCAGCCCGCTGGGCTGCATGCCGCTCAACACTCGCTTCCGCACGATGGTCCCCCGCTTCTTGTCTGACGCCCGGCCGGCCGGGCTCGTGGTTATCCCAGCACCGTGGACAGGATGGTCCCCGCCATCAGGTTGACCAGCGAGCCGGTGATCGTCCGGATCACGTGGATCTGCGGGTCCAGCATGATCAGCAGGACGACGATCAGCATCCCGTAGGGCTCCAGGCGGCTCAGCGCGATCGCGGGCCGGGCCGGGAGCAGGCTGGTCAGCACCCGTCCCCCGTCGAGCGGCGGGATCGGGATCAGGTTGAACGTCATGAGCAGAACGTTGATGAAGACCGAGTACAGCGCCATCGCCGCGATCGGCAGCAGCAGCATCCCGAGCGGGTCGCGCCGCGGCGCGACCCCCGGTTGCGGCGGCCAGGACGCGGCGAGCGACGGGTCGATCGCCAGGAGCGCGCTCAGCAGCAGCGCGCTCGCCACGGCGAGGACCAGGTTCATCCCCGGCCCGGCCGCGGCGACGAGCGCCATGTCGCGTCGCGGGTTGTGCAGCTTGGAGGGGTCCACCGGCACCGGCCGGGCCCAGCCGAGGAAGAACCCCCCGGGCAGCAGCAGGCAGAGGAGTGGCAGGATGACCGTGCCGAAGGGGTCGACGTGCGCCAGCGGGTTCATCGTCAGCCGTCCCTGCAGGCGCGCCGTCGGGTCGCCGTACCGGTTCGCCACCCAGCCGTGGGCGTACTCGTGCAGGACCATCGCCAGGAGCAGCGGAAGGCCCATGTAGGAGATCGTATGGAGGACCTGCGGCAGCGACGTCATGACCGTGTCTCCACCGGCGGCCCTACTCGGCCTGGACGAACTTGCCCTGCCGGACCTGGATCACCAAGAGCCGCCGGTGCAGCGCGCCGTCCGGCCCGAAGCGGGCGGGGCCGGTGAGCGCCGGCCACTCGTCTTTCATCAGCAGATCGCGCACCGCCTTGCCGGAGGCGGCGCCGCGCTGGACGGCCTCCAGGACGAGCCGCGCCGCCTCGTAGGCTTGCGCGGAGAACAGCGTCGGGTTGGCCTGGTAGCGCCGGCGGTAACGGTCCACGAACTCCCGGATCGCGGGCGCCGGGCTGTCGAGGAAGAACCCGTCCACGAACACGCTGCCCTCGACCGCGCGCTCGGCCGTCCGGAGCAGGTCCGGGGAGTTTCCCCCGGCGCTGCCCAGCAGCGGCACCTTGACGTCGTAGAATCGGAGCTGGGGCGCGAGCAGCGCGAGCTGCCTCGCATCCGCCGGCGCGAAGACCGCGTCGAAGCCCGGGGTGTACAGGATCCGGGGCTGGCCCTTGCTGGTCGTCGTCGTCTCGGCCGTCCCGTACTTCTTCAGGTCCGCCTCCTTCAGCCGGCGGATCGGGGGGCCGAAGTCCGTGTCCGAGTCCTTGAAGGATTCCACGGCGATGATTTCCCCCCCGCGCCGCCGCACTTCCTGGCCGAACAAGCGCGCGAGCTCCTGCCCGTAGACCGTGTCCGGGTGGAGGATGCAGAACCGGCGCAGGCCGAGCGTGTCCATCGCGTACGCGGCCAGGCGGTCGGCCTGCAGGGGGAACGTCGCCGCCGTGTTGAACAGATAGGTCCCGTAGCGCCGGACGTCCGAGACCGTCGCGCCGGGGGACACGAAGGGCGTCTCCGTCTGCTCCGCCAGCCCCGCGAGCGCCGCCACCTCGCGCGAGAGCAGCGGGCCGATCACGGCCAGGGGGCGGTACTCGACGAGCAGCTCCGCCACCTCCGCCTTGAGGGCCGTGCGATCCCCCTCGCTGTCCTTGGCGACGAGCCCGATCGAGCCGCCGCCGCTCTCCTTGGCGCGGTCCAGCGCGATGCGGACGCCGTTGAGCGCCTCCGTGCCGTAGGGCGCGAGCCGCCCGGAGAGGGGCAGGACGGCCAGCAGCACGTGCTGGCTGGCCTTCGCCTTGGCCTTGAAGGCCCGGAGCTGCTCCGCGGCGGTCGGTGCGTAGGCGTGCGAGGGGAAGCGGTTCAGGAAGAGCCGAATCTGCCGCTCGGCCAGGAAATCGTCGCCCTGGGCCAGGTGCAGCTCGATCAGGCGGATGAGGGCCAGGTCGCCGGGAAACTCGGACGGGTAGGCGTCCCGCACGCGCCCCAAGGCCTTCTTGTCCATGTCTTGGACGAGGGCGCGGATGCGGTCCCGCACCGGCCCCTGCTCCGCCGCGGGCGCCGTCTGCGCCTCCTCGATCCAGGCCTGGATCGCGCGGAGCGCGTCGCCCTTCTTCACTTGCACGTCCCCGACGGTCTTGAGGATCGTCCGCTTCAGCGCCGGCTCCGTCTCCGCGGCGCGCGCCTCCGCGAGGACCGCCAGCGCCTCCTCGTACTGCTCCATTCCCGCGAGCGCGACGCCGAGCTGCACGCGGGCCTGGATCGCCAGCTCCGAGGAGGGGTATTCGCTCAGGAGCAGCTTCAGGTATGAGACGGCGTCGGCGTAGTCTTTCCGCTCGGTCAGGGCGGCGCCGAGCAGGAGATAGGCGTCGTCCACCTGTTCCGAGCGGGGACTGGCGGCCAGAAAGCTCTTGAGCTGCGCGATCGCCGCGTCGGTCTGGCCGGCGGCGAGCAGTTCCCCGGCCTGCTCGACGGCGCTCTTGGCGGCGGGCTTGCGGGCTTGGTCGGCCTGCTGTGCGCGGGCGGGCGAAGGCGCCCAGGGCTCAGGGCAGAGGAGGCACGAGGCCAGGACGAGGAACGCGAGCGCGGACGTGAGCCGGACACGCCACTGTGGTGCAGCCGATCTGGGCATGGTCTCCCGTCATCATGACGCTCGGCGGTGCTCGGTGGGGCGAAGGGTACTATAGGCAACGCCGTCAAAACGTGTCAAGGTCGCGGCGGCCGCACCCGTTGCCATCGCGGGCGGGCTCCGCTATAGTCGCGCAGGCCCGGCGCGGGCGGTCCAGCGCGGGCGGGACGAGGGCATGAGCGACCCACGGACAGACCCGAAGCCGGCGCCGGGCGCCGGCCGCCTGACCTCGCGGATGGACGAGCTGGCGGACCGCTACCTCGCCGACCTGCGGATCGCCGCCGGCCTGTCGCGCAACACCATCGAAGCCTACCGCCGCGACCTCGACAAGCTGCACGCCTACCTGGCTTCGATCGGCGCGGACGACCCCGCCGCCCTGACGAAGGCGACGGCGCCGGGGCTGCTCGCGCACCTGCGCATTGCCCGCCTCTCGCCCGCCTCGACGGCGCGGTGCCTGGCCGGTCTGCGCGGCTTCTACCGTTTCCTCTGCAAGGAGGGTTTCGCCCGCGAGAACCCGCTCGCGGACGTCGGCGCGCCGCGCCGCTGGGCGCGCCTGCCGAAGACGCTCACCCAGGCGGAGGTCGAGCGGCTGCTGGATCGCGTCGGCGGGACGAAGCCCGAGGACCGGCGCGACGCGGCCATGCTGGAGCTGCTCTACGCGACGGGGCTGCGGGTTTCCGAGCTGGTCGAGCTGGAGTTCGCCCAGGTGAACCTGGAGGTCGGCTACGTGCTGCCGATGGGGAAGGGCGGCAAGCAGCGGCTCGTGCCGATGGGGGACCAGGCCCTCAGGAAGCTGCGCGCCTATCTCGAGGACGCGCGCCCACGGCTCCTCAAGCGCCGGACGTCGCCCCACGTCTTCGTCACGCGGTTGGGCGGGAAGCTGACGCGGCAGGGCTTCTGGCGGCTCCTGCGCGCGCGGGCGGCCGCGGCCGGCATCCATCGGCGCCTCTCGCCTCACATGCTCCGGCATTCGTTCGCCACCCACCTGCTGGAGCACGGCGCCGACCTGCGGGCCGTCCAGGCGATGCTCGGACACGCGAGCGTGGCCACGACACAAATTTATACGTATGTCGAGCGGGAGCGCCTCAAGCGCCTGCACGAGCGGTTCTTCCCGCGGACGCAGCGCGGCGGCCGCCGCGGACCGGGAATGCCCGGCGCCGGTCGTCCCGGCCGTCCCCGCGGTTGACAAGGTCCCGTCGAGTTGTTACTATGCGCAAGTTTTTGGCGCGGCGCGGGTTTCGGGCGGATAGCTCAGTCGGTAGAGCGCTGCCCTTACAAGGCAGAGGTCACAGGTTCGATCCCTGTTCCGCCTACCAGCGGGTCCGAGGATCGGCGAGGACGATAACCCTGCTCCCTGTCTTGCCGGCGCGCCGAGCCGTGTCGTCATCCTGAATCTTCGTGGGAGTGACAATGCCCGTATCGCCCCCCCCGGCGGCTCTCGCCGGCACGGGGCAGCCGATCTCGAGCCATCATCTTGCCTGATCGTGGGGCCGTCGTTCAGCCTGGTTTAGGACGCCAGATTGTCAATCTGGAGGTCGCGGGTTCAAATCCCGTCGGCCCCGCCACTTTCTCCCCGCGACCGCCGTTGCGCATGACCGCCGTGATCCGCTGGAAAGGAGGGGGACGACGCGGGTAATGGCCTTTCATCTGTCTCCCACGGGCCTGTTCGGGTCACTCGGCGCCGTTTCGAAGGTCGTTCTGCTCATCCTGTTGTTCTTCTCGGTCGCTTCCTGGGCCATCATTCTGTATAAGTGGCGCGTCTTCCGGTCCGCTGACCGGGAGGACCAGCGCTTCCTGAGCGCCTACGGGCGGGGGCTGGACCCGGAGGAGCTGCGGCGGGACGCCCGACGCTATCCGTCGAGTCCGGCCGCCGCGGTTTGCCTGGGCGTCCTGGACCGCGCGACGCCCGAGGACGACGGCCAGCTCCGCGGCGCGCTGCCGAGCAGGTTCGGCGGCGCGGGGCCGGCGGAGGCGGTGGAGTCGTCCTACCTGCCCCGCATGGCGGAGCACCTCGTGCAGGGACAGGTGTCGCGGCTGGAATCCCTGCTCCCGTTCCTGGCGACCACGGGCAACATCACGCCCTTCATCGGGCTGTTGGGCACGGTCATGGGCATCATCGACGCCTTCCATGAGATCGGCCTCCAGGGCACGGCCAGCATCGGCGCGGTCGCGCCGGGGGTCGCGGAGGCGCTCGTCGCGACCGCCGCGGGCCTCTTCACGGCCATCCCCGCGGTGATCGCCTACAACTATTACTTGAGCCGCGTCCGCAAGGTCGCCTTCCGCGTGGAAGCCTTCACCACCGACGTTCTGGGCGCCGTCGCGGCCCGCGCGCGGGCGTCGGAGGTGCGCTCGTGACGACGGACGCGCGCCAGCGCCGGTTCCTGGCGGAGATCAACGTGATCCCGCTCGTGGACGTCGTGCTCGTCCTCCTCGTCATCTTCATGGTGACGGCGCCGATGCTCTACCGGGGCATGGACATCAAGCTCCCGACCTCGACCAGCAACACGATCAAGCCCGAGGAGCGGATGGTCCTGACCATCGAGCGCGATCAGAAGCTGTTCCTGGACAAGGACCCGGTCGGCGTGGATCAGCTGGAGACGCGGCTGCGCGCGGTGCGGCAGCGGAACGCCGACGTGGCGGTCTACCTGCGCGCCGACCGCGACGTGCCCTACGGGACGGTCGTGCGGGTCATGGACGGCGTGAAGCGGGCGGGCATCGAGAAGCTCGGTATGGTGACGGAGCCGGCCGGCCCGGAGCGGGTGGCCGATCCCCTGCCGGCGAAGGGGGCGGTGCGATGAGCCGGGCGGAACGAGCCGGAGCAGCGGGCACGAGATGACGGCGCGGTCCCCGCTCGGCCTGTTCGACCTCGGCACGCCCCGCGGGCCCTTCGCCCGCATGGCGGTGCTCTCGCTGGGCCTGCACCTGGGTCTGCTCGCCGTCCTGTTTGCCGTGCGGGGCACCCCCAAGATCCAGGAGACGCTCGCCTCCTACCAGGTGTCGCTCGTCAGCCTGCCCGCGCCGTCGCCGCCCCCGCAGCCGGAGGTCGAGCAGCCGCGCGAGCCGACCGTGCCGCCGCCCCCCGCGCCCAAGCCCGCCCCGGTCGTGAAGGAGCGCGTCAGGGCGGCCCCGCCGCCGGCCCGGCCGGCGCCCGCGCCCGCTCCGCCCGTCGAGGCGGCGCCGCGCGCGTCCGAACCGAAGCCGGCGCCGCCGCCGTTGCCGGCCCCGCAGGTGTCCGTGAAGCCGCGGGCGCCGATCGCGGCCCCCTCGCTCGCCGCCCCGGCGCCGGGCCAGGTGCCCCGCCGGCCGGAGCGCGACGAGGACCTCGGCGACCTGCTCCGGGGCATCCAGGCGCCGGCGGCTCCGAAGATCAAGGAAGTCCAGGCGGCCCCCATCGCCTCCCCCGTCCCGAAGGACCGGAGGGCCGAGGCGGCGCCGGCGCTGGACAAGGACCTGCGGGAGATCTTGCAGAAGGCCCAGGTGCCGGACGCGCCGGCGCCGCAACCCGCGCGCGGGACGCCGGCCCCGGCCCGGCGGCGGCTGGAGTTGACGAAGGAAGTCAACGAGAGGCTCGACGCCGCCCAGGCTGTCGTGCCGCCCGCCGCCGTCACGCCGGTACAGGCCAAGCCCGACTTGGCCTCCGCGCCGACGGCGCGCACGCCGGCCATGGCCATGGAGGTGCCGGGCGCCAGCACGGCGATGTCGCACTACTTCGGCTTGATCCAAGCCAAGATCAGCAAAATGTGGACCGCCCCGCCGGTGGACGTGTCAGGCCAGAGCCTTCGGGTGGTCGTCCGGTTCCGGCTGCACCGGTCCGGGACCGTCACGGCGGTGGTCGTCGAGCAATCCTCCGGCAACGGCTACTACGACGACGCGGGGCTGCGCGCCGTCAAGGCGGCCCAGCCGCTCCCGCCGTTCCCGCCGGAGTTCGCCGAACAGTCCTTCGAGGCCCATTTCAGCTTCACGGTGGGAGAGCCGCTCGGGTGAGGGGGGCGACATGATGCTGCGGTACTGCACGATCGTCTGGTGTCTGGCCCTGGCCGCCGGGGTCGCCGGGGCCGTGGACAACGGCGTGCCCGATGTCTTCTTGGAGGCGACGCGGCCGGACTTCCAGAAGATTCCCATCAGCGTCCTCTGGTACCAGCAGGAGGGCGCGGGGGCGGAGCGGGCGGGAGACACGGTCGCCGAGGTGCTGAAGGCGGACCTCCGCCGGTCGCAGGTCTTCGCCGTGACGGACGCGGCGGGCCTCGGCATCACGCCGAACGGCGCGACGCAGCCCGCGCCCACCCTGCTCAAGGAGGTGTCGGACCGGGGCGTGTCGCTCGTGGTCTGGGGGAAGGTGGCGACCCGGGCCTCCGACCTGGTCGTGGACCACTTCCTGCACGACAGCGCCGCCAGCGAGGGGATGGTCGGCAAGCGCTACGTCGGCTCGGCGAGCGTGCTGCGCCTCATGGCGCACCGCTTCGCGGACGAGCTCGTGTACCGCTACACGGGCGAGCAGGGCATCGCCAGGACCAAGCTCGCGTTCGTCTCCGAGCAGGGGGGGAGCCGCGAGCTCTACGTGATGGACTACGACGGCTACGGTCCCCGCCAGGTGACGGCGGACGGGTTCATCAATCTGATGCCGCGGTGGTGGCCCGACCGCCGCAGCCTTGTCTTCACCAGCTACCGGACGCGCAGCCGGCAGGATCTCGTGCAGCTCGACCTGGCCACGGGGAAGCGGACGACGCTCACCTCCACCGAGGGCCTGAACATCACGCCGTCTCCGTCGCCGGACGGCTCGCTGCTCGCCTTCGCCAGCAGCCGAGAGGGCAACTCGGAGCTGTATGTCCTGAACATGCAGACGAAGACGCTGCAGCGGCTGACCTTCGACCCGGCCGGCGACCTCTCGCCCACCTGGTCGCCCTCCGGCCGGGAGCTGGCCTTCGTCTCCGACCGGCGGGGCGGCCCGCAGGTCTATTTGATGGGCGTGGACGGCTCCAACGTGCGCCGGCTCACCTACGACGGCGATTACAACGCCGCGCCGGCCTGGTCCCCCAAGGGCGACTGGATCGCCTACGTCTGCCGGACGCCGGATCGCCAGTACAAGCTCTGCCTGATCACGCCGGACGGGCAGAAGCGGGTGCAGATCACGGCGGGGACCGGCGTGGACGACTCGCCGGCCTGGTCGCCGGACGGGCGGCATCTGGTCTTCAGCTCGACCGCCGAGGGCAAGAGCCACATCTATATGATCAATCGGGACGGAGGAGACCAGGAGCGGTTGACGTCCGGGGGGACGCACCACAGCTCCCCGGCCTGGTCGCCGACGTGAGGGCCGGACGTTGGAGCAACCTTTAACAAGGAGCACGGGAATGCGGGCACGGTATCACAGGGCTTGCCTGGTCGGAGCGATGGGACTAATGGTGCTGCTGGCGGGGGCCGGGTGCGACAAGCGATCGGTCCAAGCCGGCGCCGAGGGCTCGCTGGTCGAGCAACCCAAGCCCAAACCGGTGAGTCAGACGGTGGATCAGCCGACTCGGCCGGGCGGGGGGACCGAGATGGTCGCCCGGGACCTGCCCCCTCAGGACCTCGGTACGGGCGGACAGCCCGAGCCGACCGGCGGCATGCCGGAGGCTCAGCCTCCGGCCGCCCAGGGGACGCAGAGTCCCGCGGATGCGGCGCCGCCGGCGGAGCCGGACCACCTGAGCGGGCTCGAGCCGATCCGGCCCGGACGGGTGCCGTCGGAAGAGCGGGTGGAGGGCGGCGTGCTGGTCGCCAAGGCGGACCTCGGGGACGCCGCGCAGCGGCGGGCCGAGGACCTGGAGCGCGAGCGGCGGCTCGCCGCGCTGGCCGGGTTACAGGACGTCTATTTCCCCTTCGACAGTTGGGCGATCTCCACGGAGGGCCAGCGGGCGCTGGCCGCGGACGCCGAGTGGCTCAAGCAGAACGCGGGGACGAGGGTCGTCGTCGAGGGCCATTGCGACGAGCGCGGCACCCTGGCGTACAATATGGTCCTCGGCGAGAAGCGGGCCAACGCCGCCAGGAACTACATGCTCGAGCTCGGCGTGAAGCCGGACCAGGTCGCCGCCGTGTCCTACGGGAAAGAGCGCCCCGTCTGCAAGGACCACAATGAAGGTTGTTATCAGAAGAACCGCCGGGCGCACGTCGCGCCGCGGGTGGACTGAGCGGAGCCGGGGGGCGGGGGGGTGATGCCCCGGAAGGGCGAACGGCCGGCGACCCGCGCCCGCGCGTGGGCCGCGGCCGCCGCGGGTCTGGCGCTGGCCGGCTGCCTCGCGCAGGAAGCCGACCTGCGGAAGGTCAACGCCGACCTCGATGCGAAGATCCGCAAGCTGGACCAGCGCGAGCAAGAGATCCAGAAGCAGGTTAATGAAGCGACCAAGCAGATCAAGGCGGAAAGCGAAAAGGCGGAACGGCTGGTGTACGAGGCCCGGGCGCGACTGAACCAGGATATCACCGCGCTGCGCGAAGCGGACCTGCCCGGGGTGCTCGGCGGCGTCGAGCGCAATGAGCATCAGATCAAGATGCTCCGGGAACGTCTGGAGGACTTGGAGCATCGCGCCGCTCAGGATCGGCAGCACGTCGCCGCCGCGGAGAAGGCGCTCAAGGAGCAGGCCGCGGCCCAGCAGGCGGAGCGGGACCGCGCGCAGCAGGAGTCGGCCAAGCTGCTGGCCCGTCTCGACGCGGTGCAGGGGGCCCTGGTGGCCCTCGCGCCCAAGGTGGAGGCCAGGCTGCAGGAGCACGATCGGGCGATCGAGGAGGAGCGGGCCGAAGTCGCCGCCCTGTCCAAGCAGCTCCAGCAAGAGATGGTCAAGCTGACCCGGGCGCTGGAGGGCTTCAAGCAGGCCATGAACGACCTGGGCGAGAAGGTCGTGCAGCAGGAACGCAAGGACGCCGAGCGGGTCGCGCTCCTGAGCCAGCGGACCGACGAGCTCGCGGCCAAGGTCAACGGCGACGCCAAGGCGACGACCGAGTACCTCGTGCGGGTGGAGAAGAACTACGCGACGCTCGTGGAGGGCCTGAAGAACCTGACTCACAAGGTGCAGCTCCGGCTCGATCAGCAGGAGCAGCGGCTGGGCGAGGCGGCCCGCGCGTCGGAGGCGCTGAAGGGCGACCTGTCCCAGGTGATCCGGCAGGTCAACGAACGGATGCAGGAGCAGGACCGGCAGGTCGAGGGGCTGGGTAAGGGGCTCCAGGGCCTGGACGAGCGGCTGCGCGGGCTCTCGGCCGCCTCGGCCGGCGCCCCCCCCTCGCCGGGGCCTGCGGCCTCGACGCCGGTCGAGGGCGCGGAGACGGCCCAGGGAGGTGCGGCCCTTGCCGCCGTGGAGGGGGCGACGCTGGCCGTCACGACTCCACCCTCGGCTCCGACCCGGGCGGCCCCGCCACCAGACGCGGCTCCGGCGCCGAGCGACCGACGGGCCTACGACGAGGCGATGACCCGGTACAAGCAGGGCGATTTCGCGCGGGCGCAGCAAGGGTTCGCGCTGTTCCTGACCCAGTATCCGACCTCCGCGCTCGCGGGGAACGCGCAGTTCTGGCTGGGGGAGTGCTACTATAAACAGAAGAAGTTCCAGCGGGCGGTCGAGGCCTACGACCGGGTCCAGAGCGCCTACCCGACGAACGAGAAGGTGCCGGCGGCGCTGCTCAAGAAGGGGCACGCCTACCTGGCGCTCAAGGAACGGGAGCGGGCCTATCAGACGTGGAAACAGTTGGTTGATGCCTATCCGAAGAGCCCGGAGGCCGGCAAGGCCTTGGACGGGCTGAAGCAGGTGAACGTCACCCCATGAGCCCGATGACTCGACGGCAGCGGTCCGCGGGAGCGGCGGCCCTCGCGCTGGTGCTCGCCTCGGCGACGGCGGGCGGTTGCGCGAAGCACTCCGACTTCGTGGATGTCAGGACGGACCTGACCAAACTCCAGGATCAGAACAAGAAGGACCGGGAGACGCTGGACCGGCGGCTGCAGGCGATCGAATCCAAGCTGGGGAGCAGGCCCGCGGCCGACGGCTCGAAGGAGGCGGAGCAGCTCCGCGCGCAATTGGCCGACCTCAAGGCGCAGCTCCACGACCTGGAAAGCCGGCTGGCCCGCGTGGAGGGCACGGCCCAGGCGCCGTCGCTCCGGCCCGTGCCGCCGCCGGGACCCGTGGCCCGGGAGCAGCGGTCTCCGCCGCCGGTCGAGCCGGAGGCGCCGTCGTTGCCGGGTGTGACGGCGATCACGCCCACCTCGGCCTTCAACCTGGCCTATAACGATTACCTGAACGGCCGCTACGACCTGGCGATCGGCGGTTTCCAACGGTTCCTGAGGGACTTTCCCGGCAACAGCCTGACGCCGAACGCCCACTACTGGATCGGCGAGTCCTACTACAGCACGAAGGACTACGGGAAGGCCATGCAGGCCTTCGAGCGGGTGGTGAACGGCTTCCCGCGGAGCGAGAAGGTGCCGCCGGCCCTATTCAAGATGGGGCTCTGCGCCGCCGAGCTCGGCGACGCGATGAAGGCCAAGGCGTTGTTGCGCCGCGTGATCGAGGAATTTTCCGGGTCCGACGAGGCCAAGCTGGCCAAGAACAAGCTGGCCGAAATCCGGTGACGTCGGCGCCGGCCGGCGCCGGGTCCGCCCGTCATGCCCGCGCTCCCCTTCCGGCGCGGCGTCCGTCCGACGGACGCCGCGCCGGCCTTTTACGACGATGACCGTCGCGCAGACAACGGGCAAGATCCAGGTGCTGCCGGACGCCGTGGTCGGCCGGATCGCCGCCGGCGAGATCGTCGAGCGGCCGGCCGCCGTCGTCCGGGAGTTGATCGACAACAGCCTCGACGCGGGGAGCAGCCTGATCGTCGTCGAGGCGGTGGAGGGCGGCCGGCGGCTGATTCGCGTGACCGACGACGGCGAGGGGATGGGCCGGGCGGACGCGCAGCTCGCCTTCCAGCGCCACGCGACCAGCAAGCTCCGCTCCGAGCAGGACCTGTACGCCATCACCTCCTTGGGCTTCCGCGGGGAGGCCCTCCCCAGCATCGCCGCGGTGGCCAAGGTGCGGCTGACCACGGCGCGCCGCGAGGACCGCGTCGGCACCCGGCTCCACCTGTCCGGCGGCGCGATCACCCGCGTCGAGGATGCCGCCGCCTCGCCCGGGACGCAGGTGGAGGTGGCTGACCTCTTCTTCAACGTGCCCGCCCGCCGGAAGTTTCTCAAGACCACCGCCACGGAATTCTCGCACGTCTGCCAGGCGGTCCAGCAGGCGGCGCTGGCCTGGCCCCGGACCCACTTCCGCCTCCTGCACAACGGACAGCCGGTGCTCGACCTGCCGGCCGTGGCGTCCCGGCGGACGCGCGTGGGGCAGGTCTACGGCGAGGCGGTGCTGGAGCGGATGGTCGCGGTGCAGGCGGCGCAGCCGGGCCTGGCCCTGGAGGGGTTCGCCGTGGGGGCGGTGGAGGCCAAGGCCGGCCGCACGCCGCAGGACCTCTTCGTCAACCGGCGCTGGGTCAAGAACCCGACCGTCCAGCATGCGGTCTACGACGGCTACGGAACGTCGCTGGCCAGGGGCCGACAGCCGCTGTACGTGCTCTTCCTGGACGTGGACCCTGAGCGGGTGGACGTGAACGTGCATCCGGCGAAGCGGGAGGTCCGGTTCGCCGAGCCGGACCGCCTGCACCAATTGGTGAGGCGCGCCGTCCGCGAGGCCCTGGGGCTGCCCCTGGTCGAGGGGGCGGCCGCGCCACGGCCCGGCGCGCCCGGCCGTTCGGCGGGCGTGGCCGTTCGACCCACCGGAGGGTGGGAGCTGCGCGGGAGCGAAGCCGGCGCCGGCGGCGAGACGGCGGTCTCGGGCGGCCAGGCCGTCCTGCCCGGCTATGACCCCGGGACCCGCGAGCCCGCCGAGGCCGCGCAGGAAGCGGCGGGGACGTACCGCGCCGTCCCCGACCGTGAGGTCTTGCCGCTCGGCCAGATCAGCCGGACCTTCCTCGTCGCGCAGGTCGGCGCCGAGCTCCAAGTCATCGATCAGCACACGGCCCACGAGCGCGTGCTGTTCGAGCGGCTCTGGCGGTCCTGGCGGGACCGCGCCGTGCCGACGCAGCCCCTGCTCATCCCCGAGACGATCGAGCTCCCGCCGGCGCAGGCCGTGCTGCTCCGGGAGCGGCTCGGCGACCTGGCGGCCCTGGGGTTCGAGGTGGACCCCTTCGGCGCCACCGCCTTCCTCATCCGGAGCGCGCCGGCGCTCTTGGGCCGGCTGGACACGGCGGCCCTGGTCCAGGACCTCCTCGACGACCTCACGCAGTGGAAGGCCCTCACCTCGATCGAGGCGCGGGTGCGGCCGATCCTGGCCTCGTTGGCCTGCCACGGGGCGGTTCGGGCCGGCCGTC
Source organism: Candidatus Nitrospira neuquenensis (assembly GCF_979578155.1). Classification (NCBI taxonomy): domain Bacteria; kingdom Pseudomonadati; phylum Nitrospirota; class Nitrospiria; order Nitrospirales; family Nitrospiraceae; genus Nitrospira; species Candidatus Nitrospira neuquenensis. The sequence goes on along the minus strand of NZ_CEFZDU010000038.1, from coordinate 146,138 downwards.
CGATGGAGCCGGCCGAGAGCCGCCGCCTCATCGAGGACTGGGTCGCCGAGGGGCTGCCCATGACCTGCCCGCACGGCCGCCGGGTGGCGCTGCGGCTGCCCGAAGAGGAGTTGGCCAGGATCTTCGGCCGCGCCTGAGGGCCGGGAGGGAAGCCCGATTGTGTTGGACCGCGCGACTGTGAGACAACTGAAGCCCCTGGTCGTCCTGGTCGGCCCGACCGCGGTCGGCAAGAGCCAGGTCGCCATCCTGGTCGCCCGGGCGCTCGGGACGGAGGTCCTGACGGCGGACTCCCGCCAGGTCTTCCGCGGCATGGACATCGGGACGGACAAGCCGTCCCTCGCAGAGCGCCTCGGCGTCCCGCACCGGCTGATCGACCTGGTCGAGCCCGACGAGCCCTTCAACGTCGGGGACTACCGGCGGCGGGCGCTGGCGGAGATCGCCAGGCTCCACGAGGCGGGGCTGGTCCCGCTCGTGGCGGGCGGGACCGGGCTCTATGTCCGCGCGTTGCTCCGCGGCCTCTGGGCGGGCCCCTCCGCGGACTGGACGCTGCGCGCACGTCTGGAGGAGGAGGCGCGGCTCGGCGGCGACGAGATCCTTCACCGGCGGCTGACCGCGGTGGACCCGGCGTCGGCCGCGCGGCTCAATCCGCGCGACCGGGCGAAGATCATCCGGGCGCTGGAGGTCCATCAGCTCCTGGGGCGACCGCTGTCGGACCTGCACCGGGAGCATGGGTTCGGGGAGCGGCCCTTCGCGACGCTCCTGCTCGGGCTGATCCGGGCGCGGCCTGCGCTCTACCGGCGGATCGAGGCGCGGGTGGAGCAGGAGCTGGCGAAGGGACTGTTGGAGGAAACGCGCGGCCTGCTCGCACGGGGCTACGGCCGGCACCTGGGCTCCATGAAGGGGCTGGGCTACCGGCAGATGGCCGGCTACCTCGAGGGCGAGTACGACTACGAGGAGGCGGTGCGGCGACTCAAGCGCGACACCAGGCGCTTCGCGAAGCGGCAGCTCACCTGGTTCCGACGGGAGCCCGGCCTGACCTGGCTCTCCCTCTCCGAGGAGGAGCCGGCGGCGCGGGTGGCGGAGCGGATCGTGGAGGAGATCGGGCGGTTTCTGGCCGGCCTGGCGGGCGGGGCGCGGGCGGACGCGGGCGCGGCCCGGGCGGCCGGGTGATCCAGGACGCGGCGAAACGGGGGGACGAGCGGGCCATGAAGAAGGGGCGGATCACGAGGGCGGAGCGGCCGCAGGCCGAGATCGGCATCATCGGCGGGAGCGGCCTCTACGCGATGGAGGGCCTGGAGGGCTCGAAGGAGGTGCGGCCGACGACGCCGTTCGGGCGGCCCTCCGACGCGCTGCTGGTGGGGACGCTGGACGGCGTGCGCGTCGCGTTCCTCTCGCGGCACGGGCGGGGCCACCGGCTCTCGCCGAGCGAGATCAACTATCGCGCGAACCTCTACGCGCTCAAGTCGCTGGGGGTCGGCCGGGTGCTCTCCGTGAGCGCGGTGGGCAGCATGAAGGAGGCGATCCGCCCCGGCGAGGTCGTGCTGCCCGACCAGTTCATCGACCTGACCAAGCGGCGGGTCGGGACCTTCTTCGAGGGGGGGATCGTCGCTCACGTGGCCTTCGCCGACCCGATCTGCCGCGACCTCTCCGAGGCGCTCACCAAGGCGGCGGAGGGGGCCGGTGCGACCGCCCACCGGGGCGGGACCTACGTCTGCATCGAGGGGCCCCAGTTCTCGACCCGCGGCGAGTCGTGGCTCTACCGGCAGTGGGGGGTGGACGTCATCGGCATGACGAACCTGCCCGAGGCGAAGCTCGCCCGCGAGGCGGAGCTCTGCTACGCGACGCTCGCCCTGGTGACCGACTACGACTGCTGGCACGACAGCCACGAGTCGGTCACGGTGGAGATGATCCTGGAGACCCTGCACCGGAACGTCGAGCTGGCCAAGCGCGTGTTGCGCGCCGCCGTGCCGCTCGCGGCCGGGCCGAGGACCTGCCCCTGCGCGCGCGCACTGGACCACGCGATCGTCACGGGGCCCGAGAAGATTCCGAACCACGTCAAGCGCCGGCTGTCGCTGCTCATCGGCCGCGCGCTGTCCGCCAAGAAAGGAGCCCGGTGAGATGGGGAAGCTGCTGGTCGTCGGCTCGGTCGCGCTGGATACGGTCAAGACGCCCTTCGGCGAGGCGACGGAGGCCCTCGGCGGCTCCGCCACGTTTTTCGCCGCCGCCGCGAGCTATTTCACGAGCGTGGACCTGATCGCGGTCGTGGGACAGGATTTTCCCGAGGAGCACCTGACCTTCCTCAAGAGCCGGGGGATCAACCTGGCGGGGCTGGAGCGCCGCCCCGGCGAGACCTTCCGCTGGAAGGGGCAGTACAGTTATCAGCTCAACGAGGCGCAGACGCTGGACACCCGCCTCAACGTCTTCGAGACCTTCCGCCCGAAGGTGGCCGAGGCGCTTCGCTCGCCGTCCATGCTGTTCCTGGCCAACATCGACCCGGAGCTGCAGCTCGACGTGCTGCGGCAGGTCCGGCGTCCCGCCCTGGTCGCGTGCGACACGATGAATTTTTGGATCAGCGGCAAGCCGGAGGCCCTCTGGCGCACGCTCGCCGAGGTGGACGTCCTCATCATCAACGACGGGGAGGCCCGTGCGCTCGGCGGCGATCCGAACCTGGTGAAGGTGGCCAAGACCATCCTGGCCCGGGGACCGCGGCACCTGATCATCAAGCGGGGCGAGTACGGCGTGCTCATGTTCAACCAGAAGGAGACGTTCGGCGCCCCTGCCTTCCCGCTGGAGCAGGTGAAGGACCCGACCGGCGCGGGCGACACCTTCGCCGGCGGCTTCATGGGCTACCTGGCGGCCACGGGCAATCTGTCGGAGGACTCCATCCGCCGGGCGATCATCTTCGGGAGCGTGATGGCCTCCTTCACCGTCGAGGCCTTCAGCCTTGACCGCCTCCGGACGCTCGACTACCAGGAGATCGAGGAGCGGTTCCGCTCGTTCAAGCGGCTGACCCACTTCGAGGACCTGACGTGAGGGGACGGTCTCTCCATCGCCCGGCCGCGTCGCGCCCGACGGGGCGGGGACTGGCGCTGGCGCTGGCGCTGGCCGCGCTGGCGGGCTGCGGGACCTCGAAGGAAGCCGTCCAGAAGGCGGACGGCCATTTCCGGGAGGGCATCGTCCATCTCACCGGCAACCCCCAGCAGGCCTTCGTCAGCCTGCAGAAGGCCGTCCAGCTCAACCCGGAACACCGCGACGCCCACTACTACCTCGGGCACCTCTACGCGCAGCAGGGCAAGCTGCCGCAGGCGGAGGCGGAGTTCCGTGCCGCGCTGGCGGTCGATCCGACCTATTCGGAGGCCTACACCTACCTCGGCCAGGTGCTCATGTACCAGAATCGCTGGTCGGAGGCGATCGAGGCGTACCGGCAGGCGCTGGCGAATCCCCTCTACGTGACGCCGGACCTCGCCTGGTTCCACCTGGGCGTGGCCCTCGCGCACGAGGGGGACTTCGAGGGGGCGATGCGCGCGTTCGAGGACGCCGCCCTCATTGCGCCCCCGAACGTGCCGCCGGCGCGGCTGCAGTTCGAGCTCGGGCGGACCTATTACCGCCTGGGGTACGGCGACAAGGCGAAGGAAGCGCTCACCCGCGTCACCGGCCTCGACAAGGATGGCGAGTACGGCCGGCAGGCGACCCAGTTGCTCGAACGGATCAAACCCTGATGGAACAGTTCGGCGAGCTCTTCACGCAGGCGAGGGAGCGGCGGGGGCTGACGCTCGAGGACGTCGCGGTCAAGACGCGCATCCATCCGGATTTTCTCCGCGCGCTGGAGGAGAGCAACTTCGCGAAGCTGCCGGACCAGGTCTTCGTGAAGGGGTTCGTGCGGGCCTACGCCCAGTCGCTCGGCCTCGACGAGGACGACGCGCTCCGGCGGTTCGTCGAGGCGGCGGGCCCCTTCTACGACAAACAGTCCGACCTGGAGCGGCTGCGCCGGAAGCAGGCGGAAGACGAGCGGAAGCGGCAGGCCAACCGCAAGGTGCTGGCCGCCGCGGTCGGCGTCGCGCTGCTCGGGCTCCTCCTGCTCCTGACGCGCGAGCAGTCGGCAGTGCCGCCCCCCTCGCCGGACGCCCCGGCCGAGTCGGACTCGCCGGGAACGATCGAGGGCAAGGCGAAGCCGGAGGGCGTCGCCGACACGGAGCAGGACTCCTCGGCCCTGCCCGCGCCGGACCTGTCGCCGCCCTTCCCGCTCGGGGGGGAGCCACCCGGGCAGACCCCGCCGAGCCCCTCCCGTGAGGGCGATGATCGGGGGGCCGGCGCTTCCGTGCCGCGCGAGGCGGCCTCCTCTCCGGCGACCAAGCCCGCTCCGGGGCGGCCGGCCGGCCCCTCCCTGCCCGGCGAGGCCCTGGTGCTGGAGCTGGAGGCCCACGAGATGAGCTGGGTCGTCGTCCAGGTGGACGGGGAGAGCCCGCAGGAGGCCCTCCTCCGGCCGGGCGAGAAGGTGCAGTGGAAGGCCAATGCCAAGCTGCTGGTGACGCTCGGCAACGCGGGGGGCGTGCACGTGGAGCTCAACGGCGTCCCCCAGGGGCCCTACGGCCCCAGCGGCACGGTGGTGCGGGATATCCTGTTCACACGATAGGCGCGGGCCCGCGTCCTCCCGGTCGGGACCTCCATCCGCCACGAGATGAGCACCGATCCCTCCTTCGACCCCCAGACCGACCGGGCCGTCCGGTTCCTGACTCCCAAGCTCCCCTTCGCGCCGACGGTGGGCCTCGTCCTCGGCTCCGGGCTCGGTCCGTATGCGGACCGCCCGCCCACCCGCCTCGTCGTCCCCTACGCGGACATCCCGGGATTTCCGCGCTGCGGCGTGGAGGGGCACGCGGGCCGGCTGGTCCTGAGCGACCGGTGCGGGCCGGGCGCGGCGATGCTGCAGGGGCGCGTCCACCGCTACGAGGGGGTCTCGCTCGACGAGGCGACGAGGCCCGTGCGGGTCCTGGCCGCGCTCGGGGTGCGGACGCTCCTCGTCACCTGCGCCGCGGGCTCGCTCGATGGAGCGGAGCCGGGCAGCCTCATGCTCATCGAGGACCACCTCAATCTCATGGGCGACAACCCGCTCATCGGGCGGACCGCGCCGGGCGTCGCCCGCTTCGTCGAGATGGCGGAAGCCTACGACGCCGGCCTCCGCGACATAGCCGCGGCGGCGGCGGCGGAGGCGGGGCTCGCCCTGCGCCGCGGGGTGCTGGCCGCGCTCACCGGCCCGACCTTCGAGACCGCGGCCGAGGCGGCGATGCTCCGGCGCCTCGGGGCCCAGGCGGTGAGCATGTCGGTTGTGCCGGAAGTCATCGCGGCCAGGGCCCTGGGGCTCAAGGTCCTCGGCCTGGCCCTGCTCACCAACGAATCCGGCGCCTCCTTGAAGGCCGGCGGAAGCCATGAGTCCGTGCTCGCGGCGGCGGGTCGGCAGACGGACGCGGTGGGACGCCTCCTCGACGGCATTCTCCGCCGTCTGGGCGGGGAAACCCGGCTCTGACGGCCCCACTGTTGCCTTGACAAGGGGGGGCGGCGTTGCTATAGTGCGGCGCCTTGAGGCCGTGCCTCGCCGTTTTCGACCCATGGGTTGATCCAAGAAAGGAGGAGTGGTGATGCGGTATATTTCGAGGTCCGTCGGTCTTTTAGCGGCATTCATGCTCGTCGCGTCCACGGTCGCCGTGGCCGAGGAGCGGGACCCCCTCAAGCCCCGCGTGCCGGCCGATCAGATCGCCGATGCGAAGAAGATGAAGAACCCCGTGCCGGCCACGCCGGAGAACCTGGCCAAGGGCAAGGCGCTGTTCGAGGGCAAGGGCACCTGCTTCAACTGCCACGGGAAGGAGGGCAAGGGGGACGGCCCCGCCGGCCAGATTCTGAACCCCAGCCCGCGGAACTTCACGAATTGCAAGTTCCACAAGAAGCGGAAGGACGGGGAGCTCTTCTGGGTGATCAAGAACGGCAGCCCGGGCACGGGCATGGTGCCGCTCATCCCGGCCGCGATCACCGAGGAGGAAGCCTGGACGATCATCAACTACGAGCGGAGCTTCTGCAAGGACGGCGGCGGCGACTGAGTCCCGACGCGCTCGGCCACCGGGGGCAGGGGAGGGCAACCTTCCCTGCCCCCTTTCTTTTGCTCGCCGGAGGCCGCGGCGGCGGGCGGGAGGAGCCGGGGCGTGCCCCGCGTCAGCGGGAGGCGGGTGAAGCGCCGCCCGGCCTGGTGAGCACCAGCCCCTCGAGGGGCGAGCCGGGGCGGAGCGGCGGCAGGATCTGTGGCTGCAGCTCCTGCTTGAAGGTGCCGCGCGACACGGAGGGGAGCGTCTGAGAGAGGTAGGCGGCCAGCTCGCCCAGCGTGACCCCGCCGTTGCCGTCCTTGTCGGCGTCACCGCGCAGTCCGCGGAGTACGTAGTAGGTCAGGAGCCCGTGGCGGACCAGGTCCGGCTCGAGCGCCGGCTGGAGGCCGGCCGCGGCGACGAGCCGGACCGGCGTGTCTCCCCCGACGTCCCACCGGAGCGGTTTTTGCTGTCCCTTCGGCCCGCCGCCGAGCCGGGCCACCGGCCCGTCGAAGATCAGCAGACTCTGCTTCGTCCGGAGCCGGCCCAGCGCCGCGGCCAGCTCCTTGAGCGGGTAGAGACGCGAACTCCCGTTCGCGCCGGCGTCGTAGGGCAGCAGGCTGACCTCGCCCGAGGGGCTGGCCATGGCGAGCCCGGCGAAGTAGACGATCACGACCGACTGCTCGTTCACGCGGGCGGGGAGCCAGTCGAGGAGCAGCTCCTCGATGTCGGGCCGCAGGGCGCTCGTGCCGACGAGCACCTTCACGTTGGAGGAGGGGACGCCCCCCAGCGCGCCGAGGTAAGCCGAGAGCAGCTCCGCGTCGGCGGCCGCGTACTTGCGCGCGAGGGGCTGCTGGTCTCGGTAGGCGGGGATGCCGATCGCGATCACGTACACGTTGGGCTGGCGGGCGCCGGAGGCCGGCGGCACCCGATCCACGTCGTCGAAGACCGGCGCGGCGGGGACGGCGGGGCCCGGTGCGGCCGCGCCGCCTCCGCCCGAGCGCAGGGAGGCGACGAGCATCTGCGAGGCGGGGATGCCGACCGCGCCGGAGCCCTCGGTCAGCGCGACCGTCAGCTCCGCCCGCTGCGGCGGCACGGACGGCGGCAGCGTGCCGACGAACTCGACGGAACGGGACTCGCCGGGCTGAAGCGTGCCGACCGGCAGGGTCGTCGCGGGGAACTGCGAGACCACGGCCGGCGTGCCGCTCACGGACACCCGCACGTCCCGCGCGGCCGTCTGTCCCGCGTTGACGACGTCCACCCGCACGCGCACCTTCTCCCCGCTCTCCAGCACGAGGTTGCCGCTCTCCTCCAGCAGCGTCGCCTTGAAGGCGAGGCCCGGCGCGCCCGCCGGCGCGGGAGCCGCCGGCGCGGCGGGCGGCGGGGCGGCCGGCAGGACGGCGGCCTGCTCCGGCTGCTTGAACAGCGAGCGCGCCTGCTTCATGAACTGCGTGGTGATCTCGGTCGCGGCCGCGTTCGTGAAGGCTCCGGCGGAGACGTAGGCACAGCGGTGCTGCGTCGGCTCGAGGATCAGCTTTTCCCGGTGCGTGGTCGTGAGCGGCCGTTCCAGGAGCAGCTTGCCGGCGGCGTCGTAGATGGCGAGCCCCGCCTCCAGGTGCATCTCCGCCGGCAGCCGGTCGTACATGTTGTCGGTCTGGACCTTGAGGCCCGACTGCAGCAGGCTGATCTTGGCGACGAGGTCCGGCGCCGCGGCGGGTTTCTCCGGTCCCTGGTAGTAGACGGTCTTGAAGGTCTGGTGGGCGCCCTCCAGCAACAGCGCTTCCAGCTCGTTACCGATGTGCATCTCGCTCGGGTGGTTGCAGGCGTCCACGTACTGCAGGCGGGCCGCGGGGAGGGACGGGTCGATGTCCAGCTTGATCGTGTAGGGCAGGGGCGGACCCAGGTCGGGCAGCTCGGCCCGGCCGAGGAGCGACTTCGGCGAGCCCTTGCAGCTCCCCGCGAGCGAGGCCAGCGCGAGGAGCACCAACGCGAGCGCCAGGCGCCCGGTCCTGGGTCTGGTCGTCATGCCGCCCATGCGATCGTGTCCGCCGAACCGAACATCGGGCCACCGTACCGAAATCGCGCGGTGAATGCAACCGGCGGACGCGCGGCGCGGCTTGCCAGGGCCGCCGCGTTTCTTTATCCTACGCCGCGACGGTGCGGCGAGCGGGGGCCGGCGTGGTCGTCCTCGGCCTGTTGAATCTGCGCGATGCGGCGGCGGCGGCGGTGCGGGACGGACGGATCGTCGCCGCCGCCGAAGAGGAGCGCTTCGTCCGGATCAAGCACGTCACGGCGCTGCCGTTGCGGGCCGTTCGCTCCTGTCTGGAAGCGGCCGGCGTCGAGCTCCGTGCCGTGGATTCGATCGCCGTCCCGTGGAAGTACTGGGTCGTGGGCCGGCGGGCCGCGCTCGCGTTGGGTGCGATGGTGCGGTCGCCGACGCTCTTCCGGGTGAAGGGGCGGCGCAGCGTGGAGCGGCTCTCCCGGGAATGGACCGAGCAGGTCTTCCTGGCCTCCGCGCTGCGACGCGAGTTCGGGCCCGGCGCGCCGCGCCCCGTCTTTCTCGACCACCACCTGTGCCACGCGGCGAGCACCTTCCTGCCCTCGCCCTTCGAGCGCGCGGCGATCCTCGTCGTGGACGGCGCCTCCGAGTCCCACACGGCGATGCTCGGCGTGGGGGAAGGCGCCGAGATCCGCGTCCTGCGCCGCATCCCCCTGCCCCACTCGCTCGGCCAGTTCTACGCGGCGATGACCGCGTTCCTGGGGTTCACGCCGGACCGCGACGAGTACATCGTCATGGGTCTGGCCGCCTACGGGGAGCCGCGGTTTGCGCCTGTGCTGCGCGAGCGGCTGCTGCGCCTGACGCCGGACGGCGGGTTCCGGCTCGACGTCCGGCTCTTGGACTTTCACCTCGCGCGCGTCGGCCTCTTCGCGCCGGCCCTGACCGAGCTGCTGGGGCCGAGCCGCCGTCCCGGCGAGGAGCTGACCGAGCGGCACAAGGACCTCGCCGCCAGCGCGCAACTCGTGCTCGAGGAGACGCTGCTGCACCTCGCCCGGCGGCTTGAGCGCGACACGCGGCTCCCCGCGCTCTGCCTCGCGGGCGGGGTGGCCTTCAACTGCGTCGCGAACAGCCGGCTCCGCCGCGAGCTGGGCTTCGAATCGGTCTTCGTACAGCCGGCCGCCGGGGACGCGGGGGCCGCGCTGGGCGCGGCGCTCTGGCAGTCCGTCCGGCTCGGCGCGCCGCGCGAGCCGATGACGCACGCTTACCTGGGGCCGTCCTTCGACGAGGCGGCCTGCCGCCGCGCGCTGGAGCGGGCCGGCCTGACCGCCGAGACCCTGCCGGAGCGGGAGCTGGTCGAGCGGGTCGCGGCCGAGCTGGCCCGCGGGCGCCTCGTCTTCTGGTTCCAGGGCCGGATGGAGTGGGGGCCGCGCGCGCTCGGCAACCGGAGCCTGCTCGCCGATCCCCGGCGGGAGGACATGCGCGAGCTGATCAACGCCAAGGTCAAGTTCCGCGAGCCCTTCCGTCCCTTCGCCCCCGCGGTGCCAGCGGAGCGGGCACCGGAGTTCTTCGACCCCGGCGAGGCCGCGCCCTACATGCTCTTCACGCAGCCGGTCCGGCCCGGAGCGAAGGGCCTGATCCCCGCCGTCGTCCACGTGGACGGGACCGCCCGCCTCCAGACGGTGGATCGGGACAGCAACCCTCGGTTCCGGCTCCTGCTGGAGGCCTTCGGGCGCCTGACCGGCGTGCCGGTCCTCCTGAACACCTCCTTCAACGTCCAGGAGCCCATCGTCTGCACGCCGGAGGAGGCGGTCGCCTGCTTCCTGCGCACGGAGGTGGACTGGCTGGCGCTGGGGAACCTCCTGGTCCATCGGCCGGGCAAGGCGTGATGCGCAAGGCCGCGGGGGCATCCGGTCCGGCCGCCGCTCAGGCCTCGTCCCCGCCGCCCCACGTCCGCTTCGCCGCCCTCGACGCCCTGCTGGTCCTGTTCATCGCGAACCTCGTCCTGCAGCCCCTGGTGGAGCCGGACTTCGGCTGGCATCTCCGCACGGGGCTCGACCTGATCGCCGGCGGGTGGACGCTCCCGGCGACCGATCCCTACTCCCACACGATGCCCGACTGGCCCTGGGTGGAACATGCCTGGCTGACCGACGGGCTGCTCGGGCTGATCTACCGGGGACTCGGGCCGGCCGGGGCGCTCGGGGCGATCCTCTTCTTCGCGCTGGTCGCGGCGGGGGCGTTCGGGCTGGTTCTGGTCGGTGCCCGTGCAGGGCGCACGGCCCGCCTGCTGGCCCTGGCGGGAATCCTCTGGACGGCCCTGCCCTTCCTCGGGGCCCGCACCCAGTTGGTCACGCTGCTCGGGATGGCGGGGCTCCTGCTGCTGTGGCGCCGCTCTCGAGACGGGCGGCCGGCGCAGTTGTGGGCGGTCCCGCCGCTCTTCCTGCTGTGGGCCAACCTGCACGGGGGCTTCACCGCAGGGCTCTTCACCCTCGGGCTCATCCTGGCTGCGTCGGTCCTCCTGCGCCTGGCGGTCGAGCGGCGTCCGAGCCTGGCGGCGCGGCTGGACGAGCCGGTCCCGGCCTGGGGGCAGGTCGGCCGCCTCGCGGCGGTGCTCGGCCTCTCGGTCCTGGCGACCCTCGTCAATCCCTACGGCTGGCGGCTGTACGGGGAAATCCTCGCTTCGCTGTCCGACCGCTACATGGTCGAGACGCTGCACGAATGGCAGCCCGTGTCGTTCGGCGACCGGGCCGGCGCGATCTACGGGGTCTATCTGGCCCTGCTGGCCGTCGGGGCGGCCATGGCGATTCGCCGCGTGGAACCGGTCCGCTGGGTGGTCCTGATCGTCTTTCTCTGGCTGTCGTTGCGGCACTGGCGCAACGTCCTGCTGTTCCTACTCGTGAGCGCGCCGCTGGCGGCGGAGGTGCTCGCCGCCAGCGGCGGGTGGGTCGCGGCCCGCTGCGCGGCCCGGTGGCGGGACCGGCTCATGCCGTTCCTGGCCGCCTGCGTCGCGGCGGTCGTCCTGCTCGTCCTGGGAGGGGAGCATCTGGTCCATGTCGCCCAGTGCGGCCTGCGGCCGGCCGCCTACTTCCGCCAGACCGAGTATCCGATCGAGGCGGTCGAGTGGGTGCGGGCGAACCGGGCCCGGCTTGGAAGCCGTCTGTACAACGATTATGGGGTCGGCGGGTTCCTGCTCTGGTGGCTGCCGGAGGAGAAGGTCTTCATCGACGGCCGGATGCCGGCCTTCCGGGTCGGCGACCGGTGGATCTTCAAGGACTACATGGACCTGACGGCACAGGAGCCGCCGGACCTTCGCGTGCTGGACAAGTACCGGGTGGATTGGGCGATGGTCGGACGGGACCTGCCGCTCGATCGAGGTCTGGCGCGGCGATCGGACTGGGAGCGCGTCTACGAGGATGCCAAGGTGAGGCTCTACGTCAAGCGGGCGTAAACGCCGCGGGCGTCGTTCCGCCGCACGGCGAGGAGTTCCAGGAACATCCGGAGCCCGTCGCGCAGGACCCAGACCTTGGAGCCGGGCTGGTCCGCCCAGTTGATCGCCACCTCCGCGACCGTGTAGCCGCGTTTGCGCGCGAGATAGAGCAGCTCCAGGTCGAACCCGTAGCCGTCGATCCGGGCCACGGAGAAGAGGTCCCGGGCCACGGAGGCGGGGAGCAGCTTGAACCCGCACTGGGTGTCGTCGATGTCGGGGATGCCCAGGCGCCGGACGCACCAGTTGAACAGGTTCCCGAGGACGCTTCGGTGCCAGCGGGCCCGCACGCGATACCGCGGGTCGCGGGAGGCCCGGAAGCGCGAGCCGATCGCCAGGTCGGCGCCCTCGGCCAGGGCCGACTCCAGGCGGGCCAGTTCCTCGATCGGGGTGGCGCCGTCGGCGTCGGCGATGAGGCACAGGGCGCCGCGGGCGGCGAGGATGCCGGTGCGGACGGCGCAGCCCTTGCCGCGATTCCTGGGGAGCGTCAGGAGCCGGAGCGACGGTTCTCGACGGCCGATCTCCTCCACGACGGCGCCGGTCCCGTCCCTGCTCCCGTCGTCCACCACGACAATCTCGTAGGAGATGCCCCGCGTGGTCAGGTAGGCCCGGATGGCCTTCAGGTAGGGCGGCAGCCGCCGGGCCTCGTTGTACGCCGGAATGACGATCGAGAGGGTCGGTGCCCCCGGCCGCTCGGCGCCGCTCACGCGGACGGCCCGGCGGGTTGGGGCGCAGCCGGCTCGTGGGGGCGTGGGGTGCCGGTCACGAGGAGCCAGCCTAGCCGCTCCCTTCGGGATTTGCAAGGCCGACCCTTGACAGGGGTGGAGGCGGCGCGCAACGTATAGCGGTCACAGGGGCCGGGAGGCGGCGGAGGAGGTGTCCGTTGCGCGGGGTGACGCCGGTCAGGGCGGCGGCGGGGCTGGTGCTGGTGTCGGCGATGCTGGGCGCCTGCGCCGCGACGACGCCGCCGGCGCGGCTGGGGCAGTATCTCGGCGGGCCCAGCGCCGCAGGGGCGGGCGCGACGCTCGGCCAGGATCGGCTGCGCGCCGCGCTGGTCGTGGTGCCGGACCGGGGGACGGACGGGACCTCGCCGACCCTGCCGGAGGGAGCCTTGGCCGGCCTGGCGGAGGACCTCAAGGGGCAGTTCACGACCTATCTCCCGCTCGACGTCCAGGCCGTCCTGTCGGCGGAGGGGCTGAAGCCGGAGGGGGGCCTCGACCAGTTCATCGTGCTCGGCCGGCAACGGGGCTTCGACTATGTGCTGGTCGTGATCGCCTCGGCCACGGAGCGGGAATACCCCATCGGCGTCTTCGTCGCATGGGTCGTGCACAGCCAACCGGGCCTCCGACGGGACAACTGGTCGCTCCTGGAGGTCGCGCTCGTGGACGTGCGCGGCGGACGGGTCCTCGTGGAGGCGGAGGGCCGGGGCTGGGCGACCCTCGACCGGCCCACGGCGCCGGACATCCGGCAGTGGTATCCCGTGGTCTGGAAGCGCCCCCTGGACCCGAACCGGCCCTTCTACCCCCTGACCGACGAGGGAGCCGCTGACTCGCTGCGGGTGATCGCCATGCAGGAGGCGGAAAAACGGCTGGTCCCCAACTTCCAGGATGCCTGGATCGCCAAGCGCCGCATGGCGTTGGCCCTGGATGGGCGGTGACCGGCGCCGGCGCGGCGCCGGGCGCGCCGGCGGGCCTGAAGGCGAGTTTTTGCCTTTGAAGGCCGGTCGGCGCTTAGTGTAGAATGGCAAAATCGTCTGATAACTCTGTGTCTTTTCGCGCGATTGCCCTGTTCCGTGGAGGCCGCGTCCGCCGGGACGGGGAGGGGAAGGTTTGCTGACGAACGTGGGTCCGCAGGGACCGGAACCGGGGAGCACTGAGGGAACAATCATGGACAGGATGGGCGAGCGGAGCGGGTGGGGCCGGGATCGGCGCCTGAGCGCGGTCCTGGCGATGGCGGGGGTGCTGGCGGCCGGCTCGATCGGGTACGCGGTGAGCGGACTGCCCGCCGAGGCGGCGGTGCCGGCGACGATGTCGCAGGGGTTCGCGGACATCGTGAAGAAGGTCACGCCGGCGGTCGTGAACATCGCCGTGACCGGAGGAGAGGGCGGGGAGCGCCGCGGCGGGCGCAAGCCGCTGCCGCCCGGCCCCTTCGGCCCTCCCGGCGAGGAACCGCCAGGCGGTGAGCCGCCCTTCCCGCCCGGTCCGCCTCCGTTTCCCGGCCCTCCCGGTCGGCCTGACCAGAGCGCCGGCTCCGGCGTGATCATCGATCCGAAGGGCTACATCGTCACCAACAACCACGTGGTCGAGAACGCCTCGCAGATCACCGTGACGCTGAGCGACAAGCGCGAGTTCAGCGCGAAGGTGGTCGGCACGGACCCCAAGACCGATCTGGCCGTCGTCAAGATCGAGGCGGACAACCTGCCGGCGCTCAAGTGGGCCGAGCATGAGAAGCTGCAGGTGGGCGACCTGGTGCTCGCCGTCGGCAGCCCCTTCGGGTTGAGCTCCACCGTGACGCTGGGCATCATCAGCGCCCTGGGTCGCGGTAACGTCGGCATCACGGACTACGAGGACTTCATCCAGACCGACGCGGCCATCAACCCGGGCAACTCCGGCGGCGCGCTCGTGAACATCAACGGCGAGCTGATCGGGATCAACACGGCCATCTTCTCCCGGACCGGCGGGTCCGAGGGGATCGGGTTCGCGATCCCGAGCAGCATCGCGCTGGACGTCGTGAGCAGCCTGATCAGGAGCGGCAAGGTGGTCCGCGGCTGGATGGGCATCGCGATCCAGGAGGTCACGCCGGCGCTGGCCAAGTCGTTCAAGATTCCCGAGCAGCGCAAGGGCGTGCTGATCAGCGACGTGAACGAGAACGGGCCCTCCGCGAAGGCGGGCCTCAAGCGCGGCGACGTGATCATCGCCTTCGACGACAAGGAGGTGGAGACCGTCAACCAGCTCCGCAACATGGTCGCCCGGACGACGGTGGGGCGGACCGCCAAGGTCAAGATCCTGCGCGACGGCAAGGAGCAGGTCGTCGCCATCAACGTGGCCGAGCGGCCGTCCGACGAGATGCTGGCCAAGCGCGAGCCGGCGGCGGCGCCCCCGGAGCAGCCGAAGCTGCCGGACAACGTGCTCGCGGCGCTGCGCGTGCAGCCGCTGGACCAGACGACGTTGAGCCAGCTCAACCTGCCGAGCAAGACGACCGGCGTCGTGATCAACCACGTGGAGCCGGGCAGCCCGGCCGAGGCGGCCGGCCTGCAGCGCGGCGACGTCATCCAGGAGGTCAACCACGAGACGGTCAAGTCCCTGGAGGACTTCCAGAAGATCGCGGGCAAGATCAAGAAGGAAGAGATGGTGGTGCTGCTGCTGAGCCGTCAGGGGAACAACCTGTTCGTCGCGGTGAACCCGAAGTGACACGTGCGGTCGAGGGAGCGTGGAAATGAGCCCCTCCGCCTGAGGCCCGTGGACTTCTCGAAGCTCAAAGAGTGGCTAGAGGACTCCGTCTTTCAGCCGCTCGAAGACAAGAAGATGCCGGTCATGGAGCACCTCGTGGAGCTCCAGGTCCGGCTCACGCGGGCCGTCGTCGTCGTGGGCCTCGTGTTCGTCGGCACGTTCTTCTACGCCGACGCGCTGGTGGCGTGGCTCCGCGTGCCCCTGCAGAACATGTTCGTGCCCGGCAAGCTCCAGTGGGTGCCCACGGACCTGCCGCTCATCCCGTTCGTGTTCCTGTCCCCCGCGGAGGCCCTCTGGCAGAACGTCAAGGTCGCCGGCCTGTTCGCACTGGTCCTGGCCATGCCCTACGTGCTGTGGGAAGTCTGGCAGTTCGTCGTGCCGGGCCTGCACGTGCAGGAGCGGCGCTTCGTCGGACCCTTCGTGCTGATCAGCGCCGTCGCCTTCTACTCGGGGCTCGCGTTCTCCTTCTTCTTCGTGCTGCCCTTCGCGCTGAACTTCCTGATCTCCTACGGCGTGGGCGCCGGGTTCATCCCGCAGATCTCGATCGCGCAGTACGTGGGGTTCGCCCTCTGGTTCCTGCTCATCTTCGGGGTGATCTTCGAGGTGCCGCTCGCGCTCACCCTCATGGCGAAGCTGGGCTGGGTGGACGCGCCCTTTCTGAAGCGGTACCGGAAGTGGGCGTTCCTCGGGGCCTTCGTGATCGCGGCGCTGCTGACGCCCACCCCCGATCCCTTCAACCAGTGTCTGATGGCGCTGCCCATGTACGTCTTCTACGAAGTGGGCATCGTGAGCGCGGGCTTCTTCTCCAAGAAGACCAAGGGGGCGGCGGCGGAGACCGAGGCCGCGCCCGGGCCGCCCGCCCCCGTCCTCAAGCCGGCCGTGCCCGCCGGTGCGGGCGAGGGGGAGTATCTGGCCGTGCCGGATTCCGGGCGGCGCCGGTGACGCCGACGTCCGACGCCGGTGGTGCCATGCGCGTCGCTCTCCTGGTGGTCAGCAGCAAGGTCGCGTCCGGGCGGGAGCCGGACCGGGGGCGGGAGGCGGTCGAGCGGATGGTGCGGGCGCTGCCGGCCGACGTCGCGGCCTACGAGGTCGTGCCGGACGACCGGGGGGCGATCCGCGAGGCGCTCGTGAGGCTCTGCGAGGGCGATGCGCCGGAGGTGATCCTCACGATGGGCGGAACGGGCGTGCGGCCCACGGACTGGACGCCGGAGGCGACGCGGGATGTCCTGGACCGCGAGATCCCCGGCATCGGCGAGGCGATGCGGCAGGAGAGCCTCAAGAAGGTGCGGACGGCCGTGCTGTCGAGGGCGACGGCCGGCGTGCGGGGCGGGACCCTGATCGTCAACCTGCCCGGCAGCCCGCAGGGGGCCAAGGAGAACCTGGCCGTGCTCCTGCCCATCCTGGAGCATACGGTGGAGAAGGTACGAAAGGCGTGAGGCGTCGGGGCGACGAGGAGAACACGGATGCCGAAAGAACTGAACATGGTCCAGCCGCCGGGGGCGGGGAGCGGCGACGCCTGCACCTACCTGTGGGCCTGCGCGATCTGCGACGAGAACGAGACCTGCCGGAAGGACAAGGAGGGGCACAGCCGCTGGCTCGTCGCCAAGCGGATGGAGCGCATCCAGCACAAGGTCCTCGTGATGAGCAACAAGGGCGGGGTGGGCAAGAGCACCGTGACCACCAACCTCGCCGTCAGCCTGGCGCTCAAGGGCCACGAGGTCGGCATCTGCGACATCGACATCCACGGACCCAACATCCCGAAGATGGTCGGGGCCGAGGGCCAGAAGCTCAAGATCAGCACCTCGGGCGGCATCATCCCCTTCCAGGCCTACAACCTGCGCATCGCCTCGATGTCCTTCCTGCTCCAGAACTCGGACGACCCGATCATCTGGCGCGACGCCTACAAGTACGAGTTCATCAACCAACTGCTCGGCGGGGTCGAGTGGCAGGATCTGGACTTTCTGCTCATCGACCTGCCGCCCGGCACGGGCAACGAATCGGTGACGACGATCGACTTGATCGGGCCGCAGCACGTCAGCGGCTGCGTGATCGTGACGACCCCGCAGGAGGTCGCGCTGCTGGACTCGCGCAAGTCGGTCACCTTCGCCAAGGACAGCGAGATTCCGATCATCGGGATCGTCGAGAACATGAGCGGGCTGGACTGCCCGCACTGCGGCAAGCACATCGAGGTGTTCCGCAAGGGCGGCGGCGAGGCCTCGGCCACCGACATGGGCGTGCCGTTCCTCGGGCGCATTCCGCTGGACCCGGAGGTCGTCACCCAGTGCGACGCGGGGGAGCCCTTCGCGATGTTCTACTCGGACACGCCGACCGCGGACGCCTACCACCAGATCGCGAACAAGGTGGAGGCCTTCTGCAAGCGCAGCGGGTCGCTGCTCAAGCTGTCGCCGCTCAAGAAACGGTAGGGGGACGCGCGTGGGAGGCATGGACGGATTGACGAGGCTGGAAGCCGCTCAGCGGATCGTGCTGGACGCGGCGCAGCCGCTGGGACTGGAGAAGGTCAGCCTCCTGGAGGCGACGGGCCGGGTGCTCGGCGAGGACATCCTGGCCGCGCGGGACAACCCGCCCTGGGACAACTCGGCGATGGACGGCTTCGCCGTGCGCGCGGAGGACCTCCGGCAAGAGCACGCGATCGCCAAGCCGGTCGAGCTGACGGTCATCGAGGAGGTGCCGGCCGGCAAGGTGGCGACCAAGGCCGTGGGGCCCGGACAGGCCATCCGCATCATGACCGGGGCGCCCATCCCCCGCGGCGCCGACACCGTCGTCAAGGTGGAGGAGACCGAGTCCTGCGGCGACCGCGTCCGCATCTTCAAGCCGGTCGAGCGGGGCGCCAACGTCCGGCCGCAGGGCGAGGACGTCAAGAAGGGCGAGCGGATCATCGCCAAGGGCACCCAGATCCGGCCGGGCGAGGCGGGGATGCTCGCCATCCTGGCCAAATCCTTCGTGCTCGTCTACCAGCGGCCGCGGGTCGCGGTCCTTTCCACCGGCGACGAGCTCGCCGACCTCGACGAGCGGTTCGACGAGGACAAGATCATCAACTCCAACAGCTACGGCATCGCGGCCGCGGTGCGGGAGGCGGGGGGCATCCCCATCCTGCTCGGCATCGCGCGGGACGAGCCGGCGGCGCTCAAGGAAAAGATCGCCCACGGCCTGACGGCGGACGTGCTCGTGCTCTCCGGCGGCGTGTCCATGGGCGACTACGACTTCACCAAGGCCGTGTTCCAGGAGCTGGGCGCCGAGATGAACTTCTGGAAGCTCGCCATCCGGCCGGGCCAGCCGCTCGCCTTCGGCCGCATCCGGGACACGCTGGCCTTCGGGCTGCCCGGCAACCCCGTCTCCTCGATGGTCACGTTCGAGCAGCTCGTGCGGCCGGCCCTGCTCAAGATGATGGGGCACCGGAGCTACGGACGCCCCGTCCTCCAGGCGGTCTTCCAGGAGAAGTTCTCCAAGCGACCGGACCGCCGGCACTTCCTGCGCGGGATCCTGACCCGCGAGGAGGGCGTGCTGAAGGTACGCACGACGGGAGACCAGGGGTCCGGCATCCTGACCTCGATGGTGAAGGCGAACTGCCTCATCGACGTCCCGGTCGAGACCGAGCGGCTGTCCCCCGGCGATCTCGTGGACGTGCAGGTGTTGAACGGCCAGTTCTGGGTGCGGTGATCCGCCCATGGCTCCACCGATTCTCTGCTTCGTCGGCCGGTCCAACAGCGGGAAGACGACGCTCGTCGAGCGCCTGATCCCCGAGCTGGTCCGGGCGGGCTATCGCGTGGCCACGATCAAGCACGCGGGCCACGGCTTCGACCTGGACACGGAGGGGAAGGATAGCTGGCGCCACAAGCAGGCGGGCGCCAGCGCGGTGGTCGTCCTCTCGCGGGGCAGCCTCGCCATGTTCGCCGACGTGCCGGAGGAGATCAAGGTGGAGGAGATCCGGGATCGGTTCCTGGATGCCGAGATCGACCTGATCCTCGCCGAGGGCTGGAAGAGCGACGACTTTCCGAAGATCGTCGTCGTGCGCGACCGCTACGGCGAGGTCCCCGTCTCGCCCGGCGGGCTGCTGGCCGTCGTGTCCGGCGGGCCCATCGAGCTTCCCGCCGGCGTGCCCTGGCTCGACCGGGACGACGTCGCCGGGCTGTCCGCGCTCGTCATGCGCCACTTTCCGAAACGCCGAGAGGCATGAGCCCCAAGCCGGGACCGCTCGCCATCCTCGTGATCCTGGCCGGCGCGCTGGCCCTCGGCGTCGCCGTTCCGCTGACCAACCACCCGAAGTTCTGCGCCACCTGCCACAACATCGCCCCCTCCTACGAGTCGTGGACGGCCTCGACGCACAAGGAGGTCACCTGCGTCGCCTGCCACGTGCGGCCCGGCGTCGAAGGCTTCCTGCACGACAAGGTCCGGGCGGGGCTCAAGGACGTGGCGATCACGCTGTTCGGCACGCCGACCGACGCGCACAACCTGCAGGCGACGGTCCACAGCGAGGTCTGCCTCGCCTGCCACCGTGCCATCCTGCGCGTGAGCGAGGTGGCCGAGCGGGACCTCCCCGAGCCGGTCAAGCAGGTCGGGCTCGTCATGAGCCACCGCATGCACATGGAGGCCTTCGCGAAGCGGGGCCGGGGTGAGGGGTGCACGACCTGCCACAGCCGCGTCGTCCACGAGAAGCCCATCAAGGGCTACCCGATCGTCATTCCGCGCGGGCACGTCCAGGAGGACGCCGAGCGGTACGAGCCGGACCATCCGCCGGGCAGCGCGCTCCACAAGGCGGCCCTGGCCGACTGTTTCCGCTGCCACGACGGCAAGACCACCTACGAGGGGCGGGTCTTGAGCCGCAAGTGCGAAACCTGCCACATTCCGGAGAAGATCAGCCGGTTCCTCTTCAACTGATCGGATCGGGAGCCCCATGCCGGCCATCGTCGAAGTCCAGCACCTCACCAAGCGGTTCGGCGACTTCACCGCCGTGGACGACGTGTCCTTCGAGGTCCGCGAGGGCGAGATCCTGGGCCTGCTCGGGCCCAACGGGGCCGGCAAGACCACGACCATCCAGATGATGCTCGGGCTCATCACGCCGACCGCCGGCGCCATCCGCATGTTCGGCCTGGACCTCGCCGCGCACCGGGAGCGGATCCTCAGCCGGGTCAACTTCTCCTCGACCTACATCTCCATGCCCTACGCGCTGACCGTGGAGGAGAACCTCCGGGTCGTCGCGCGGCTCTACGGCCTCTCGGACGTGCCCCGGCGCATCGAGGAAGTGGTCAAGAAGCTGGAGATGGAGGAGTTCCGGACCACGGTCACCCGGCGGCTGTCCTCCGGGCAGATGACGCGGCTCACCCTGGCCAAGGCCATCCTCACCGAGCCCAAGGTCCTGTTCCTCGACGAGCCGACGGCGAGCCTGGACCCGGACATCGCCCAGAAGATCCGGAGCCTCCTCAAGGAGGTCCGCGGCGCCGGTGGCCTGACGGTCCTCTACACCTCCCACAACATGAAGGAGGTGGAGGAGATGTCCGACCGCATCATCTTCCTCCAGCGGGGGCGGATCGTCGCCCAGGGAACGGCCGAGGAGATCACGACCCGGTTCGGCAAGGCCGACCTGGAGGAAGTCTTCCTCAAGATCGCGCGGGAACCATGAAGCTTCACCGCATCCTCGCCCTCATCACGCGCCACGTCTACCTCTACAAGCGGAGCCTCGCCCGGCTCATGGAAATCTTCTACTGGCCCTTCCTCGACCTCGTCGTCTGGGGCTTCATCACGGTCTACCTGATGCGGTTCAAGGGCGAGTTGCCCGGCGTCGTCACCTTCTTCCTCGGCGCGCTGATCCTGTGGGACGTCCTGTTCCGGGCTCAACAGGGCATCACGATCTCCTTCCTGGAGGAGATCTGGGCGCGGAACCTCATGAACCTCTTCGCGAGCCCGCTCACGCCCGGCGAGTTTCTGGCCGCCACGATGGCGATGAGCGTGCTCAAGGTCACGATGGTCTCGATCGTCATGGCCCTGGCGGCGCTGATCTTCTACTCGTACAACGTCTTCATGATCGGGGCGGCCCTGGTGCCCTTCGTCGTGAACCTGATCGTGACCGGCTGGACCATCGGCGTGTTCACGACGTCCCTGATCATGCGCTTCGGCCAGGAGGCGGAGGTGCTGGCCTGGGGCATGGTCTTCCTCTTCCAGCCGATCTCCTGCGTCTTCTACCCCCTCGAGGTCCTGCCGGGCTGGCTCCAGGCCGCGGCCTGGGCCAACCCCGCCGCGCACATCTTCGAGGGCATGCGGGCGGTGCTGACGGGGGCCGGGATGCCGCTCACGCACCTGGCCTGGGCCGCCGGCCTGAACGTCGTCTACCTCGCGGCGATGGTCGCCTGGTTCCACTACATCTTCAACGTTTGCAAGGACAAGGGGCTGCTGGTGCGGGTGGGGGAGTAGGGGGCCTCGGCCGGCGAAGGGGCGGGCGCAGGCGCACAGCTCAACGGAGGGGGACACGATGGCCAGGCTCGATGAGGTGGCGGAGGGCGTCTATCGGATCAACACGCCGGTGTCGCCGACGGTGGTGCCCGGCGGGTTCAGCTTCAATCAGTACCTGATCCTCGACGACGAGCCGCTGCTCTTCCACACGGGCTCGCGCCGTCTGTTCCCGGAGGTCGTCGAGGCCCTCCGCCGGGTCATGCCGCCGGACCGGCTGCGCTACATCGCCTTCTCCCACCATGAACAGGACGAGGACGGCGCGGTGAACGAGTTCCTGGCTGTTGCGCCGGCGGCCGTTCCGCTCTGCAGCGCGGTCAATGCGATGATCAACGGGGATGGCATGGACCGAGCGCCCAGGGTCCTGCGCGACGGCGAGCGGCTGCGCCTCGGCCGGCGCCTCGTCCGGTGGATCGACGCGCCCCATGTCCCGCACGGCTGGGAGTCCGGCTACGTGATGGAGGAGACGACGGGGACGCTGCTCTGCGGGGACCTCTTCACGCAGCCGGGCACGGGGGAGGCGAGCGTGACGGAAGGGGACGTGCTCGGTCCGAGCGAAGCGCTGCGCAAGCAGGGCGGGGACTATTTCTCCCATGGACCGCACCTCGCCCGGACGCTCGCCGCGATGGCGGCGCTCAAGCCCAGGCTGCTGGCGTGCATGCACGGGAGCGCCTGGCGGGGCGACGGGGCGCGGCTGATCGGCGAATTGGCGGGGGTGATCGGCGCGGGCCGGTGACGCCCGGTCGCCGGCTCACCCGGCGGCCGGGCGGAACCTGCCGGTCTCGACGTCCTGGATGAAGCCCAGCAGGTCGGCGAAGTACCGCGGCTGGTCGTCGTAGAGCGACAGGTGGCTGCCGCGCTCGCAGATCGCCACGCGGGATCGCGGGATCAGCGTCCCCATCCGCCGGATGTCCTCCACCCGCATCGTGTCGTGGCGCCCCACGGACAGCAGGGTCGGGACCCCGATGGCCGGCAGGTCCTTCCAGCGGTCCCAATCCTTCATCCGGCCGGTCACGACGAACTCGTTGGGCCCCTGGAGCGTCTGGTAGACCTGTCGGTTCATGTGCCGGAGGGTGCGCTTCACCGGCTCCGGCCAGGGCCACACCCGGCAGATGTGCTTCGTGTAGACCTGCTGAAACAGCGTCGCCTCGTATTCCGGCGCGTCGAACCGGCCGGCGGATTCGTATTTCTCCAGCAGGGCGAGCACGTCCGGTGGCAACCGCCGGCGGAGCTCATCGAGGTAGGCGGCGTAGGACGCCATGCTCGCCGTCATGTTGGAAATGATCAGTCCCTTGAGGTGGTGCTGATACTTCAGCGCGTACTCGATGGCGAGCATCCCGCCCCAGGAATGGCCGTAGAGGTAGAACCCCTCCAGCCCGAGGGCCGCCCGCACCTGCTCGACCTCCTCCTGGAACCGGTCCACGGTCCAGAGGTCGGGCGCATCCGGCTGGTCCGAATAGTGCGAGCCGAGCTGGTCGTAGTAGTAGAAGCGGATCCCCCGCTGCGGCAGGAAATCCTCGAAGCATTCCAGGTACTCGTGGGTCATGCCGGGGCCGCCGTGGAGGGTGAGGAGCGCGAGGGGACCGGTCCCCACGCGCTTCGTCCAGACGCGATAGCGTCCGTCCACCTGGACCACGCGGACGCCACCGGTCTTGACCTCCTCGTCGGGAGCGGCCGCCGGCGCCGCCTCCGTCTCCGGCGACGAGGCGGCCGGGATCGGCCGTGCGCCGATCGCCGAAGCCAGGAAGGTCAGGGTGCTCATCCGCAAAAATGCACGCCGATCAAGGTCGGGCATCTCATCGTCTCCTTCCGCATGGCGGGACGGTCGGGGCCGTCAGGTTTCCTTGAGCCGGTCCAGCCTGGCCCGGTCCATCTGGACGAACAGGGACTTCTCCTGCGTCACCGTGACCGTCCCCGGCTGGTGGCCCTTGGCCTTGCGCACCCACTTCCGCCGCGTGTAGATCACTTCTCCTTTCCCGCTTTTCTTCAAGTCGCTGTAGAGCAGGGCGAGGGTGGCCGCGTCCCTGAGGGTTTCCTGCGGCGGGTCGGTGCCCTTCTCCAGCCGGACGACGACGTGGGAGCCGGGGACGCCGCGGGCGTGGAGCCAGAGGTCGTCGCTGTGGGCGAACCGCAGGGTCAGCTCCTCGTTCTCTCGGGCGTTCCGGCCGACGTAGATGGGCAGGCCGTCGGATGAGGTGAACCGCCGGAAGGGGCCGGAGCGTTTGGCCGTCCCCTTGCCCGTCGTCGCCGGCCGGGACCCGCGGGGGGCGGAATGGCGTGCGGCGGTCGCCGGCTCCGGAGGATTCCAGGCGCCGTCGAGGACCGCCTCCCGCTGGGCGCGCAACCGGTCGAGCTCCCGTTCGGCGGCCTCCAGGCGTGGGCGGATTGCCCCCTCGGCGGCGATGAATTTCCGGTGCTTCTTAAAGTACTCCTCCATGTTGCCTGTCGGCCCCTTCGCGGGGTCCAGCGGGATGACCAGCTCCGGCAGCGCGGGGTCGAAATAGTCCACGACGGTCGCCCGATCCCGTCCGGCCTCGAGGCCGCCCAGGTTCGCCTTGAGCAGCTCGCCGTACCGGTTGTAGTCCCGGTACCGGCCGGCCTTGTCCAGGTCGGCGCGCAGCGCTTCCGCCCGTCTCGCGGTCTTCCTGAGCGCCTTCTTGATCTCCGCCAGCCTCGCCTGTCTCGCGCGCTCCCGCGCCCGCTCCGTCTCCCGTTCGTGATAGCGGTCCTCGAACAGGCGCGACAGGGGAAAGGGCTCCTCGCCGGTCGCGATGGGGCTCGCCGCCGGCTCGGGCTCCGGACGGGGCCGGTCCGCCGGCGGGGCCCAGGGTTTGCCGACCTCATGCCGTCCCTCGACGAGCGTGGCCAGGACCCGATCCTGCCCGTCCAGCAGCAGCAGGTCCGCGCTCCGGCCGGTCAATTCCGCGACGAGCGAGCAGGGGCCCTCCCGCGCCGTCAACCGGAGGCGGACGAGGCGATCGTCGCCGACCTGTTCGATCCCCTCGATCCGCGCGCCCGGGATGCGGGCGCGGAGAAATTGACAGAAGGGCGGGGGCGTCGGCGGGTTGGCGTAACGCCGTTGCGCCAGGTGCAGCCGTCCCGTGTCGGGGTCCGCCGAGAGCAGGAGCGTGAGGGTGCGCCCCCGGGCGCGGACCTCCAGGGTGACGGTCCGCGGGCCCGGCTGGTGGATCTTCTGCACCCAGCCGCCGGTCAGGGCCGGCGCGACTTCGGCGAGGAGCGATCGGATCTCGGTGTTGGAGAGGGCCATGGAGCGGCGACGATCCCGACGACGGACCCCAGTCTGCCGTTCCCGGCGCCGGAAAGCAAGGTCGCGCCGAGCCGCTTGACGTCATTTCGATGACGGGGGCCGCCACCGCATCGGCGGTTCGCGACGAAACCCGCCGAAAATCGTGCGCCCGGCGCCTGGCACCGGCATTGCTCCCTCCCGTCGCGTCCCCGTCAAGCGGCGGCCGAGGCATTCCGATAAGACCCGTAGGGGGCCCCAGAGGAGGAGGGCAAGCGATGCACTGCGAGCGATGTCAGGGCCTGATGGTCGAGGATCATCTGATCGACATGCAGGACGACAGCGGCAACCTGTGGCTCCGCACCCGCCGCTGCGTCATCTGCGGGGCGGTCTCGGAACCGCTCATCGACCGACGCCGGCGCGGGGTGGTCGCCGACGTGCGCCCGCTGGTGGCGCTCACTCCAAAGAACAGGGCGAAGCCCGCCCGGCACATCGTCCCGCTGACCGCCTGAGGCGAGCTGGCCTCCGCTCCCGAAGGACCGGCCGGCCGCCGTCGCCCGGTTCGCCCACCTGCGGCGGCCGGCGGTCGGCATCGCCCGCGCCGCCCCTCCGAACCGTTTCCCCGCACCCCCACCAGTCATCCCCGACCGGCCCACTCCGTTCAGTCGCCCCCAGATCCCGCCGATACCGACCGTGAGGCAGGGAGGAAACTCCGCCGGCCGTGCGCCGGTGGACAACAGGGAGGTGGCCCATGCGGGTGCGGAGACGGGCGCCGTTCATCTGTGTCGTGCTCGTGATGTGGCCCGTGCTCGGCGTGGCGGGATGGGCGTGGAGTTGCGACGCGGGGCCGGACCGCCGGGCCTTCGACTGGCGGCTGGCCGAGTGGGCCGAGCCGATGGGCAACGGCCTCATGCTCGTCGCCTTTCGTGGATCCGAGGGAGACGCGATCACGCACGTCGCCTACCATCGCGTCGTCCGCGTCGTGGCCGGCGTCGCGCCGGAACTGCCCGACGAGGAAGCGGCGCGGTTCATCCAGTTGGTCACGGAGGGCGATCTGGAGCCGCTCACCTATCTGGTCGTCCGGGAGGCGCTCACCTACGGCACGGACCTGGATCAGCAGGGCCTGCCGCGTCGCTCCTGGGGCGACCCGGAGGAAGATGGGCTGAACGGGAACGAACGGCGCGGAGGCTAGCCCCTTTCCGAGCCACCCTGGAACCCGATATGATGGCCCCGCCCGCTGGCGGTCCCTGAGCATCCCGGGCGGTCCATGGAGCCCTTGCCCCTCTCGCAACAGGCCCTCAACGTCCTCGAATGGCCGCGGGTGCTGGAAGCCCTCGCCGGCCGGGCCTGCTCGTCCCTGGGCGCCGCGCGCTGCCGGGCGCTCGAGCTGGAAGGCGACCTGCCGTCGGCCGAGGCGCGGGCGCGCGAGACGGCCGAGATGGCCGCCCTGCAGGAAAGCAGCGAGCCCTTCCCCTCCCTGGCCTTCCCCGACCTCCGCGAGGCGCTGAGCCGGGCCGGCAAGGGCGCCGTGCTGGAGCTGCCCGAGCTCCGGGACGCGGCGCTCCTGCTCGGTGCCGCCTTCGACGTCCTGCGCGCCCTGGGGCGGCGGCGCGAGCAGGCGCCGGCCCTCTGCGCCGTCGCCGCGCCGCTGGAGGCGCTCCACGCGGCCCACGGCGTCAAGCAGGCCCTCGACCGGGCGATCGACCCCGAGGGGCACCTGCGGGAGTCGGCCACCCCGGAGCTGCGGCGGCTGACGCACCAGGCCCAGGCCTTGAAGCAGACGATGCGGCACCGGCTGGAGGCGATCCTCGCCTCGCGCCGCTACGCCGAGCTGCTGCAGGAGCGGTACTTCGCCCAGCGCGAGGGGCGCTACGTCGTGCCCGTCAAGGTCGAGCAGCGGGACCGGGTGCCGGGCATCGTGCACGACGTCTCCGCCAGCGGCGCGACCGTATTCGTCGAGCCGCGCGAGCTCGTCGAGCTGAACAACTCCATCAAGGTCGCCGACCTGGAGGTGGAGCGGGAAGTCCGGCGGATCTGCCGGGAATTGTCCGGTCTGGTGGGGGCCCGGGCGGCGGAGCTGCTGGCCGGCCTGGACGTCCTGGCCCGGCTGGACTGCATCGCGGCCAAGGCCGCTTTCGGCCGGCTCGTCGGCGGGCGGACCGTCGCGCTCAACGACCGCGGGCGCATCGCGCTGCGGCGCGCGCGACACCCCCTGCTCGTCCTCTCGCGCGAGCAGGTCGTGCCCAACGATCTCGTGCTCGACGAGACCGTGCGGACCCTCGTCATCTCCGGTCCCAACACCGGGGGCAAGACGGTGACGCTCAAGCTGGCGGGGCTCTTCGCCCTGATGGTCCGGGCGGGCCTCCAGCTCCCCTGCGACGAGGGCTCCGAGATGGCGGTCTTCCCGGAGGTCTACGCCGACATCGGGGACGCCCAGGACCTGACGCGGGACCTCTCCAGCTTCTCCGCGCACATGGTCCAGATGATCGAGCTGCTCCGCCAGGCCGGGGGCCGGGCCGCGCCGACGCCCGGCGCGCCGGCCCGCGCGCTGGTGCTGCTGGATGAGCCCGTCACCTCCACCGACCCCGTGGAGGGCGCGGCCCTGGCCGAGGCGCTGTTGCTGCGGCTGGCGGAGCTGGACCTGAAGGTGATCGTCACCACCCATTACAACGCGCTCAAGACCCTGGCGCAGACGACCCCCGGGTTCCTGAACGCGAGCGTGGAGTTCGACGTGAGCCGGCTCGCCCCCACCTATCGGCTGATCATGGGCATCCCGGGGGGCTCCTCCGCGATCGAGATCGCCGGCCGTCTGGGGATGGACGAGGCCCTGCTGGAGCGGGCGGTCACGCTCCTGCGACGGGAGGATGTCCGGCTCGAACGCACGCTGGCCGAGTTGCAGGAACGGCAGCGCCGGCTCGACCGGGACCAGGCCCGCCTCGCCGAGCTGACGGCGGAGGCGGAGCGCGCGGCGCGGGAAGCGGCCGAGATCGCCGAACGCCTGCGGCGCACGGAGCGCGACGAGCGGAAGACCGTCAAGCGCAAGCTCACCGACGACCTCCTCAAGGCGCGGGCGGAGGTGCAGGCGGTCCTCGACGCGCTCAAGGGCGAGCGGACGCCGGCCAAGGCGCGCGAGGCCAAGCAGCGCCTCGCCGAGATCGCCGAGCAGGCCGAAAATCGTGTCGCGCCGCTCCGGGACACTGTCCCGCTGGACGAGCTCAAGGCCGGCGACGCGGTCGAGGTGAGCGGCCTGGGCGTGGTTGGCCGGCTGCTGGAGGCGCCGCGGGGCAAGAAGCGGCTGCGCGTCCGGGTCGGGGAGGCCGAGATGTCGGTGGCCGCCGACTCGCTCGTCGGCCTGCGCGGGGAGCAGGAAGGCGCGCCGCCGGCCCCGCCGCCGCCCGGCTCCGGCGTTCCCGCAGCGCGACTGGCGTGTTCCCGCACGGAGGCGGACGCGCCCGCCGTGCTCGACCTCCGCGGCCGGACCGCCGAGGACGCGCTGGAGGCCACCGTCGCCGCCCTGGACCGCGCCGCACTCGCCGGCGCGCCGCTGCTCCGGCTCATCCACGGCCACGGCACCGGCCGGCTAAAGACGGTCCTTCGCGACTACCTCAAGACGTCCCCCTACGTGGCCGACTTCCGTCCCGGCGAGCGGGCGGAAGGAGGCGACGGCGTGACGGTCGTGAACCTCCGATAGCGCGTCCCTGCTCCTCCCCGCGGCCCGCGCGTTCCGCCACCCTCCCGGCCGACGTCCGCTCCCGCCGAAGGGAGGCGCAACCCTCCCGTCGTGCTGGTGGATTTGCACAGGCCGGTGGTGGATATCGGCCAACCCTCGCCGCCGCTATTGACGAGGGCGGCCCGATATCGGGCGCTTGTGCGTTCCCCGCCTGGCACCGCGCTTGCGAGCCCCCGCACGGCAGCACGCGACGGCCGGTCCCGGTCGTCGCTACGAGAAAAGGAGGGACGTGATGAGGCGACATCTGGAACCAGTGGACCTGGTCGTGGCCGTGGGGCTGATGGCGACCGTCTTCGGCGGTGCCCTGTTTTTCCTGACCACGGAAGGGGCCTTGCAGGCCGGCGCGACGCAACCGGCGCCGATCGGCTCGGCCATGGGCGCGACGGATGGGATGCAGTGGGTCCAGCCGGCGCTCGGGCAGGCGATCGTGGACGACTACCTGCTCGAATGGAACCTGGCGCAGCACGCGGTGGGGCTGGTGACGGAGCTGAACCGCGCCACCGTGGCGGACCATCGGCTGCGCACGACGCCCTTCGGTTACCTGGAGCGGGTCAGGGCGATGGCCGGCCGGATCGAGGAGGATCACCTCGCCCGCGTCCAGTACGTCATGGGACGCACGATCGTGGCCTTCACCGACCGGGGGGTGCGCGAGCGGGCGCTGTCCGCCGAGCGGTCGGACACGCCCTTCAACCGCCGGCTGATCGGCACGGCCAGGGACATCGGGGAACGGATGGATCGGAGCTTCTACTCCGGCTGGCAGGCCCGGCTGGGTGAGATGATCGTGTCGGCCAGCGTGACGCAGGCCAGGATGGTCGAGGAGAGCCAGCAGCGCATCGGCTCGGCGATCGTCCGACTGGCCGCGGTCCAGGACCGCTACCTCTCGGCCAGGGACGCCTCGCAGCAGCAACTGGCGGCGATCACCGTGGCCGCCCTGCACGCGGAGCAGGCGGCGGATCGGTTCGCGCGGCTCGCGTCGGCCGACCGGCTGGCGCAGGAGCCGGGGGCGACGCTCCCGCTCTCCGAGCCGATCAGCCTGCCCGAGGTGCCCTACGGCTACCTGCTGCTCGCCTCCCTCGCGCTGACCGGCCTGTTCTTCGTGGGCCTGTCTCTGCCCGGCTTCCGGCCGGAGTCCGGGGCCGCGCGGTCGGCCGAGGCGGAGGCGCGGGTCGAGCACACCTTCCGGAAGACCGGCTGAGGGGGCCGGGGGGCGACGTCGGCACGACCGTGCCGGCGCCGCGTCGAGGGAGAACCTGATGATGTCCTGGGGGTACTGGGGGATCGTCGGCGCCTTGGTGGCGATGTTGGCGGTCCTCTTCGTCTGTCTGGAGATCCTGTCTCGCGGGGAACGGTGCGCTGGGCCGGACCGGGCCGGCGCCTCCGGCGGGACGCGACGCGACGCCGAGCCCGGAACCCGACACGCCGCATAATCGGGGTCTCGGGACCTGGCGGCGCCTGGAGGACGTCCTCCGACGGGGGACGCCCTCCGGTCGCCCCCGCGCGGCCCGTACGAGGACGTGAGCGATGAAACCCCGCCCCATGGGAAGGTCCCGCCCGCCGCCGTGAGGCCGGCGGTCGGCCGTTGACCGTCAACACCGTTCCCCGTCCGAACCACCGACTGGGAGGTGAGAGACATGTGCGCCTCGATCGGACTCAAGCTGACGGTGGGCAGCCTGCTGATGCTGACGCTGATCGCCGCGTCCCCGCCGGTCGCCGCCGCGACGGAGGACCGGCCGGAGGGCACCGGGCCGGCCGTCCACGAAGGGAAGCCGGGAGGGCAGACGGCCACCCCGGACGAGCAGATGGGCGTGCGCCGGGATGCGCCGGCCGGAGGAGAACTGGGCCGGGGCAGCGAGCGGCCCATGAGCATGCCCGAGGAAAGCGAGTTCATCCCGCCCACGGGGGGACAGGGGATGACGCCGGAGATGCTCGATGAGCTCCGGCACCAGGAAGAACGGGCCGCGCTGTCCTTCTGAAGGGTCGCGCGGAAGGGGCCTTCGCGCCGTCGGCCGACCGGTGTCGCCGTCCGGCGCGAAGGCCCTCGCGACGCCGCCTTGACTTCACCCCACCCCACGCCTACCATCGGTCCCACCGGACGATGCGCCGGGGCTCGCGGCGGCTGGTCCGCGTGGCGGCTCCTCGCGGGCTGCCTGCTCCTGGCGCCGTGGACCCTGGCCGGCGCGGAAACGGGCCCGCCGCTGCGGGTCGTGCTGGAGCGTGAGCAGACGGCGCGGCTCCTTGCCGTGGCGCTCTATGCGGGCCGTTACGTCGTCAACGAGAACCAGGACCGCATCAACCGGCCGACGGCGGACGCCGGGAGCTTCACGCCGGACCTGTTCGAGGCGCAATTCGTGGAGATGTTCCAGGTGCGCTCCG
The DNA here is from genome assembly GCF_979578155.1 of Candidatus Nitrospira neuquenensis. Classification (NCBI taxonomy): domain Bacteria; kingdom Pseudomonadati; phylum Nitrospirota; class Nitrospiria; order Nitrospirales; family Nitrospiraceae; genus Nitrospira; species Candidatus Nitrospira neuquenensis. Next base: position 115,332 of record NZ_CEFZDU010000038.1, on the reverse strand, counting down.
GCCTCGACCTGCGGACGATCGACTCCAGTCGTCTGCCTTCCGACGCCAAGCGGCTGCTCCGGACCATGATGGAGGTGAGTCGGGAGGTGGTGGCCGAGGCGGAGCCGGCGCTCGCCGTCGAGGGGGCGGGTTTCAAGGGCTTCGTCCCCGCGGTGTTCGGGGCCCGCGTCGCGGGCAAGTTCGCCGCGCGGACGGGGATCCGGTTGAAGCAGACGGCCCTCGCGCCGCGCAACCCGTCGAATGCGCCCGATGAATTCGAACGGGCGGCCCTGCGGGAGTTCGCCGACCCCGCCTACCCGCAGGAGCAGGTCATCAGCGAGCTCACCGCCGGCAGCCGCTCGCTGCGGCTCATGTTCCCGCTCTACGCGACCAGGCGGTGCCTGGACTGTCACGGCGAGCCGAAGGGCGTTCCCGACCAAACCGGCTATCCGCGCGAGGGGCTCCGGCTGGGGCAGAACGCCGGCGCCATCAGCGTGGTGATGCCGATCGAGCCATGAGGCTGGCCGGCTGCCTGGGCGTGATCACGGTCCTGCTCGCCGCGGGACCGGCGGTGCCGGCGGAGGGGCCCGGCCTCCCGCCGGAGAAGCCCGCCGGGAGCGGCGTCATCGTCCACCCCGACGGCTACATCCTCACCGCGCGCCATGTCCTCGCCGACGCCCGCCGCATCGTCGTGGTCACGCCGGGCGAGTTTCGCGCGCCGGCCGTGGTGGTCAGCGCCGACCCCGAGCATGACCTGGCCCTCCTGAAGATCGAGACGATCGGCCTGTCCGAAGCGCCGCTCGGCTACGCGAGCGAAGTGAAGCTCGATCAAGAGGTGCTGCTGCTCGGCTTCTCCTTCGGGCTCAGGGAAGTCTCGGTCGCGCGCGGGCGCATCGCCGCCATCCGCACGAAGGGCGTCCGACGGGTCCTCCAGGTGGATGCCGCCGTCAACCCCGGCAACAGCGGCGGCCCCCTCTTCAACGGCAGGGGCGAGCTCATCGGCATCCTGACGACCAAGTTCTCCCATCCGTCCGGCCTCGTCCCCGAGGGCATGGCGTTCGCCGTGCCGATCAGCTACGCCACGCCCTTGCTCGCGAACATTCCCGACTACGATTTCGCCGCGATCGGCCGTGGGCGCGGTGAGGCCGCGACGGGAGCGGGCGTCCCCGTGGAGGCCCTGGTTCGGACGGCGGTCCGGATCGAGGTCGCCAGGGGACGGGAGCCCGCGCCCGCCCCGCCGGGACCGGCCGCCGGGCTGCAGCCGGCCGAGGCACACCCGGCTCCGGCGGTCGGTCGGGAGCGCGGCCTCGCCCCGGACCGGGCCGCCGCCGACCCCCGGGCCGTGGAGGTCGCGCCGGGCAACGGCCGGCCGGCCGAGCTGCAGCAGGCGGAGCTGCGCCGGCTCGCGGAGCGGGGCGTGGCGGCGCCTGAGGGCATGGTGCTCATCCCCGCCGGCGACTTTCTGATGGGGGACGAGGACGGGCTGCCCGACGCCCGTCCGCCGCACCGGGTCCACCTGAGCGCCTACTGGATCGATCGGTACGAGGTCACGAACGAGCGGTACCGCGCCTGTGTCGAGGCCGGCGTCTGCGCGCCGCCGCGCGCGCGCGAGGCGTTCGACGATCCCCGCGCCGGCGCGCATCCGGTGACCAACGTCACGTGGCTGCAGGCGCGGACCTACTGTCACTGGCGGGGGGCGCGCCTGCCGACCGAGGCCGAGTGGGAGAAGGCGGCCCGCGGCCCCGACGCCCGGCGGTATCCCTGGGGCGACGACGAGGGGCCCATTCAACGCGGCCGGCACGACGGAGCGGGGCGGACCACCGAGCCGGTCGGCAGCCGGCCGGACGCCGCCTCGCCCTACGGCGTGCAGGACCTGGTCGGGAGCGTCTGGGAGTGGGTCAAGGACTGGTACGCGGAAGACTATTACGGCCGCAGCCCCGCCCGGGACCCGCAGGGGCCGCTGCGCGGTTCGTTCCGGGTGCTGCGGGGCGGCGACTGGACGAGGGGGGCGGTGGAGCTACGGGTCAGCGCCCGCGCCTGGGATGAGATGACCTACTGGGGGCCGACGCTGGGGTTTCGGTGCGCCGCGGACGCGCCCTGAGGCGGGGCCGTCATCCCGCGACGAGGCAGCGGTCCAGCAGGCGGTCCAGCGCGGCAAGGCGGGCGGTCTGGTCCTCGGGCGAGCCGACGGCCTGGTCGTCCGGGGCCAGCCCCGGCAGCGGCGGCCGCCCCCCCTCGGTGAGCAGCAGGGCCTGGAGCGGGAGCGCCGGCGCCAGGGTCTGCCTGGCCCGCAGGAAGGCCTCCAAGTGCGCCACCGCCTCTCGATCCTCCGGGTTGAGCAGGAGCAGCGCGGCCCTCGCGTGGGGAAGGTACTGCTCCCAGACCGGCCGGAAGCGCCGCTCACCCCGGACCGCGACCAGGTGCAGCACGTGGCCCGGGGCGATGAGAATCCGCCCGAAGTCGGCGCGGTGGTCGGCGGCCGGCTCCTCCGTCCCGACGGCGGCCCAGCGGGACCCGGCCAGGTCGCCGATCACGCCCTGGATCAAGGTGTCCGCGCCCGCCCCCGTGACTCCGACCACCAGGATGCGGTGGACCATCGTCCCGCGAAGCCCGGTCGCCGCGCGCCGGCCCCGCCGTCCCAACTCCTCCAATCGCGAGAGCACCTGCCGAACCAGCGGGGCCGCCGGCGACTCTTCGGCGGACGGGGCGGGCCGGCGATCCTCCTGCGCCCGATCCTGCTCGTGCCGCTCCAGCGCCAGGAGGTCCTGCACGAGGAGGTTCGCCATGCTGGCGGTGATCGGCCGCTCCTCCGGCGCGGCGTCCGGGACGAACAGGTAGCGGCCGGTCTTCCAGCCCAGGAGGATGAACAGCGGCTCCTCGCGCTTGGGCGAGCGGATGTCGGCCTGCACGATGACGCCCTCGTGGAAGTAGAGCGTGCCGGTCCGCTCGCCGTGGCTCAGGACCAGTGCGCCGGTCTTCTGCTCCAGCTCCAGCGTCTGGATCAGGTCGAGGAGGTCCACGTCCTCGAGGCGGCCGTTCGGGCCGATTTCCTCCAACGGGATCCGGCGGGCCAGCTCCAGCCGGTCCATCACCGTTTCCACGCTCTGCAGGAGGCGCTCCAACGGGCAGGGCTTGGTGACGTAGTCGTCGGAGCCGAGCTTGCGCGCCCGGACGCGGTCCGCGTCCTGGTCCCGGGCGGTGAGGAAGATGAAGGGGATCGTGCGGGCCTGCGGGTCCTGCCGGAGGCGGCTGCACAGCTCGTAGCCGTCCATCCCCGGCATGGCGATGTCGGCGATCACGACGTCGGGCCGCGCTTCGGCCATCCGGCGGAGGGCTTCCTCGCCGTTCAGGGCGGACCGCACCTCGTAGCCGCGTCCCTCGAGGTAGAGCGACAGGATGCGCAGCCAGCGGGCGTCGTCGTCGACTGCGAGGACTCTGGCGGCCATAGGCTGGAGCGGTGCGCGGCTCCTCTCGCGTCGGGGCCCGGCGGCGTCCCCCTAGCCGTTGAGGATCGTCGGCTGTCCCACGCCGTGAATCACGTCGTCGGTGATGACGACCGAGCGGACGTTCTTGAGCGCCGGCACCTCGTACATCAGGTCCAGCATCACGTCCTCGAGAATCGTGCGGAGGGCCCGGGCGCCGGTCTTCATCGCCGCGGCGCGGTGTGCGATCGCCTTCACCGCCGCCGGCGTGAACTCCAAGCGCACGCCCTCCAGCTCGAAGAGCGCCTGGTACTGCTTGAGCAGCGCGTTCTTGGGCTCGACGAGGATGCGCTCCAGGGCGGGCTCGTCCAGGTCCGAGAGCGTCGTCAACACCGGCAGCCGCCCGATGAACTCCGGGATCAGTCCGAACTTGAGCAGGTCCTCCGGCTGGACGCGCTCCAGCGGGCCGCCGGGGCCCGGCGCCTCCCGCGTCGTCGGACCCGCGCCGAAGCCCATCCGCTTCTGGGTGGTCCGGGCCGCGACGATCTGGTCGAGGCCGACGAAGGCCCCGCCGCAGATGAAGAGGATGTTCGTCGTGTCCACGCGGATGTACTCCTGCTCCGGGTGCTTGCGGCCGCCCTTGGGCGGGACGTTGCAGATCGTGCCTTCGATGAGCTTGAGGAGGGCCTGCTGGACCCCCTCGCCGGAGACGTCGCGGGTGATCGAGGCGCTCTCGGACTTGCGGCTGATCTTGTCGATCTCGTCGATGTAGATGATGCCGGTCTCCGCGCGCGTGACGTCGAAGTCGCAGTTCTGCAGCAGCTTGAGGACCACGTTCTCCACGTCCTCGCCGACGTAGCCCGCCTCGGTCAGCGTGGTGGCGTCGGCGATGGCGAAGGGGACGTGCAGGATCCGCGCGAGGGTCTGGGACAGGAGCGTCTTGCCCGTCCCCGTCGAGCCGATCATCAGGATGTTGCCCTTCTGCAGCTCGACATCCCTCGGCCGGGTGCGGTTGAGGACGCGCTTGTAGTGGTTATGGACGGCGACGGCGAGGACCTTCTTCGCCCGCTCCTGGCCGATCACGTACTGGTCCAGGATGGCCTTGATCTCGGTCGGCTTGGGGAGCTGCAGAACCTGGGCGGCGTCTTGCGGCGCGGCGGCGCGCTCGCTGAGGAAGGTGCTGCAGAGATGGATGCACTCGTTGCAGATCAGCAGCGTGGCGCTGGTCCGGCAGCTCCGGCAGTGGTAGGAGGCGGGGCTCTCGATGAGGCTCTTGACCAGGCCCTCGCGCTTGCCGCAGAAGGAGCAGTGCCGCTCCTGCTTCTCCTTCTCCTGGCGGGACTCCCAGAACACCGTCGGTTCCTCCCTCGCGGCCCCGCGCGGGCGCGGAGCCGGCGATCATCTTAGCGGGAGGCGCGGCTCCTGACAAGCGGTCAGCCGGCGGTCCCCCGCGCCGGGACTCCGGCCTCCGGCCCCGTGCCGTCCCCGGGCGCCGGCGGGCCGCAGGCCGGGAAGCGGAGGATGAACCGACTGCCCCGGCCCTCCTCGCTGGCGACCTCGATCGCGCCGCCGTTGTCCTGCACCAGCCGCTTCACGTTGGTGAGGCCGAGGCCCGTGCCGTACTCCTTGGTCGTGAAGAAGGGCTCGTAGATGCGGTCCAGGTGGCTCGCGGGGATGCCGCAGCCGGTGTCGGCCACCTCGATCGCCACCAGGCCGTCCCCCTCGGCGCGGGTGGCGAGGGTGATCTGGCCCCCCGCCGGCATGGCCTCGCGGGCGTTGGCCAGCAGGTTGACCAGCGCCTCCTTCACCTGGTCCGGGTCCACGGCGATGTCGGGCAGCCCCTCCGCGAACCGCGTCTCCACGCGTACCCGCTCGTGGCCCCCCTGCGTCTGCCACTGCCAGAGCGCGAGCTGGGGCAAGGCCTCGGGGCGCAGGCGTCTGGGCTCGGGCGGCTTCTGCCGGGCGTAGCGCAGGAAGTCGTTGATGCGGTGCGTAAGCCGGTCCACCTCGTCGATGATGTACTGCGCGACCTCCCGCCGGACCTCCTCGGCCTGCCGGTCCTCGACCACGAGCTGGGCCGAGCTGCGGATGACGCCGAGCGGGTTGCGCAGGTCGTGGGCCAGCGCGGCGAGCAACTGGCCGACCGACGCGAGCTTCTCCCGGCGGATCAGCTCCTCCTGCTGGGAGGTGACCGTGCGCAGGCTCTCTTCCAGCGCGCTCCGCATGGCCTGGAAGGTCCGGGCCAGGTCCTCGATCTCGTCCCCCGTCCGGATCTCCGGCGCGGGCTCGATGCGGGTCGCCGGCGGCGCGTTGGGCAGGGCGGCGACGTGCTGCTTGAGCGCCTCCGTCTCGCGCCGGAGGGCCAGGATCGGGCCCACGATCCGGCGGCCCACGACGAAGCCGAGCGAGGCCAGCACGACGACGAGGCCGAACCCGATCAGCCCCACCGCCAGCAGCATGGAGTTGATCGGGGCGTAGGTCTCCTCCGGCGGCTGTCGCACGAAGGCGAACCAGCGGGTGCCGCCGAGGCTGGCCGGGCTGAGCCGGTGGGCGAACCGCACCGGCGCCGCGCCGACGATCGAGTCGTGCCCGCCGTGGGCGTCGTCGTCGGCGACCAGCCAGAGCGGCTCGTCGCGCGCGAGCTGGTCGAGCAGCGTTTGCGGGATGAGGTGGGCGGTCGGCGGCAGGACCGGACAGATGAGGGGCGTGCCGTCGGTGTCGAGCAGCATCCCGTGGCCGGTGTCGCCGACCCGGATCGGCAGGATCGTGTTCAGGAGCACGTCGCGGCGGACGACGATCCCGACCGCCCCGGCCGGCGGGCCGCCGGCCTCGCCGGGAATCGGGACTGCGACCTCGAAGACGTATTCGTTGAGTCGGGGGTCCAGCCGGAGGGCGCTCACGTAGGCTGTGCCCGGCGGGCCGCCGAACGCCTCCCGCCACCATTCTTCGTCGGCGTTGAGGTAGGGCACGTGCGCGTCGGTCGAGGCCACGAGCGCGCCGCGGCTGTCGGCGATGACGACGCGCACGTAGTAGCCGGCCTCCCGCGCCCATTCGCGCAGGTACTCGCCCGTCTCCAGCAGGCCGGGCGGGAACGGACCGCCGTCGAGCAGCGCCTTGCGGTGCGCGGCGGCCCGGGCCGCGAGCAGCATGCGGACCTCCGCCTCGCTGCGGCCCGCGTACTGCCGGTTGGTCGCGTCCACGACCCGCCGGATGAGCAGGGGAACGCGGGCCAGCCGCACGGCACGGTCCACTTCCTGGTCCACCGCGGCCGCGATGCGGATGGCCGTGGATCGGGCGATCTCCTGGAAGCCGCTGCCGATGGACCGCTTCAGGCTGCTGATGCTGTAAAGGTAGGTGGCCGTCAGCGCGACGACGCCGGGGAGGGTCCCGACGATCAGCAGGGCCACGAAGAACTTCTTCTGAAGGCCGCCGGTGCGGGGCATCGCGTCGCTCGCGACTCAGGCCAGGCGGTACTTCGCCATCCGGTAGCGCAGCGTGTTCCGGGTCATCTTCAGCAGCCGGCTCGCCTCCGAGATGTTGCCGCCGGCCTTCTCGATGGCCTCCTCTAGCAGGGTCTTCTCCAGCTCCTCGGCGGAGAGGCCGAGGGCCAGGAGCGAGGGGCGCTCGCGCCGGTCCCCGTCGGCCGGCGCCCGCAGGTAGGCGGGGAGGTGCGCCGGCGCGATCTCGTCCTCCTTGCAACTGATCGTGAGCCACTCCGCGACGTTGTGCAGCTCGCGGACGTTGCCGGGCCAGGCGTGGCCTTCCAGGACGGCCAGGGCCTCCGGCGTGACGCGCCGCGCCCGCGTGCCCCGCTCGCGTCCTGCGCCCTCCAGGAAGGCGTCGAGCAGGGCGCGGATGTCCTCCGGCCGCTCGCGCAGCGGCGGCAGGTGCAGCGGACAGACGTTCAGCCGGTAGAAGAGGTCCTCGCGGAAGCGTCCCCGGCGGATGAGGTCGGGCAGGTCTTGGTTGGTGGCGCAGATCACCCGGATGTCCACCGTGATCGCGCGCGTGCTGCCGAGCGGCTCCACGCGGTGGTCCTCCAGCACGCGCAGCAGCGTGGCCTGGGCCGCCGGGCTCATCTCGCCGATCTCGTCGAGAAACAGGGTCCCGCGGTCGGCGAGCTGGAAGCGGCCGCGCTTGGCCTTCTTCGCGTCGGTGAAAGCGCCCGCCTCATGGCCGAACAGCTCGGATTCCAGGAGCGATTCGGGCACGCCGGCGCAGTTCACGGCCACGAGCGGGCCGCGCGCCCGCGGGCTCGCGTAGTGGATCGCCCGCGCCAGCAACTCCTTGCCGGTACCGCTCTCGCCGGTGATCAACACCGTCGCGTCGGTCCGCGCCACCTCCTTCGCGAGCTGCAGCACCTCCTGCATCTTCGGGGAGCGGGTGACGAGTCGCTCGAAGGCGTACTGGTCCCGCAGGCCGGCGCGCAGCGCCTGGTTGTCCTGGGTGAGCTGCCGGTGCTGGAGGGCCCGGCCGATGACGATCTTGAGCTCCTCGTTGTCCACGGGCTTGGAGAGGTAATCGTAGGCGCCCTTGCGCATGGCCTCGACGGCGGACTTGACCGTGCCGTAGCCGGTGATGACGAGGACGGGCACGTCGGGCAGGGCCTGTTTCGCGGCTTCCAGCACGTCGAGCCCCGTGACGGCTCCGAGCTGGAGGTCCGTGACGATCAGGTCTACGTCCGGCTTGTCGCGGATGAGCGCCAGGGCTTTCTCGCCGGATTCGGCGAGGATAAGGTCGTACCCCTCCGGCCGCAGCACGAGGTCGAGGAGACGCCGCATCCGTTCCTCGTCCTCGATGATGAGCAGGGTGGCAGGAGGCATGGGCACCTACCGGAGGGGCCGGCGGCGAGGGGCGCCCCTGCGATCACTATAGAGGAGGCGTGTGGCTCGCGCAAGGGCGCGGCCTAGCCCGCGGCGCGCCGCGCCAGGTTGCGGAGGGCGAGCCCGACGTTCCGCAACAATCCTGCGCGCTTGGCCCGGCGGATGGGGCTCCCGCGGAAGGCGGCGGCGAAGCCCGCCTCATCCAATCGGGTCAGGGCGAGGAGGTCCGGCCCCCTCGTGAGCGGAGTCGGCCGGAAGGCGGGCTCGGCGGTCGGCGATTCCTGGACGTTGTAGGGGCAGGCGTCGAGGCAGTCGTCGCAGCCGAAGATCCGGTTCCCCAGGCCGCGGGCCAGGTCCTCCGGGATCGCCTCGGCGGGCCCGCGGAACTCGATCGTGAGGTAGGACAGGCAGCGGCGCGCGTCCACGACGTAGGGCTCGACGATGGCCCCCGTCGGGCAGGCGCGCAGGCAGAGCGTGCAGGAGCCGCAGAGGTCGGCGCCGGGCTCGTCGGGAGAGAGCTCCAGCGTCGTCAGGATCTCGCCCAGCAGGAGCCAGGAGCCGAACCGATCCGACACGAGGTTCGCGTGCTTGCCGATCCAGCCGAGCCCGGCCTCCTGGGCCCAGGCCTTCTCCATCACGGGTCCCGTGTCCACGTACCGGCGCGTCGCGACGCCGGGCGCGAGGGCGCGCACGCGGGCCTCCAGCCGCGCGAGCCGCTCGCCGAGCACCTCGTGGTAATCCCGGCCCCAGGCGTAGCGGGCGATGCGGCCGCGCCCCGGTCCCTCGTCCGGGCGGTCGCCGGTGAAGTAGTTCAGGCCGACGGAGACGACCGACCGGCAGCCGGGGAGCACGAGGCGGGGATCGGCCCGCCGTTGCGGGTCCCGCGCCATCCAGGCCATCGTGCCGTGGCAGCCGCGGCGCAGCCAGTCGGTCAGGCGCCGGCCCAGGCGCGCCGGCAGCGCCGCCTCCCCGGGAGCGACCCGCGCGATGCCGACGGCGTCGAACCCCAGGGCGCGCGCCTCGCGCTTGATCGCCGCCGCCAGGTCCATCTCACTCATCCGGCTCCGGCCCCCGCTCGTCGTAATACTTTTCCCGATAGACCGGGCAGAGCCCGCGCCGGTTGAGCAGCGCCGTCACCTCCTTGATCATCGCGCCGTTGCCGCAGAGGTAGGCGGCGAGCCCGGCGACGGAGGTGATCCGTTCCTCGACCAGGCGCGTCACGCGCCCGACCTCGCCCGTCCAGTCGGGCTCCGGCCGGGACAGGGTGACGACGGCGGAGAAGCCGGGGTGCTCCGTGGCGAGCGCCGCCAGCTCCTCCTGATAGTAGAGGTCGCGCCGGCTGCGCAGGCCCCAGTAGAGCGTGGCGCGGCGGGCGTCGCCGCGCTCGCGCAGGGCCAGCAGCATCGAGCGGATGGGCGCGATGCCCGTCCCCGTGGCGACGAAGAGGCGGTCGCGGGTCCCGTCGTCCTTCAGGGTGAAATGGCCGGCCGGGCCCTTGAAGCGGACCTCGTCCCCGGGGCGGAGCCCGAAGAGAAAGCCGGAGCCGGGGCCGCCGGGCACGCGGTTGAACAGGAGGGTGAGGATCCCGCGCCGGCTCGGCGGGGAGGCGATCGAGTAGGGGCGGGTCACGGGCCGTGCGGCGCCGGGGGGCAGGACCTCGAAGGAGATGAACTGACCGGCCTGGAAGGCCAGCTCCGGGGGCTCGATCAGCTCGAGGTCCAGTTCGCGGACGTCGTGGGTGAGGTCCCGGCAGCGGGCCACCCGCGCCCTGAAGGTCTGGAGGGGCATGTGGCTATTCTGCCACAGGGAGCCAGCCCGGCGCTCGGAGGGGCCGGGCCGGCCCGGCCCAGGCGGTCAGGTTGCGAGGCCTTGATCGACTGTGACAGAGTGAGTGCCCGAAGGAGGGGCGGGCCATGCCGCTGGATCCCCAGGCCGAAGCGCTGTTGAAGGAGGTGGCGGCGAGCGGCTTGCCGCCGCTCGAGAGCCTGACACCGGCCCAAGCCCGCGACCTGACCCGCCAGCGTCGGGCCCAATGGGCCGGCGATCCCTTGCCGGTGGCGGCGGTGGAGGAGCGCTGGGTCCAGGGTCCGGCCGGGCTCGTTCCCTTGCGCCTCTACAAGCCGGCGGAGGCCGGTCCGCTGCCCTTGCTCGTCTATTTCCACGGCGGAGGATGGGTGAATGGCGACCTGGACAGCAGCGACGTGCCGTGCCGTGCCATCGCCCAGGCCTCCGGCTGCCTCGCGGCCTCCGTCAATTACCGCCACGCGCCGGAGCACAAGTTTCCCGCCGCGGTGGAGGACGGCTACGCCGTCTTGCGCCATCTCGCCACGCATCCCCGGGAATTTGCAACGGCTCCGGGACGGATCGCGGTCGGCGGTGACAGCTCGGGCGGCAACATCGCCGCCGCCGTGACCTTGATGGCGCGCGACCGGGGCGGCCCGCCGATCGCCTTTCAGCTGCTCCTCTATCCCGTCACCGACCACCGCTTCGATACGCGGTCCTACCGCGACCATGCCGAGGGGTATCTTCTCACCAAGGCCGGCATGGCCTGGTTCTGGAACCATTATCTCAAGTCTCCGGCCGACGGCGACCATCCTTATGCCTCGCCGTTGCGGGCGGGGGATTTCCGCGGGCTGCCGCCGGCCTGGATCGCGACAGCCGAGCACGATCCCTTGCGGGATGAAGGGGAGGCCTACGCGGCGAGGTTGGAGGAGGCGGGCGTGCCGGTGACGGCGAGGCGCTACGACGGCATGATCCACGGCTTTCTCAACATGGCCGGCGTGCTGGATCAAGGCCGGCAGCTCATGGAGGATGCCGCCGCGGCGCTCCGCGCGGCCTTCACGAAGTAAGCGGCCGCGGCTGCGCTCAGCTTCTGGTCAGCTTGCGATAGCGGATCCGGTGGGGCTGGTCCGCCTCCTTGCCGAGGCGCTTTTTCCGATCCGCTTCATACTCGCTGAAGCTGCCTTCGAAATAGGCCACCTTGCTGTCGCCTTCGAAGGCCAGGATGTGGGTGGCGATGCGGTCCAGGAACCACCGGTCGTGGCTGATCACGACGCAGCAGCCGCCGAAAGCCTCCAGCCCCTCCTCCAGCGCCCGCAGCGTGTTCACGTCCAGGTCGTTGGTCGGCTCGTCCAGCAGGAGGAGGTTCGCGCCCTCCTTGAGCATCCGGGCCAGATGCACGCGGTTGCGCTCGCCGCCCGAGAGGTCCTTGACCTTTTTCTGCTGCTCCGACCCGCCGAAGTTGAAGCGCCCGCAATAGGCGCGCGAGTTGACCTCGGTCTTGCCCAGCGCCACCGTGTCGCGGCCGTCCGAGATGACCTCCCAGACCGTCTTGTTCCCGTCCAGGGTCCGGTCCTGGTCCGCATAGCCGATCTTGACCGTCTCACCGACCTTGAAGGAGCCGCTATCCGGCTTGACCTGGCCGGTGATCAGCTTGAACAGCGTCGTCTTGCCGGCGCCGTTGGGGCCGATGACGCCGACGATGCCGCCGCGCGGCAGCGAGAAGTTCAGGTTCTCGAAGAGCAGCTTGTCGCCGTAGGCCTTGCTGACGTCCTTGGCCTCGAGCACGATGTCGCCCAGGCGCGGCCCCGGGGGGATGTAGATTTCCAGATCATCCGCCTGCTTCTGCTCCAGCCAGGAGGAGTAATTGCCCTCGAAAGGGATGCCCTGGCCGCGGTCCAGCTCGAGGATCCAGCCCGCCACATTGTCCAGGAAGTAGCGGTCGTGCGTGACGGCGATGACCGTCCCCTTGTACTGCTGGAGGTGCTGTTCCAGCCAGAGGACCGATTCGGCGTCCAGGTGGTTGGTCGGCTCGTCCAGCAGCAGGATGTCCGGCTCCTGGATCAGCAGCCGGCAGAGGGCCACGCGCCTCTTCTCACCGCCGGACAGCACGTCCACCTTGGCGTCGGCCGGCGGGCAGCGGAGCGCGTCCATGGCGACGTCGAGCTCGTTCTCCAGCTCCCAGCCGTTGGCCGCCGCGATTTTCTCCTGCAGCGCGCTCTGCTTCTCGAGGAGCTTTTCCATCTCCTCCGGCGTGCAGTCGCCCAGCTTGTTGCTCACCGCTTCGTACTCGCGCAGCATCGCGATCAGCTCGCGGCGGCCCTCCTCCACGACCTCCTTGACCGTCTTGTTCTTGTCGAGCTGCGGCTCCTGCTCGAGCAGCCCCACCGTGTAGCCCTTCGACATCGTGATCTCGCCGAGGTAGTCCTTGTCCGCGCCGGCGATGATCCGCAGCAGGCTGCTCTTGCCCGAGCCGTTGGGGCCCAGGACGCCGATCTTGGCGCCGTAATAAAAGGAGAGGTAGATGTCCTTGAGCACCTGCTTCTTCGCGGGTGGACACGCCCGACGCCGATCAGGGAGAAGATGACTTGCTTGTCGTTGGTGGTCGCCATAACTCAGTGTCGCCTTTCAAGGGTTTACGGTTGTCGCTCGGTCAGCGGTCGCTTTCGGCCTTCCGAATCGCTTCCGACTGATCCTTGGCCAGGTCGGCCTCGAGGAAGTCCCCGCATTGCGGCATTTCCATGTGGAGGTCCGAGGTGACGTCGATCTGCACGGTCGCGTCGCGCATGCGGAAGTTCAAGACGTGGCCGCCGGTCCGGCCGTCCTCGGTGAGGAAGTGAACGTGGTAGCCGGGGACGTTCAGCCCTTGCGCATAGTCCGGGAAGCGGAAGCCGACCAGCGTGCCGCGGACTCCCTCGTGCTCGAAGACCGCCTGGCGCTTGGCCACCTCGGCCAGCGGCGGATAGGGCTTCTGCTGGCGCGGGACCGTGCGCACCTTGATGTAGTCGAAGGCGGCGGTGGCCATGACCGCATAGAAGATGTTTTTGCTCGGCACGGCCTTGTCCACGGCCTGTTGAAAGTGGTCCCAATCCGTCAGCTCTTCCCACAGGACCTTGACGGTCGGATCGAAGAACATGACCACGGCAAAGGGCGTCTTGGCCGAGGGCGAGACCGGACGGGCCTTGCCGTCGCCCGTGATCTGGTAGAACCGGCCGTTGAAGGCGATCATCTCGCCGTCCAGCGCGTTGAAGGTGCCCAGGCCGAAATCGCCGTGCTTCGCCAGCTCGCCGTAGGTCACCTCGCCGTCGTAGATGCCTTCCATCAGCGCGCCGATCGTCGAGGTCTGAAACAGCTCGTGCGCCTGCCGCTGATCGTGGTGAAAGAGGTCGCCCTGGGTCCGGTGCGACTGGAAGGCTTTGATGAAGACGTCGTCGATGGCCATGCGATGGTCGATTAGTGTTGCGCGGATTCGCCGACCGCTTTGACCAGCTCGGCATTGTCGGCATAGTCCACGGGCATGTCGATCAAGGCCGGCCGGCCGGCTGCCAGCGCCCGCTTGAGCGTCGGGACAATCTGATCGGGTTCGGTGATGCGGAAGGCCGCCGCGCCGAAGGCCTCGCCCAGCTTGACCAGGTCCGGATCGGTGAACGTGGCGCCGAAGGTCCGCCCGAAATCGCGCATCTGCAGCTGCTGGATCAGGTTCAAGGTGCCGTCCCGCCAGACCACGTGCACGATGGGCAGGTTCAGGCGGACGGCGGTTTCCAGCTCCATGCAGGTCATCAAGAAAGAGCCGTCGCCCGAGACCGAGACGACCGGCCGGCCGGGCCGGGCCAGCGCGGCGCCGATGGCCCAGGGCAGCGCCACGCCCATCGTCTGGTGGCCCATGCTGAACAGCAGGTGCCGGGGCTCATAAGAGAAAAAGTAGCGCGCCATCCAGATTTCGTGCGCGCCGACGTCGCAGGTGACCGTCACGTCGTCGCCGATCGTCTGCCGCAGGTCGTGCATGAAGCGGAGGGGGTGGATCGGCTTGCCGGAGAGCCTTGCCCCGCGGCCCTGCTCGTCGAGCAGCATCTGGCGGGCCCGCGACACCTCCTGCCATTCGTCCTCCGCGGTCAGGCTCAGGCGCTCGGCCAGCGCGTCGAGGTTCCGCCCGATGTCGCCCAGCACCTCCACGGCCGGCTGATAGGACCGATCCAGGCCGGCGGGATTCTCGTCCACGTGGATCACGACGCCGCGGCCGCCGCCGTGCCAGACCGTCGGGTCGTATTCGACCATGTCGTAGCCGATCGTCAGGACGGCATCGGCTTGCTGCAGGATCGCGTCGCCCGGCTGATTCCCTACGTAGCCCACGCGCCCGACGAAGCGATCGGCCAGATCGCGCGAGACGACGCCGGCGGCTTCAAAGGTGCAGACCACCGGGAGCGCGTGCCTGTGCAGCAGGCGGCGGAAAGCCGCGGCCGCCGCCGGCGTGCTGGCGCCGACGCCCAGGAGCACGACGGGCAACCGGGCGTGGTTCAGGAGCGCGGCGGCGCGGCCGAGCGCATCCGGCGCGGCCGCGCCCAGGTGGGGCTGTTCGGGGGCCGGAATGGGCTGCGCCGTCACGGGCGACTTGGCGACGTCCATCGGCACGGAGATGTGCACGGCGCCCGGGCGTGATCGGGCGGCGATGCGAAAGGCGCTGACCACGATCTCCGGCAGCGTGTCGGCCACCTCCGCCTCGACGCTCCACTTGGTGATCGGGGCGAAGAGGGCGACCGAGTCCAGGTTCATGTGGCTCTGCTTGAAGCGCATCCCGCGCGGCACCTGGCCCGTGATGATCACCAGGGGATCGCGGTCCTCCGTCGCCGTGGCCACGCCGCAGACGGCGTTGATCAGGCCGGGGCCGGAGGTCGTCAGCACCACCCCGGGCTTGCCGGTGATGCGGCCCCAGGCCTGGGCCATGAAGGTGGCCCCGGTTTCGTGCCGGCAGAGGACGAACTTCGGTCCGCCGTCCGCCAGGACGTCAAGAATCGGCAGCACGGCGCCGCCGGGAATGCCGAAGATGTAATCCACGCCCTGCGCTTCGAGCGACCGGATCAGCAGTTCGGCGCCGTTCTTAATGGTCGGCGATGCCGTCATCTCAGCATTGATGGTGGTAAACGGGCGACCGCGAGCCTCAAGGCAGCGGCGGGAGCCCCACGATAACAAAGTCTTTGCCGATACACAATTGCCCCGGCGTCCCGGGTGATGTAACCTTCTCTGTGTAAAAACAAGACGGGTGTAAGCTGGGCGCTGCTGAAGCCAACCCATTCTCCACTGAAGGAGGCTTACACCCCTGGCAACGCTAGCACCGTGGACCGAGCAGTGGCAACACGTTGTGACCGATGGGCGCGAGCAGTTGTGGGGCGACCTGACGCAGCACACCCGGCAGATCTGGGCCGACTTCCTGGGGCGGCTCTCGGTCGAAGCCCGGGATCAGTACCTGGGCGTGCGGGCGTATGAACGCAGTCCGGCCCGTGCGGACGCCCGCAACGGCTTTTATGAACGGGACTTTGTGACGCGCCTCGGCACCGTGCGGGTGCGCGTTGCCCGGAGCGGCGGCGGGCGTTTCTGCCGGCCGGCCTGGGGCGCTTGCAGCGCCGGGCGGGGGAGGTGCTGCTGTTGATCCGCGAGGCCTTCTTGCGCGGGCTGTGAGTACCCGGACGGTAGGGTGCGTGGTCGCGCTGGTGACGGAGGAGGCGGTCAGTGCCCAGACCGTCTCGCGCCTGACGCAGGCCTTGGACCAGGCCGTGGCGCAGTTTCATGCGGCCCCGCTGGGCGATGTCTGGCCGTACCTGTTCCTGGATGGGGTGAGTCTGCGGGTGCGGCGGCCCCAGGGCCGCCAGCGGGTACAGCTCTTGGTGGCCTATGGCGTCCGGGCTGATGGGCGTCGGCAGCTCCTCGCCTTTACCCGCAGCCAGGGGGAGAGTCAGGCCGCCTGGGAGGGGTTGCTCCAGGATCTGTACCGGCGGGGGCTGGAGGGCTGGCAGCTGGCGCTGATCGTGACGGACGGCTGTCCCGGCCTGGCCGCGGCGCTGCAGACCGTCTATCCCCGGGTGCCCCATCAGCGCTGCTGGGTGCACAAGCTGCGCAACGTGCTGCAGGCCGTCCGGCGGCGGGATCACGCGGCCGTGAAGGCCGATGTCCAGGCGATCTATCAGGCCGCCAGTCGCCGGGAGGCCGAGGCCCGGGCCCGCCAGGTTGCGCAGCGGTGGCAAGCAGCCTACCCGTCGGTGATCACGCGGCTGGTGCGGGATCTGCCGGAGTTGCTGGCCTTCTTCCAGTGCCTGCGGCGCCTCTGGCGGCGGCTCCGCACCACGAACTTCATCGAGCGCTGCTTCGTGGAGGTGCGCCGCCGGACCCGACCGATGGTGTGCTTTGTGAACGTCCAGAGCGTGGAGCGGATCATCTTCTCCATCTTCAACCGGTTTAACCTGGAGTGGCACCAGCGCACCCGTCGCCAATTTACACAAGCCGCGTGACATTACCACGGCCCCCGCCGTCTTGACAGGCCGGGAGGTATGATTACAATTCTCGAGTGGCTCCGGCCCGGAAAGGAGGTGAGCGTGCCGATGTTGTGGACCGAAGCGGCGAACGTCAACTGGATGGAATCGCTCATGTGGATCTTCATCGGGATGTCGGCCGTGGCGGGTATCGTCGGGCTGTGGCGTCGGCTGACCGGCGCCTCGTCCCAGATGGATCGCCCCGCCAGCAAGGCGGCGTAGCCCAGCCCCTCACCGATGGCTCGATGAGCGGTCGTCACGGGGCGCGGCTGTCGGATGCGTCGCGCCCCTGCTCATCGGGAACGCTCCCGTTGTTTCCCCGCCCGAAGTCCCGTCACGCTACTTCCCGCCCCCCGGCGTCTGCGGCGTGTAGGGGGCGGCGGAGGCGGAGCAGTCGAACATCGCGCTGAAGCGGGCCGAGCATTGCGGCGACTTGCAACGAAGGCAGGTGCCGGTGATCGTCGTCTTCCAGTCGGTGGCCTGCTCGTCGAACCGGCAGGTGCAGTTGCCGCCCTTGGAGATGGTGGCCCAGGGCTTGTCAGTCCCCGGCAACAGGGCGACCCGGCAGCCGGCCGGGATCGGAACCCGGCAGCTCCGCGCCGTCTCTCCCTTCACCATCCCGAAGGTGCAGTTCGACTCGGTCGTCGCGGGCGAGCCCGACGGCTGGGCGGCCGTCGCTTCCGCGAGGACGAGCAGGCCGGCGAAGGCCAGGGGTAAGCCCACGAGCGAAGGAATCGGCATCGAGCACCTCCCGAGGGTGAACGCCGCGGATCGTAGCACAGGGCCCGCGTCGTCGGCGACCGCGTCGGCCCCCGGCGGTTCCCGCGCCTGGACTGACCGCCGTCGTGGGGGTAGACTACGCGCAGTGGGGGGACGATGTCCTGCCGATCGTCGGCCATCATCCTGGTCATCGGGGCCTGCCTGGGCGTGGTGGGGGAGGCAGCCGCCGAGGCCCTGCCCGCCCCGGACGTTACGACAGACCGTTCGGGGACGGTCACGGCCAGGGCCACGCTGCGGCTGCCCGGCCCGCCCGCCGCCGTCAAGGCGGTCCTGACCGACTACGCGCACTGGCCGGAGCTGTTCACCACGCCGCTGCGGGTAGCCGGACTGGAGCGTCGGCCCGACGCGGTCCTGACCGACCTCTACATCGGCCATCCCTGGTGGTTCGGGGAGAAGCGGCTGCTCTGCGAGACGCGGGAGCTGCCGGGCGGGCGGCTGAAGACCTCGCTCGTCGCCGGCGACTTCCGCGCGTACGAGCGCACCTGGGCGTTGTCGGAGAACGGCGCGCCGGACCGGACGCAGGCGGAGTTCGAGCTGGTCGTCGCGCTCGACACCTGGGCGCCCGACTGGCTGGTCGTCTGGGAGCTGCGCCGCCAGCTTCAGGGCCATTTCGAGCAGCTCAGCCGGCGGGTGCGCGCGCAGGTCTCGTCGAGCCGGCGGGGAAGGTGACCTCGGCCAGCTCCGCCCGCTCCACTCCCAGCTTGACCATCCCTTCCACGTCCAGGCCCCGCTCGACCTTCCGGACGTCGTCCGGCGCGGTCCTGGTGCTCGGATGGGGCGGGACGAAGAGCCGGCAGCAGTCCTGGTCGGGCTCGATCGAGGTCTCGAAGGTGCCGATGCGCTGCGCCTGCTCGGTGATCTCGACCTTGTCCATGCCGATCAGCGGGCGCAGGATCGGCAGGCGCGCGGCCTCGCCGACGACGCTCAGGTTCTGCGGCGTCTGGGAGGCCACCTGCCCGAGGCTGTCCCCGGTCACCACGGCCCAGCACCGCTCCTGCCGCGCCAGCTCCTCCGCGATCCGCAGCATCATCCGGCGATAGAGCACGATCCGCAGGGGCGCGGGCGCGCCGAGCACGATCTGCCGCTGGATCTCGCCGAAGGGCACGAGGTAGAGCCGCGAGTACTGCTGATAGGCCGTGAGCTCCTCGACGATCTCCCGCACCTTCTCCTCGGACGCGCGGCTCACGTAGGGCCGGCCGTGGAAGTGGACGAACACCGCGCGGCAGCCCCGCTTCATCATCCGGTAGGCGGCGACGGGGGAGTCGATCCCGCCGGAGATCAGGCAGGCGACCTTGCCGCTCACGCCGACGGGAAGCCCGCCGGGCCCCGGCTCGCGGCGGACGGCAAGGTAGGCCTCCTTCGACAGGGTCTCGATGTGGACGGTCAGCTCCGGGTCGCACAGGCTCACGCGCTTGCCCGTGACGGCGCAGAGGTGCGCGCCGACCTCCCGGTCCACGTCCATCGAGGTCTTCGGGAACCGCTTGTCCGCCCGCTTGGTCGTCACGCGGAAGGTGGCGAAGGGCAGGTCGCGTACCGCCTCCGCGGCGGCGGCCTTCAGCGCGTCGAGGTCGCCGTCGGCCGACAGGGGCACGGTCTCGGCCGGCAGAAAATGGGTGACGCCGAAGGTGCGGGCGATCCGTGCCTTCACCGCCGGCCAGGGCGTCTCGTCGCCGAGCATCACGCGCACGCGCCCGGGCAGGGCCTCGACCGCCCTGACATGCAGCCCCCGCAGCGTCTCCCGCAGGTTGCGGACGAGCCGGCGCTCGAAGAGGGGGCGGTTCCGCCCCTTCAGGGCCAGCTCGTGGTAATGGACGATGACGCAACGCATGGGGACGTCGCTCGTCAGCCGGCGAGCGCTTCCAGGTAGCGCTCGGCGTCGATGGCGGCCATGCAGCCGGAGCCGGCGGCGGTGACGGCCTGGCGGTAGCGGGAGTCCTGCACGTCGCCCGCCGCGAAGACGCCCGGCACGCTCGTCGCCGTGCCGTGCCGGGTCAGGAGGTAGCCCTTCTCGTCCATCTCGACCTGGCCCTTGAACAGGTCCGTGTTCGGCCGGTGGCCGATGGCGACGAACAGGCCCGCGCAGGCCAGCTCCGACCGCCGGCCGGTCACGACGTTCCGCAGGCGGACGCCCGTCACCACCCGGTCGCCGAGGACCTCTTCGACGACGCTGTTCCAGACGAAGGTGATCTTCTCGTTCTTGAACGCGCGGTCCTGCATGATCTTGGAGGCGCGGAGCTTGTCGCGGCGGTGGACGACCGAGACCTTCGTCGCGAACTTGGTGAGGAAGTTCGCCTCCTCCATCGCGCTGTCGCCGCCGCCGACCACGACCAGCTCCTTGCCGCGGAAGAAAAAGCCGTCGCAGGTGGCGCAGGTGGAGACGCCGTGTCCGGTCAGGCGGGCCTCGTTGGGGACGCCCAGCGGGATCGCGGCGGCGCCGGTCGCGATGATCAGCGCGCGGGTGGCGACCGTCTCCTCGCCCTCGATCGTCAGCGTGAAGGGCCGTTGCGCCAGATTCACCGCCGAGACATTGCCGGTGAGGAACTCCGTCCCGAAGCGCTCGGCCTGGGCGCGCATCTCCTGCATCAACTGGGGGCCGAGGACGGCCTGGCGGAAGCCGGGGTAGTTCTCGACCTCCGTCGTGGTCGTGAGCTGGCCGCCCGGCTGGATGCCTTCGATGAGGAGCGGCGAGAGGTTCGCCCGCGCCGTGTAGATCGCCGCGGTCAGCCCCGCCGGGCCCGAACCGATGATGACGACATGGCGCATGACGCCGACTCTACCACAGGCGGGCGGGGGGCGTCATGGGCGGGCGACGGCTAGAGCGATATCCCGCACGGTCCTGCCTCGTCATGCCGGCGGACGGTTTACCCCGGACATATTCAATCCGGGGCCGGCATCCAGAATCCTGCCCCATCGCGGGAGCCCAGTTCGCAGCGACCGAGGGGGCAGGCGGCTTCTTCTCTGTACGATGAGCCTCCGAGCGAGGCGAGCACGCCGCCCTCGCCTCGTCATGCCGGCGGACGCCGGCATCCAGGACCGTCCCCCGTCCTCGGAGTCCGGTCCGCGGCCGCGCCACTATGTCCGTGGCGGTGGGGCCGCCGCCCGGAGCACGTAGGTCAGCGGGGCCAGGTACGGTTCGGGGGCGGAACTCTCCGTCATGACGAGCAAGCCCAGGTCATGGGTCGCGCGGGGGCGTCCCCAAGCCCCGAGCGCGAGTGCGCCGATCACGCAATAGGAGGACGAGGCGATGGCCAGGGCCTCCGTCGCCGCCGAGAGCACGGCGAGATACCCGGGCGAACGGTCATTCCCCGGGGACATGGGATCGGACTTCCCCGGCGGTGCTGGAGGCAGGGAGGGCTGGGAGGAGGGGCGCCCTGTCGAATGACGCTCCCGAGCCCGGGCGAAGGCCTTCATCAATTCAAGTTGGGCATCCGAGAGGCGGCACACCCTGAGCATGCCTTCCTCGGGGCTCGCCGCATACTCGCTCGGAACGAGCTGCTGCGCGGTCACGTGCAGCTTCCGGAGCCAGATCGGCGGATGGTCGGGATCGAGCGCCATGGGCGGTATCCTACCGGAACCCGTTGAGAAAGCAAAGGCTCCCGCCGGGTCAGCCTGTCGCGGCCCCGGCCGGCCCAGTCCCGCTTGCCCTCATAAGGGGGAATTGCTACCCTCCCGCGCGTAGGCCGCCGGCGTTGTGACCCCATCTGTCACAGTCCGGTGGTAGCCTGTCCCGCGCGATGACGGGGAGCCCGGCCGCAGTTCCGGTCCGTTGGAGGGTGAGAGCACCGAATCCGCGCCTCTTCCCCGGCGGGAGAGGGAGGTAAGCACGGCCTCGTGGCAAAGGAGTGGACGCCTTGAACGACGGGACGAGTGAACGGTTCGCGCGATGGTTTACGCACGCTACGGGTCATGCGGCCTACCCGTTCCAGGTCCGTTTCGCGTGCGAGCCGGAGCTGCCGGAACTGGTGGACGTGCCGACCGGCCTGGGCAAGACCGCGATGGCGGTGCTGGGGTGGCTGTGGCGGAGACGGAGTCATCCGGATGAAGCGGTTCGGAAGAGTACGCCGCGCCGCATGGTCTACTGCCTGCCGATGCGGGTGCTGGTGGAGCAGACGGCCGAATGCGCAAGGCAATGGACGGCGAATCTGAAAACAGCCGGCCAATTAGCCGACGAAATTCCCGTGCATGTGCTCATGGGTGGCGAAGAGGAAGAAGATTGGGACATGTACCCGGAATCAGAGCAGATCATCATCGGCACGCAGGACATGCTGTTGTCGCGAGCGCTCAACCGAGGGTATGCGGCCACACGATCCCGCTGGCCTATTCAATTCGGCCTCCTCAACACGGACTGCCTATGGATGTTCGACGAAATCCAGTTGATGGGCACCGGATTGGCGACCACGACCCAACTGGAAGCATTCCGGCGGGTGCTTCCTGACACAAAGTCGGATCATGCCAAGAACGGCCGTGGCTGCCGCAGTGTCTGGATGTCCGCGACGCTCAAGCGGGACTGGCTGGGAACCGTAGACTTTGCGCCATTTCTGACGAATATGCGGGAGCTGCGGTTCAGCTTCGAGCAGGAGATCGTGGCTTCTGGACTTGGGACACAGGCACGCAAGGCGTTGGAAGATCGCTGGACCGCGAGGAAACCGCTGGCCAAAGCCGAGGCCATGATGGGTGACATCAAAGAGTTGGCCAAGGAAGTTCTGGAGGCTCACCAGCCCGGCACACGGACAATCGCCATCGTCAACACAGTCAAACGGGCGCGCGAGGTGTTCGACGCTCTGAGGAAGGCAGTCGGCAAGGCGTCCCTTAAGCCTGAGCTGGTGTTGTTGCATTCGCGATTTCGGCCAGAGGATCGCAAAAGGCAGGTGGACCGTGCTCTGGCGCAGCCTGGGGAGCCTGGGACCATCGTCGTCAGCACGCAGGTGATCGAGGCCGGTGTGGATATCAGCGCCACTACCCTCTTCACCGAGGTGGCGCCGTGGGCGTCGCTTGTGCAGCGGTTCGGACGCTGCAACCGGCGCGGGGCAGACAATGCGCAGGCCAACGTCTTTTGGATCGGCTTGCCAAGCAAAGAAGCGGACGCCAAAGGCGTGGTAGCCCCGTATGATCTCGATGACCTGAAGAATGCCGAAACGCGAGTGGCCAGATTGCACTATGTCGGCCTCCAGTCGCTTCCGGAGGTTCCGCTTCCCTTCGAGCATACTCACGTGATCCGCCGCAAGGACCTGATCGATCTCTTCGACACCACGCCCGATCTGGCCGGCAACGACATTGATATTGATCGCTTCATCCGGGATGTCGAGGACAGCGACGTTCGTGTGTTTTGGCGTGACTACGGCAAGGGTCCCGGCGAAACTGAGGAGAAGGCAGCCGAGCCCGCGCCGAGGCGAGAAGAACTCTGCCCAGCCCCGATTGGCGAGTTCCGAGATTTCGTCAAAAAGCACAAAGGTCAGGTCTGGCGGTGGAACTTTCTCGAAGAGCGATGGGATCGGACGGACACGATCATCCCTGGGCAGGTGCATCTGGTTCACGCGAACGCCGGTGGCTACAGCTTAGAGCGAGGGTGGGATCCTAGTTCAGAAGAATCTGTCCAACCGATTGTCCCCTCACCCGGAACCCGTGTGAAGACTCCCGATGCGACCGACGCGGACCCGCTCTCACAGATAGGAACGTGGCAAACCATCGCGGAGCACACAGACGATCTCCGCCGAGAGGTCGATCAGCTTCTGCGCGCGCTGGTGATGGATGGAGATGACGCCGAGGCGGTTCGCCAAGCCGCCCGCTGGCACGATCGAGGGAAGGCGCATGATGTCTTTCAAGCTGCGGTACCCGGCGGGGCTCCTGTGGCAGCCCAGCTTTGGGCGAAGGCTCCTAAGCGGGGCTGGAAACGGTACGCACGCAGGCACTTCCGCCATGAATTGGCCTCGGCAATGGCGGTGCTCGATCCGCGGAATACCCTGGTTCCCGAAGAGATCCGTAACTTGGTCGCCTACCTGGTCGCTGCGCATCACGGCAAGGTGCGCCTCTCCGTCCGCTCGTTGCCGAACGAAAGCCGTCCCGATGCAGGACGCCGGTTTGCCCGAGGCGTGTGGGATGGCGATGAACTGCCTGAGACCGATCTCGGCGATGGAACCGTGGCGCCCAGGGTCGCGCTGTCCCTGGAGCCGATGGAGCTCGGCCTGTGCGAGCAGCCGCCATTTACGGGCCGCCCGTCGTGGGCCGAGCGGATGATCGGTCTCCGCGACACACTGGGCCCGTTCCGTCTGGCCTATCTTGAGGCTATTCTCCGGGCAGCGGACATGCGTGCCAGTCGGGATGCGGCGCAGAAAGCTGTGGCGAAACAGCAGGACCACGTCTCTCCACAGGGGAAGGATGCAGCATCGTGAAATTGGCAAGCGTTGAAGCCATTGTTCGCGCGCTCAACGAGGCCGGCGTACGCTACCTGGTCGCCGGCGGATTGGCGGTGAACGCCCACGGCTATTTGCGTTTCACCAAGGACGCCGACTTGGTCATTGAGTTGGTGCCGGACAACATCAAACGGGTCTTTGCCGCTCTTGAACCACTGGGCTATAAGCCAATCGCGCCTGTGACGGCGGAGCAGTTTGCCGATCGCTCAACGCGCGAGGGGTGGATCCGCGACAAGAATATGCAGGTGTTGCAACTCTGGAGCGATCGCCATCGTGAGACGTCCATTGACCTGTTCGTTCATGAGCCCTTTCAGTTTGATGAGGAATATGCCAAGGCGTTGATCAAGCCCCTGTACGGAACCATAGAGGTTCGGTTTGTCAGTATCCCCACGCTGATCAAAATGAAGGAAGCGGCGGGCAGGGAACAAGACAGGATAGACATCGAACACTTGCGCATGAGGTTGGAAGACGATGCCGGACAATAACCTGCATAGGCCGGAATTCGACTGGCGGCTGACCACCTTCGAAGGCGCGCGGCGCGAACAACTCCGCCGCTGGGCGCAATTGTCCTTGGAGGACATCCTCAGGGCGCTCGAGGAGATGGAAGACTTGTCCCGGCAGTTGGGCCCGGCGCCCGCCGATGAATCTGGCGAACCTGCGCCGGGGCTGATCGTCAAAGAGTCTTCAGGCGTGTATGGAACGAGCGGCAGCGATGATCTCGCGCTGGCCGGCTGCACACCCGAACCACTGATGGCCTACCTGAAGGCATTAGGCGTTCTGCGTCTAGTCAGCGAGCAGAAAGATCCGGAAGCTCGTGGCTGGTGGAGGAATGATGTGTTCTGGCTGCGGGCGCCGGAGTTGTTCAAAGATGCAGCCACCGAGGAAGCCAAACGGGACGCGCTGGCGAAGTTCTTCTTGGAAGAATACAAGCCGACGCCGATCGTGGCGCCGTGGGCGGGCGGGTCGGGTTTTTTTAGAAAGGACAACAAGAAGGCGGTTGCGGCATTAGGAACGAGCAATGACCCTCGCATTGCTCGTTATACGGAGGTAATTCGGCAGGTCCAAGCGATCATTCAGGATGAGGGAATCGGCGACAAGCCGAAAAACGACGATAAGACTCGCCTGATCTGTCGCTACCGGCGCGACCTGCCTGACAACGTGGTGGCCTGGATGGATGCCGTCATGGTGCTGCAGCAGGTCGGCCAGAGCTTCGCCCCACTACTCGGCACGGGCGGAAACGACGGGCGCCTCGATTTTACCCAGAATTTCATGCAGCGGATCGTCTCCCTCGGTTTGCACACGAGGGGGGTACAAAGCGGTCAATCGAAGCGATGGCTCCACCAAGCCCTCTTTGCATCGTTGGCAAAGCTCGATTCCGCCAGCGTCGGGCAGTTCGCCCCAGGTCGCGTGGGTGGACCGAATGCCACTCAAGGCATGGAAGGAGACTCGACCGACAATCCATGGGACTTTGTCTTGATGATGGAAGGAACTCTTGTGCTGGCAGGTGCTGCCGTTCGACGCTTGGGGGCGAGTCGCCAGGCTCGCTCATCGTTTCCGTTCACGGTCCGGGCGGTCGCTGCGGGGTTTGAGGCATCGACGCGGCAAGATGAGTTTGAGTCGCGTGGCGAACTGTGGTGCCCTCTCTGGACACGGCCAGCGAGCACCGACGAACTGCGTCAGCTCTTTGGCGAAGGCCGGGCAGAAGTCTCGGGGCGTCCTGCACAAAACGGAACCGACTTCGCGCGGGCTGTGGCAGGGCTGGGTGTGGATCGCGGCATCGCGGGATTTAGTCGGTTTGGATTCCTGAAGCGGAGCGGGAAGGCATTCCTTGCGGCGCCGATCGGGCGCTTTGCGGTTACAGAAAGGCGGAAAGTTGATCTGCTTCGAGAGGCCGACGGTTGGCTGAGCACGTTCCGCCGTGCCGTCGGAGACCAAAATGCGCCGCCTCACCTTGGTTCGGCCCTTCGCAGGATCGATGCGGCCGTCTTTGATTTCTGCAAATACGGGACCCCGACGTTCTTTCAAGCAATCCTGATCGCACTAGGTCGGGCAGAACGGCTGCTCAGCATGGCGGAACGCTTTCGAGATGATAAGCAGATCAGCCCGTTGTCTGGGCTTTCCGCAGGATGGATCGTAGCCGCCAATGATCACTCGCTGGAATTCACCGCGGCCATGGCTCTGGCATCTATCAACGATTCCGAAAACAAGATCGGCCCCTTCCGAGCCAACCTCGAACCCGTGGATTGGAAGAAACGATGTCGGGCCTGGGCCGACAGGGGGCGCGCCGTGGTCTGGGACCCCGGAGATTTGACGACTAACCTCACCGACGTGCTCCAACGGCGGATGATGGACGGTCAACGAGCCGGGTGCGAACACCTCCCGCTAGCGTCCCGATTCACCGTTTCGCTTGAGACCGTGGCCGCATTTCTTGACGGAGATTTTGACGAGCAACGCGTCGAAGACCTCCTTTGGGGGCTGACGCTGATTGATCATCAGGGCGTGCCTCACGGCAGTGGTCACGAGCGAGCTGCTCGCCCGCTACCGAGGAACTACGCACTCCTGAAGTTGCTCTTCCTGCCGCAGCCCCTTGTCGTAGGTCGGCGGAACGGTGAAGTCGTCTGGCGGCTGGCACGGGAGGGCGAAGCGGGCATCGCGATCCGCCCGGAGCCGCGCATCCTGCCGCTCCTTCGTGCCGGTCATATCGGCGAGGCCTGCCGCATTGCGGCGCAGCGGTTGCGTGTGTCGGGGTTGCCACCGTACCCTGGTGTGCTCCCGAACGGAATGACACGTGACGACACGTGGTCCGAATTCGTGAGCGACCCCCGTCATGCACAGCGCCTGTCC
Source organism: Candidatus Nitrospira neuquenensis (assembly GCF_979578155.1). Lineage (NCBI taxonomy): Bacteria > Pseudomonadati > Nitrospirota > Nitrospiria > Nitrospirales > Nitrospiraceae > Nitrospira > Candidatus Nitrospira neuquenensis. The sequence goes on along the minus strand of NZ_CEFZDU010000038.1, from coordinate 88,774 downwards.
GCGAGCTTGCTCATTCCCATCGATCCAACATCCGTCAACCGACTTGTGCACCTCGTTTGCCGAGACGAATTGGCGTTCGCCACAACGTAGAAGGAGGGGAATCCGTATGCCTACGGCGACCAATACCATTAACTATGAAGCGCTCAAGGCTGAGCCGCGCCTGCTCATGGAAGCGAAGCTCAAGCCGCTCCAGGGCCACCGGTTCCAGCCCACGGGCTTTGCCGATCTCGGTCCGGCGAGGTACACGCTCCCCGACGGGACCGAGATGCTCTTGGTCGAATCCGTCCAGTCTGTGGCGAATAGGATGGAGCTGGCGTGCTGGGATCAGCCAACCGCCGACCTGATCGAGGGGCTTAAGGGGCTGCCCTACATTCGAGTCAAGTCGAGCAATGACGGCGTGCTGACCAACTCTGTTCTTGAAGCCCACCGGATCAATTCACCATACATCCTTGAAAGCGGGGACAAGAGTGTCTTCAACAAGCTCAAGCAAGATACCGCGAGCATGGAAAAGGGCGCGGTAGACATACGGGCGCTCGCGAAACTGATCTTGAAGTATGATCCTAACGCGATCATTCATGGTGTGTTCCTTGCCAAGAGCGACCTTGCCGGTGGTCGGCTCCGATTGCCGCGCTTGCTCAGCGGGTTTATCGAGGCTTCTCATGTGCGCCCCGTTGAGAGCGGTGGGGTTAAGAACGACAGGGTCGATCCATCCGGCGATACTAAGCAGGGTTTCGGCAATGTCCCGTTTCACCGAACAGAGTTTGTCGCCAAGGAGATCAAGGCATACTTCAACCTCGACCTGGCTCTGCTTCGGGGCTATGGGCTAGGTGACGACGCAACGAAACTCCTAATTGCTCTCTCGCTCTTCAAGGTCCGCCGGTTTCTCTCGACAGGTCTCCGCCTCCGCACTGCCTGCGATCTGGAAATGATCGATGATGTGCAAGTCACGCGGCCCAACGGGTTTCAGATTGCCGATGAGACCGCGCTGCTGGATGAATGCAAGCGGCTCATAGGCGCGTGCAAGCGCCTGTTTGCCGATCCCCCAATCACCGAAGTCGAGTGGAAGCCCAATAAAAAACAAGCCAAAGACAAGAAAGAAGAAGTTGATGAACATGATGCCGACAACGAAGACGATGTGAACGCAGAGGCAGACGAACAATGATCGCCATCTCCTTCACATTCCTCGCCGGTCGCTACCACGCCACGCCGTGGGGGCGGCACGTCAACGAGGGCGCCGTCGAATGGCCGCCCTCGCCCTGGCGCATTTTGCGCGCGCTCGTGGCAACCTGGAAACGCACACTTCCCGATCTGCCGCAGGAACAGGTCGAGCCGATCTTCCGCGCGTTAGCTGAGCCACCGGAGTTTCTCCTGCCTCCTGCCTCGACAGGCCATACGCGCCACTTTATGCCGAAGAAAGGGCCGGACGATCGAACGCTGGTCTTCGATACCTTCGTCGCTGTCTCCCGAGAGTCGCCGGTATGGGTCCGCTGGCCGAATGTATCGCTCGATGGGGCGCAACGCGACGCGCTCACCTGCCTTCTCCGCAACCTCAATACCCTCGGGCGATCCGAGTCCTGGTGCGAGGCCGAGCTTGCGGACGATGTCGGCAACCCAGACTGGCGCGTGTGCCGTCTGCTCCAAGGCGATGTTCCCCCCGGGCACGAGATCGTTCGCCTGCTCTGCCCAGATCCTGAAAGTGCCTTTGCCGATGACCACGTCGTTACCGTCACAAACAAAACCGCGGGCCGCGGGAAAAATAAGCGAACCGTCGAGGAACGATCTGCCATTTATGACCCAGCTTGGCATCTCTGCATGGAGACGCTTCAACTGCACAGAGAGCGCTGGTCCGACCCGCCCGGCTCACGCTGGGTGCCGTACACCCGCCCGCGCGATTGTTTCAAGATCGAGCCAAAGGCGCACACAAGACAAATGACTGACCGCACTCGTATCCGCGTCGTCCGCTACGCGCTCGACTCGACGGTACTCCCGCTCGTGACGGACACCTTGCCGGTGGCGGAGGCGGCCAGGCGCACGCTAATGGGCCTCTACGGGCGGCAAGTGTGGAAGCGACTCCACGGTGCGACACCCTATCCGGATGACGCCGCGCAGCGTCCGAAATCGTCCGTGCTGTCGGGGAAAGATGCGTCGGGGAACCCACGGCAAGGCCATCGCCATGCTTATTATCTGCCGACTGACGAGGATGGGGACGGCCGTCTGGACCATCTCACGATCTATGCCCCAGACGGTTTCGGAGCAGACGAACAACGGGCATTCGACGCGTTGCGCGGGCTGCGAGCGGGTCGTGAAGCAGAGGCCAGACATCCATTGCGTGTGTTGCTGCTCGGCATGGGAGACCAGACAGCGTTTCCGAGGGGGCCATGCCAAGCGGCGCAGGTGTGGGAATCGGCCACTCCCTATCTGGCCACCCGCTATGCCAAAACCAGGGGACGGAACCGGATCGATCTGCGCTCGCCGGAGGCTCGCGCCGCCTTTCTCATCGAGGACCTGGGGGCACAGCTACGTGCGGTGCGGCAGGATATCGCGGGGGAAGTGACCATCGAACCGCTCTGGGATCAGAATCAGGTCTTTTCGATTGCCGATCGTTGGCGATCCATTCAATTCAAACGGTTTCGGAGAAAGTCCAGCGATGACGGGGGCCGACGGTTGGCCGGCGCCTTCCGGCTCATGTTTTCTGCCCCTGTACGCGGTCCTCTTGCCCTTGGCTGGTCGAGCCACTTCGGCCTTGGGCAGTTTGTGCCTGTCGGCATGCGACGGCCAGGCAGGGCGGTGCCGGAAACCGGTGAGGCTGAGACGTAAGGGGGAAGGGGCATGATTGTGGATTGGCGGCGGATCGAAGTGGTTGACGATGTCATGGCGAACATCTTGCGTGGAAAAACGCCGGCGGAACGCCTCCAGATCGGCTTTGGGTTGTGGCGATCGGCGCAGAAGCTGTTGCGGGGGCAGTTGGCGTCGCTGCACCCCGACTGGGATGCGCAACGGCTCGCACGGGAAGTCGCGCGGAGGCTCTCGCATGGAGCTGTATGATTTACTGGCCCACGTGGCGGCGACCTTTGAGCGGTTGCGCATTCCCTACCTGGTCACCGGTTCAGTCGCCTCCATGGCCTACGGCGAGCCTCGGCTGACCAATGATATCGATGTGGTGGCTGGGATTCGGGCGGACGACATCCCGGCACTGTTGGCCGCGTTTCCTGCCCATGAGTTCTATCTGAGCGAAGAGGCGGTTCGTGAGGCGATTCGCCGGCAGGGGCAATTCAACATCATTCATCCCGGCTCGGGGTTGAAGGTGGATGTCATGGTTCAGAAGGACACGCCGTTCGATCGCAGTCGGTTTGCGCGGGCCCGTGTGCTGCGTCCAGCCGAGTCTTACGAAGCAGCCTTTGCGTCGGCCGAGGATGTCATTATCAAAAAACTGGAATATTACCGCGAGGGCGGATCGGAGAAGCACCTGCGGGACATTACGGGGATGTTGAAGGTCAGCGGAGATGAAATCGACCGGGCCTATATTGTGGAGTGGGCCGATCGCTTGGGGCTGCGCGATATTTGGGACATGATTCAACGGCGCTTGGAAGAGAGGCCATAGTGCCCCGCTCCAGTGCGGATCGGTGCGCGCCGGACTGATTCTCGACACCGCCGACTACGTCGACCTGGTCAGTTCGTGCCGATGCAAAAATTGTATGTGCGAGAAGTTCATCTGACGGTCAGGCAGAGTCCTTGCCATTCCCTGCGGGAGAAAGGAGCAAGGACGATGGCGACGACGAGCATGAAGATCATCAAGACCAAGATAGGGCTGTTGGAGCTGGTCAAGCAACTCAGCAATGTGTCCAAGGCCTGCCGGATCATGGGCGATAGCCGGGACAGCCTCTCCCGGTGCAAGGACCTCTAGGAGACCGGCGGCGAGGCCGCGCTGCAGGAGCTCTCCCGGCAGAAACCGATCCTGAAGAACCGAGTCCCGGCCGAGGTCGAGGAGGCGGTCGTGGCCCTCGCGGTCGAGCAGCCGGCCTGGGGCCAAGTGCGGGTGGCCAACGAGCTGCGCCAGCGGGGGGTGACGGTGTCCCCCGCCGGCGTCCGGTGCATCTGGCTGCGGCATGACCTGGAGACGATGCGCAAGCGGCTGAAGGCCTTGGAGGCCAAGGTGGCGCAGGCCGGCGTGATCCTCACCGAGGTCCAGGTGGTCGCCTTGGGAAAGGCCGCGGCCGACAAAGAAGCCCACGGGGAGTTCGAGCGCGAGTGTCCCGGCTACTGCGGGGTGCAGGATACCTTTCAGCCGAGTCCTGACCGATCGCGGGGCGGAGTACGGTGGGGCGCCGGACCGCCACGAATCCGAGCGGTCCCTGGCGGTGGAAGACATCGAGCACACCCGGACCAAGACCAAGCGCCCACCGACCAACGGCATCTGCGAGCGGTTCCACAAGACGCGGCTCAACGAGTTCTTCCGGGTGACGTTTCGGAAGCAGATCGACCGGAGCCTGGAAGAGCTGCAAGCCGATCCGGAGGCCTGGCTCCCGGAGTGAAACGAACGCCGACCGCACCAGGGGCGCTGGCGCTACGGCAAGACGCCCATGCAGACGTTCGTAGATACCGTGCGCAGCAAAGGTTGGACCGTCCATCCGCAAATCGGCTGTTCCGGCTACCGGATCGACATCGCCGTCGTTCATCCGCACGAGCCGGGGAAGTATCTTCTTGGTATCGAGTGCGATGGGCGCCATACCACTCATTGCCAACTGCTCGTGACCGGGACGCCTGCGTCAATTCGTTCTGGAAAATCTGGGCAGGACGCTGCATCGGATATGGTCAACGGACTTGTGGAACGATCCGGAACGGGAAATCGAGAAACAGGAAGCGTCTACCAACAAACGGCTGACCATTCACTCGTCCCAAAGCAAACCACCCGGTTGATCACGAGGGTTTAGCCTGTTCTTTGACAACTGAATAGCGAAAGGAGTGGCGATCATGGATCGGAAAGTTGACGGGACGCTTCCCTCGGTGGCGGAGGAACCGCTCCTGCCGGTAAGGATGCTGAACGAATACGCCTACTGCCCGCGGCTCGCGTACCTGGAGTGGGTGCAGGGGGAATTCACGGACAGCGCCGACACGGTCGAGGGGCGGTTCCACCACCGGCGGGTGGACCGGGGTCCACGGCGGAGGAGCTCTCAGGACGAGGGGGAGGTCGCCGGCGAGGACGAGGTCGTGCATCAGCGGTCCGTCTGGCTGTCGTCGGACCGCCTCGGCATCACGGCCAAGATAGATGTGGTCGAGGGCGTCGGGACCAGCGTCGCGCCCGTGGACTACAAGCGCGGCAAGCGGCCGCACGTGGAGAAGGGCGCGTGGGAGCCCGAGCGCGTGCAGCTCTGCGCGCAGGGGCTGATCCTGCGCGACAACGGCTTCGAGTGCGACGGCGGGTTCCTGTACTTCGTCGGCTCGCGCGAGCGGGTGGCCGTCGCCTTCGATCCGGAGTTGATCGAGCGGACCCTCGCGCTCATCGCCGAGATGCGGCGGCTCGCGCGGGGCGGGGACTTGCCCCCGCCGCTGGTGGACAGTCCCAAGTGCCCGCGCTGCTCCCTCGTGAGCATCTGTCTGCCGGACGAGGTCGGCTGGCTGCGGGTGGATCGGCGTCGGGACGCCGAGGCGGTTCGTAAACTCTTGCCGGCCCGCGATGACGCGCTGCCGCTGTATGTGCAGCACCCGGGTGCCCGCGTGACGAAGGACGGGGAGTGTCTCCGGGTGCTGGACCATGACACCCTGCTGGCCGAGGCCCGAATCGTCGAAACTTCCCATCTGGTCCTGTTCGGCTCGGTCCAGGTCAGCACCCAGGCGGTGCAGGAGCTCTGCAAGCGGACGATCCCGATCTCGTACCTGTCCAGCGGCGGCTGGTTCTACGGGCTGACGGTCGGGATGGCGCACAAGAACGTGGACCTGCGGCGGCGGCAGTATGCCGCGGCGGGCGATCCGGTGCGGTGCCTGAGCCTGGCCCGCCGATTCGTGCAGGCCAAGATCGCCAATTGCCGCACCTTTCTGCGGCGGAACCACGCGGCCGCGCCCGACGGCGTGCTCCAGGACCTGAAGGGCGATCATCAGCGTGCGGGCGCGGTGGAATCCCTGGAGGCACTGCTTGGCGTCGAGGGCACGGCGGCGCGACGCTACTTCGCGGAATTCGCCGGGCTGTTCAAGGGCGGCGATGAGATGCCCTTCGATTTCGAGGGCCGCAACCGGCGCCCGCCGCGCGATCCGATCAACGCCATGCTCTCGCTGGCCTACGCGCTGCTCGTGCGGGAATGGACGACGACGCTCCATGCGGTGGGCCTCGACCCCTACCTGGGGTTCTATCACCAGCCGCGCTACGGCCGGCCGGCGCTGGCCCTCGACCTGATGGAAGAATTCCGTCCCCTGATCGCGGATTCCGTGGTCGTGACGGCCGTCAACAACGGGGAGGTTCGGCCGACCGACTTCATCCAGCGGATGGGCGCCGCGGCGCTCACGGCCGAGGGACGCCAGCGGTTCATCCAGACGTACGAGCGCCGGATGGGCCAGGAGATCGCTCATCCCGTGTTCGGCTACCAGATCAGCTACCGGCGGGTCCTGGAGGTGCAGGCGCGGCTCCTGGGCCGGTATCTGCTGGGCGAGATTCCGGACTATCCGGCCTTTCTCACGCGGTGACCCATGCGGCGGCTCTACATCGTGACCTACGACATCTGCGACCCCAAGCGGCTGCGGCGGGTATTCAAGACGATGAAGGGGTTTGGCGTGCATCTCCAGCTCTCGGTCTTTCAATGCGACCTGCCGGCCGTTGATCTGGTGAGAATGCGCGAGGCACTTGAGGAGATCATCAACCATGCCGAGGACCAGGTTCTGATCGTGGACTTGGGGCCGACCGAAGGCCGGCCCATCAAGAGCATCGCCGCGCTCGGCCGGGGCTATGAGCCGACCGAGCGCCGAGCGGTGGTCGTCTAAGCGGCGCTGCCGGCTGCCGCGCGAGCGGTGCCGTGCCCATTCAGACCGTCGCGGCGCTCGCGGGGCCGGAAGGCCTTGCGTGGGAAAGGAAATTCAAGAAGAAGGGAGGTGAGGACAACGATCCTGATGGTGCGACCTGACGAGGAAAAGCGACCCGCTCGCAATCAAGGCTGGATTGCCGGGCCAGTACGTCGGTTGCGAGGCACCTGATTCCACGGCTCCGATGCCGTGGCCCCATTGAAGCGAGTGGCTGGCGAACAGCTACCCGACCATCTCAGCACGATTCCACGGCTCCGATGCCGTGGCCCCATTGAAGCGGCAGGCGCGGATTCCGACCCGCTATCTCGGATGCCGGATTCCACGGCTCCGATGCCGTGGCCCCATTGAAGCCTCTACTATGTCTGGCCTGAGCAGGTGGAGCCGTCCAGATTCCACGGCTCCGATGCCGTGGCCCCATTGAAGCGGGGTGGGCTTGGCAAGCTGGGCCTCCAGGCCATCCGCGATTCCACGGCTCCGATGCCGTGGCCCCATTGAAGCCGCAGCCGCGGCTTGGTCGCCGTCGCCGTGTCGGCGATTCCACGGCTCTGATTCCACGGCTCCGATGCCGTGGCCCCATTGAAGCGTGGTGTTGGCGACCAGGAGCTAAGCCGCAGGAAGGATTCCACGGCTCCGATGCCGTGGCCCCATTGAAGCTCCTCGGCGAGCTGCCGCGCGCGCGCCCGCATCGTGGATTCCACGGCTCCGATGCCGTGGCCCCATTGAAGCGTGAATTTCTCATAGTTGCCGGCAGGATGCTGCGGGATTCCACGGCTCCGATGCCGTGGCCCCATTGAAGCGGGAACCCCGCCGGGTTCAACCGGCGGATGAAGTACCGCGATTCCACGGCTCCGATGCCGTGGCCCCATTGAAGCATGGCGGGCACCACGGCCCCCCAAGTGGGGGCAAAGGGATTCCACGGCTCCGATGCCGTGGCCCCATTGAAGCGGCCTAGGGGCGGCGCGCGTCACGAGCCGGACGGTGGATTCCACGGCTCCGATGCCGTGGCCCCATTGAAGCCTGAGCGCATCGTCGTCGTCAGGGAGGGCGCACGTCTGATTCCACGGCTCCGATGCCGTGGCCCCATTGAAGCCGCCAGCCCCCCAGGCCTGCTGGATCCGCCCGGCGGCGCCGTCGCCTTCTGCTCCAGGTCCTGGACGCGTTGGCCGAAGGACTGGATGACGGCCGTGCCGTCGTCCTTCACCGTGAGGCTAATTTGGATGGCCACCGCTTAGCTCCGCTCGCCGCCCGCCGCGCGTGGTGGTACAATAGGTCCTGTGCTGCGCCCCGCCCTGACACTCGTGCTCCTGCCGGTCCCCTTCGCGGCGCTGCTGTTCCCGCTCGCCTGGTTGCGGGCAGCCCTGCGGCCAGGGGCACCCTGGTACCGCACCTGGCCCTTCGCCCTCTGGGCCATCCTCACGCTCCCCGGCGTCTTCGTGCTCGCGATCCTGCTGCTGCTCTCACCGGAGTCCTTCCGGTAGCGGCCAGAGCTGCGCGCAGCGCAGCAGCCGCTGCCGGAGGCCCTCCGCCGCCTCGGCCGAGAGCTCGAGATCGAGCAGCTCCCACGTCGTCCGGGCCCCCAGGCGCTGGAGCGAGCCCCACACGTCCAGCGCCAGCCGATTGTCCGGCGAGAGGTCGGGGCAGGGCTCGCGGGCCTGGCATTGGAAAGCACGGTCGGTCTCCTCACACAGCGCCCGGCACTGCTCACAGCTCAGGCCCGGGTTGGCCCGCTGCCACTCGGCGCAGGCGACGAGGGCGTCGAGGTCGGCGGCGAGCCCGGCACCAAAGGGTCGGGGCCCTCGTTCACCGCGTCGAGCAGCTGGCTCATCACTGAATCAGGGAGATGCGCGATCAGGCTCCGGTCGTACCCCGTCGGCACGCCGTCCACCTCGATCGCATCCCAGCCCACGATGCAGGCCTCCAGCTTCGCCACCGCATAGAGCAGGGCCTCGAACCGCCCCTTGTGGGTGTGCGCGTGCCGGAGCCGTTGGTCCTCCTGCGGCGACAGCCGCCGCAGGGTGAAGGTGGTCCCCTCGATCGTGACCGGGAAGGGCCGGCCCGGAGGGGTGATCCGAATCGCCATGCGTCTCCTCCTCAGACGTTCAGGACGGTCAGCTCACACTCGTCCTGGACGGCCGCAGCCCGTTCGTCGCGCCGTTCCTGAAGCAGCGGAGCGTCACCTGTTGGCTGTAACGGCGCCGCGTTGCCCGTCTCGATCGCCACGGCCCCGCCGTTCTCTAACGGCTCGAGGATCTGCCGCTGACCCGACACCGGTTGGGCATCCAGCGGCCGCGTCAGCTTGAGCTGCCAGGCATCCAGCGACCAGTGATCGCCCGCCACCAGCGCATCGGCCTGGTCGCCCACCCAGCAGGCCGTCAGGTCCTTGTGTAGGATGAAGGTCCGGTCCCGCTTGAGTCCGGCCAGGCGCGCCGCCGTGTTCGTCGGGGAGAGGTCTTCGTCATAGCCGACCAGGTCATAGGTGGCCCGTAGGCCGTCCGCCGGGGCACTGCGCCACCCAGCTCTCGCGCGTGAGGTTCCGGTACACATGGCCCCAGGCCTGCCCGAACGCCTGCTCCAAGATTCCACCGTTCTGGCGGAAGCCGGAATCCAGGACCGACTCCCACAGACCCGGCCTGGGCCCCGGCTTTCGCCGGGGCGACGGGACTGGGTGGCGTCCGGCGGGGTGACGGCGCAAGGTGGCCGTGTGTCAGGGGTCACGGAGAGCGGGGCCTGCGCCTGTGCGGAGCATGGTCGTAGGGGAAGGCCTTGTCCGGCGCTCCCGCGGGTGCATCCCCGGGCGATTCTGCTACCATGCCGCCCGATGGTGCGCCCTCGCCGGCCCAGATGGGCTCCGGGAGCGGGGACAACCGATGGAGAGACGCAGGAGTCGAGAGAGGCCGGCCGGTCCCCGCGAAGGGAGGGAGTGTCGTGGCGGCGCGGGTCAGGCGAGCGGCGTGAGCTCGGCGACGATGGCTGCGACCTGCCGGCTGAGGATGCGGCGGGGCCTCGTGCCGTCCAGCACGTAGTCGGCCAGCTTGACCTTCCGCGCCAGCGGCATCTGGGCGCGGAGGCGGCGCAGCGCCTCGGCCCGGCTGAAGCCGTTGCGCTTCAGGAGGCGCGCGATCTGGGTGTCGCGGTCGGCCGCCACGACGATGGTCCGGTCCATCCGTTTCTGCACGCCCGCCTCGAAGAGGAGCGGCGCATCGTAGACGATCAGGGCGCGCCGGTCCTGCGCGGCGATCTCCCTCGTCAGCCTGGCCTGCTCGCGCGCCACGCGCGGATGGACGATGGCGTTGAGCCGCGCGAGCGCGGCGCGGTCGCGGAAGACGAGGCGGGCGAGCGCGGCGCGGTCGAGGGTGCGGTCGGGCCGGAGGACCTTCCTGCCGAAGGTCCGCACGATGTCCCGCCACGCGGGCGTGCCGGGCTGGACGACCTGGCGGGCCAGCTCGTCCGCGTCGATGACGCGGGCTCCGCGGGCCCGGAACATCCGCGCGACCGTGCTCTTGCCCGTCGCGAGTCCGCCGGTCACCCCGATCAGCAACATGCGCCGGAGGATAGCACGGGCCCCCCCCGACCCTCAAGGCACGGCGTTGACAGCGCGCCCGCGTTCCCTGTATCACGCTCTGCATGCGACAGCGAGTTCCCAAGACGCCGGCGGCGGCCTGTGTCCTGTTCGCCCTGGGCTGGGTCGGGGTCGGCTGGGCTGTGTCGCCGGGCGACCGGCCGGTCGCGACCGGGCCGCGCACCCTCGTCGTCGCCCCGGACGGGAGCGGGCAGTTCACCTCCATTCAGGAGGCGATCGACGCGGCCGGCGCCGGCGACACGATCCGGGTCGCGGCGGGCGTCTATCCCGAGGACGTGACGATCCACAGCAAGGAGCGCCTCAAGCTGGTCGGCGCGGGCCGGGATCTGGTCACGATCCTGGGGCGCGAGCGGGTCGGGGTCTTTCACATCGGCAAGTGGCCCTACGGGGCGACGGACATCGAGATCAGCGGCCTGACGATCAACGAGCACGGCGGCCACGCGCTGGGCATCTTCAACGGCCGGCGCATCCTCCTGCGCGACGTGCGGGTGAAGGGCATGGTCTTCGCCCAGCAGGTGCAGGAGGTTCGCATCGAGCGGAGCGAGATCGGCGGCAGCGAGACGACCGGCCTCCAGTTCGCGGACTCGCAGGCGGCGCTCGTCGAGAACCTGATCCACGACAACGACCACGGCGTGACGGTCGCGGGGAAGTCCGAGGTGCGGCTGGAGCGCAACGTCATCACGCGCAACCTGTTCGAGGGGGTGGTGGTGACCGACGGCGCGCGCGCGACGCTCGTGAGCAACACGATCGTCAAGAACGGCGGCGGCGTCGCCATCCTCGGCCGGGCCCGCGCCGAGGTGTCGGGCAACATCGTGGGGCTGAACCGCGTCGGATTGGTCGTCGCGCCGGGGGGGCGGCCGGTGCTCTCTTTCAACGCCCTCTACAACAGCGAGGGCGACTACATGGCCGAGGGCCAGCCCCGGCTGCCGGCCCCGGCGCTCAAGGCCGAGTCGGACCTCCGTGCCGACCCCCGCTTCGTCGACGAGGCCCGCGACGATTTTCGCCTGCGGGCCGACAGCCCGCTGGTCCGCCTCGGGGGCTTTGCCTATCTCGGGGCCTTGGCGCCGGTGGGCGGCCCGCCGTAGGGCGACCGGCCGACCGCGCGCGTCTCCGCCGCGCCCGGTCCTCTCCCTGCAATTCCAGGCACTTCCGTCGTGAGCCGGCGTCCCGGACAACCTGTGTTATGATGAACCCGCAGCCCACAAATTCCGGGCCGAGAGCCCGGGGGAGAGCCGGGAACATGGCCAGTTTTCGTTCCGAGCACGAGAAGGTCGAGCCGCAGGGGTTTCCGCCGCTGGAAGACCTCGAAGCGGGCCGGCCCGTCGGCGCCATCCTCTCCATGTCCGAGGATGCGCAGGTGGCGCTGCGCGACAGCATCGAGCTCATCGACTTCCTGATGAATCAGGAAGAGGTCACCTGGAATTGACCGGGCCGAGCGCCCTCTCCGTCCCGCCCGCCGCCGCGAGCGTTCACCGAACAGCCCGATAGTCCGGTAAGGTTCCGGCCGCCGGTCCGACCGATGGACGGCTCGCGGGGCCGCATCGTCCGGCCTCGCCTGTGCTATCCTGGCGGAACGGATGGTCCTGACCGATGGCTTGCGCCGACGTGACGGAGTGAGGGTGGACGCGACAGGGTGCCGGACGCTCGATCGTGCGCTCGGCCTGGAATGGCTGGAGGCGAACGGCCTGGGCGGGTTCGCCTCCGGGACGGTCGCCGGGCCGAACACGCGGCGCTACCACGCGCTGCTCCTCGTCGCCCGCCGCCCGCCCGTGGATCGGGTGGTTCTCGTCAATCACCTGGAAGAATCGCTCTACGTCGAGGGCACGGTCCATCCCCTCTCGACCAACCTCTATCCCGGCGTGGTCCATCCAGACGGCTTCACCCGCTGCGTCGGGTTCACCGACGAGCCCTGGCCGACTTGGACCTACGAGGCCGGTGGTTTCCGCCTGCGGCGGGAGCTGTTCGGCGTCCGGGGGCGCGATCTGCTCGTCGTCCGGTGGACGGTGCTGGAGGGCGCAGGCGCGCCGGCGACGCTCGCGGTCCGTCCCATGCTCACCGGGCGCGACCACCATGCCCTGCATCGGGAGAATCCCGCGCTGCGGCCGGAGGCCGAGGTGCGGGAGGGCGCCGTCCTCTGGCAGCCCTATGCCGACCTGCCCGCCGTCCGCGCGCTCCACGACGGCACCTATCGCCACGAGCCGGACTGGTACCGGCGCGTCCAATATCCGATCGAGCAGGAGCGGGGCCTGGACGGCGAGGAGGACTGGTGGTCGCCGGGGGAGATCGCCTTCGACCTGGCGGCCGGGCGGAGCGGCTGCCTCGCCCTCACGACCGAGCCGCTGGGGACGGTTGATGCGGACGCGCTCGCCCGGGCCGAGCGGCGCCGGCGCGCCCAAGTCGCCGGCGCGGCGCCGGGCGACGATCCTCTAATCCTGGCCCTCCGGCGCGCGTCCGAGGCCTTCATCGCGGCGAGGGGCGAAGGACGGACCGTCGTGGCCGGCTATCCCTGGTTCACCGACTGGGGGCGGGACACCTTCATCGCCCTCCCGGGGCTCTGCTTGGTGACCGGCCGCTTCGACGTGGCCCGCGGGATCATCGAGGCCTTCGCGCCCCACGTCCGCGCGGGGCTCGTGCCGAACCGCTTTCCCGACGCGGGCGAGCGGCCGGAGTACAACACGATCGACGCCTCGCTCTGGTTCATCCAGGCGACGGGCCGGTACCTGGCCTACACGGGCGACGTCGCCCTGGTCGAGCGGGTGGCCTGGCCCGCGATCCGCGCGATCCTGGACGGCTACCGTAAGGGGACGGTGTACGGCATCCGCGTGGAGGGGGACGGGCTGGTCGCCGGCGGCGCGCCGGGTGTCCAGCTCACGTGGATGGACGCGAAGGTGGGCGACTGGGTGGTCACGCCGCGGCGCGGCAAGCCGGTGGAGATCCAGGCCCTCTGGGTCCATGCCCTGCGGGTGGGGGAGGCATTGGCCGCGCGGTTCGGGGACCGGGGCTATGGCGAGGAGTGCGCGGCGGATCGGGCGCGGGCCGCCCGGGCGTTCCGCGAGCGCTTCTGGTACGAGCCGGGCGGCTATCTCTACGACGTCGTGGACGGGGAGGGGGGCGACGACCCCGCGCTCCGGCCGAATCAGATTTACGCGGTGGCGCTCGGCGACGACCTGCTCGATCCGGCCCGGGCGCGGCGGGTGGTGCAGGTCGTGGAGGAGCGGCTCCTCACGCCGGTCGGGCTGAGGACGCTCGCGCCGGACCATCCCGACTATCGGCCGCGGTACGAGGGCGGGGTGCCGGAGCGGGACGGGGCGTACCACCAGGGCACGGTCTGGCCCTTTTTGCTCGGGCCCTTCGTGACGGCCTGGGTCACGGTACAGGGCGCCACCCCCGAGGCGCGGCGGCGGGCCCGGCGGTTCTTCGACGGACTGGAGCGACACCTCGCCGAGGCCTGCCTGGGTCAGGTGTCGGAGATCTTCGACGCGGAGCCGCCCCACCGGCCGCGCGGCTGCCCCGCCCAGGCCTGGTCGGTCGCCGAGCCGCTGCGCGCGCTGATCGAGGATGTCCGGGCGGCCGGGCCGCCGTCCGCCTGGCACTGAACGCCATGGCCCGCTTCATGCTCACCTGCGCCGAGGCCACGAGGCTCCTGTCGGATGCGCTCGATCGGCCGCTGCCCCTGGGCAGGCGGCTGGGGCTGAGGCTGCACCTGCTGGTCTGCCGCTGGTGCGACCGCTACGGGCGGCAGCTTCGGTTCATCCGGGACGCGCTCCGGCGCCGGGCGGAGCCGCCCGACTTGACCGGCGACGCTCTGTCCCCCGAGGCGAGGGAGCACCTGCGCCGGTGCCTGGAGGTCAATCTCTTCGGCCGGTCGCCGGCCTGAAGGGCCACCCGCGCACGGCCTACCGCCCCGCCTCGGGAGCGCCGGGCCGCCCGCTGTAAGGATTTCCTCCGCCCGCCGACTCCCGATCACGCGCGGGCCTGCCGGCCCGGAAAATTGACAGGGAGGGGCGAGGTCGCCATGATACCGGGACGGACCGCCATGCAGGCATCCCTCGACACAGAGGCCGGTGCGGGCTCATCGAGCCGCGGCAAGCTGATCGTGCTGGCGCTCTTCGCCCTCGCGATCGCGTCCTTCCTGTACTTCGACGTCGGCCGGTTCCTGTCGCTGGACGCGCTCAAGGCCAACCGGGACGGCCTCCTGGCCTTCACCGAGGACCATTACGGCGCGGCGGTCGGCCTCTTCATCGCCGCCTATATCGCGGTGACGGCGGCCTCGCTGCCCGGCGCGGTGATCCTGACCCTCGCCGGCGGCTTCCTGTTCGGCAGCCTTCTCGGGACGCTGTACGTGAACCTGGGCGCGACGACCGGCGCGACGCTCGCCTTCCTCGCCTCCCGCTACCTCCTGCGCGACTGGGTGGAGCGTAAGTTCGGCTGGTGGCTCGGGCCGATGCAGGAGGGGCTGGCGAAGAACGCCTTCTCCTACCTGATGACGCTGCGGCTGATCCCGATCTTTCCCTTCTTCGGCGTCAACGCGCTGTGCGGGCTGACGCGCATCCCCCTCGGCACCTACGTGGCGGCGACGGCGATCGGGATCATCCCGGGCAGTTTCGTCTACGCGTACGCGGGCCGGCAACTGGGGACGATCAATTCCTTGAAGGAGATCGCCTCGCCCAACGTCCTGCTGGCCTTCACGCTGCTGGGCCTGCTGGCGCTCGCGCCGATCCTCTACCGCAAGCTGCGGCCGGCGGCCTGAGGCGATGGCAGGGAGCGACCCCATGGAGCGGCTGACCGTCCTCCCCGACGACGAGCACAACCGGGCGCTGGTCGAGAACGTCCATCCGACGGGCTGGGTGAACCCGGAGCCGCGCGGCCGGTACAACCTCGTCGTGATCGGGGCGGGGACGGCGGGCCTGGTCACGGCGGCGGTCGGGGCGGTGCTCGGCGCACGGGTGGCCCTGATCGAGCGGCACCTGATGGGCGGCGACTGCCTGAACGTCGGCTGCGTCCCCTCCAAGGGCCTCATCCGCGCCTCGCGGGCCTGGGCGGACCTGCGCCGGGCGGAAGAGTTCGGCGTCCACCTCCCGCCCGGCGCCAAGCCGGACTTCGCCGCGGCCATGGCACGGATGCGGCGGCTGCGCGCCCGGCTCAGCCGCACGGACTCCGCCCATCGGTTCACGGCGCTCGGCGTGGACGTCTTCATCGGGGACGCGCGGTTCACCGGACCGGATGCCGTTCAGGTGGGAGACAAGATCCTCCGCTTCGCGAAGGCCGTGGTCTGCACGGGCGCGAGGGCTGCGGCGCCGCCGATCCCCGGCCTGGCGGAGGCGGGCTACCTGACGAACGAAACGGTCTTCTCGCTCACCGAGCTGCCGGCGCGGCTGGCCGTGATCGGCGCCGGGCCGATCGGCTGCGAGCTGGCCCAGGCCTTCGCCCGGTTCGGCAGCCGCGTGCACCTCATCGAGGCGCTGCACGGCATCCTGCCGAACGAGGACCGCGACGCCGCAGAGCTGCTAAAGGCCTCCCTGGCCCGCGACGGCGTCACACTGCGCTGCTGCGGCAAGGACCTGAGGGTCGGCCGGACCGAGGGCGGCAAGCGGCTCGCCGTGGAGTCGCACGGGCAGCGGTACGACCTCACGGTGGACGAGATCCTCGTCGGCGCCGGCCGCATCCCGAACACCGAGGGGCTGGGGCTGGAGGCCGCCGGCGTCGCCTACGACAAGGCCGGCGTCACGGTGAACGCCCGGCTGCAGACGACCAACCCGCGCATCTACGCCGCCGGCGACGTCTGCTCGAAGTACAAGTTCACGCACGCGGCCGACGCGATGGCGCAGATCGTCGTCCAGAACGCGCTGTTCCCCCATCCCCTCGGCCTCGGGTACGCGAGCGCCGAATCGCTCGTCGTGCCCTGGTGCACCTTCACGGAGCCGGAGGTCGCGCACGTGGGGCTGTACGAGGCGGAGGCGAAGGCCCGGGGCATCGAGGTGGACACCGTCACCGTCCTGCTGGACGAGGTGGATCGGGCGGTCCTGGACGGGGAGGAGGAGGGCTTCGCGCGGGTGCACGTCAAGCGGGGCACCGACAGAGTCCTCGGCGCGACGATCGTCGCCGCCCACGCGGGCGACCTGATCAACGAATTCACGCTGGTCATGAAGGCCGGGCTGGGGCTCGGGGCCATCTGCGGGACGATCCATCCCTACCCGACGCAGGCGGAGGTCGTGAAGAAGGCGGCGAACGCCTGGCGCAAGACGACCTTCACCGAGGGCAAGAAACGGCTCTTGACGAGGCTGTTCGCATGGATGCGCTGAGCGGGGCGCGACGGGTCGCGCTGCTCGGGCTGGTGCTCCTCGGTCCGCCGCCCGCGGCGGCGGGCGACGCGGGCCCGATGCTCACCGTCGGCGCCTTCTCCGCCGCCGCAGAAGGCCAAGCCCTGCCCGACGGCTGGCGGCCCCTCACCTTCAAGAAGGTGGAGCGGCACACGAGCTATGCGCTGGTCAAGGACGGGGAGACGGTCGTCGTCAAGGCGGTGAGCGCCGCCGCCGCGTCGGGGATCGTCAAGCCGGTTCGGATCGACCTCAAGGAATACCCGGTCGTCCGCTGGCGCTGGAAGGTCGCCAACCTCCTGAAGAAGAGCGACGTCGCGCGGAAGGATGGCGACGACTATCCGGCCCGCCTCTACATCACGTTCGAGTACGACCCCGACAAGGTCAGCTTCTCCCGGCGGGCCAAGTACCAGGCCGGTCGGCTCCTGTTCGGCGACATCCCCATCGGCGCGCTCAATTACATCTGGGACAGCCGGGCCCCGCTCGGCGCGATCGTCGACAACGCCTACACCGACTTCGCCAAGATGATCGTCGTCCGGAGCGGGAGCGCGGGCGTCGGGACCTGGGTGGAGGAGCAGCGCAACGTCTACGAGGACTACAAGAAGGCCTTCGACGAGGAGCCGCCGCTCGTCTCCGGCGTGGCGATCATGACCGACACGGACAACACCGGGGAGTCCGCGACCGCCTACTACGGCGACATCGTCTTTCTCCGGGCCCCGACGCTGGGGCAGGGACGATGACGAGGCGGCTCGCCATGTTGATCGCGTCGCTGGCGCTGGCCGGCTGTTCGGCCGTGCCGCGGACCTTCCACCCTGCCGAGCCCCTCGCGCCGGCCGAGTTTTCCCACCGGCTCTTCGACGGGGTGCTGCGCGACCACGTGGCCCGGGGTGTCGTGGACTATCCGGCGATCGCCGCGGATCGCCGGCTCGACGAGTACCTGCGGCTGGTGGACCGCGTCGATCCCAACGCCCTGCCGACGAGGGCGGAGCGGCTGGCCTTCTGGATCAACGCCTACAACGCCTTCGCCATCCGGGGTATCCTGGACGGCGGCTCGCTGCGGACGCTGATCGGCCGGTATCGGGACTTCATCGGACGGGCCTACCGGGTCGGCGGCCAACCCCTGAACCTCTACGACCTGGAGCAGAAGCTCCTGATCCCCGACTTCCGCGAGCCGCGCATCCATTTCGCGATCGTCTGCGCGTCGCGGTCCTGTCCCGCGCTGCGGGCCGAGGTCTACGGGGCCGACCGGCTGGAGGAGCAGTTGGAGGCCGCCGCCGTGGCCTTCATCAACGATCCGGAGCGGAACCGCTTCGACCGGACGGCGAAGGTGGCCTCCCTCTCGATGATCTTCAAGTGGTTCGAGGAGGACTTCGCCGTGCGGGGCGGCTCGCGGCTCGGCTACGTCAAGCGGTACGTGGCCGACCCGGACCTGGCCGCCGAGCTGGACGAGGCGCGGTGGCGGGTGGAGTTCCTGCCCTACGACTGGAGCCTGAACGGGACGCCGCCGGAGGAGGGCTATGCTGGTTCGACCTGACGAGCAGGCGCCGATCGCGAACCTCCTGCGGTTCCTCGAGCAGGGCGAGCGGCTCGCCCACGACTGCGCCTTGGCCCAGGCGGCACTCGCGCCGGAGCCGCGCGACGCGCGATTCCTGCTCAGCCAGGCGAGGCAGGAGGCGGGCCACGCCTGGTCTTCCGCGGCGCCATCGCCTGGCTGGCGCCGCGCCGGCTCGGCGCCTGTCCGCTGCTGCCGCCGCTGGAGCGGTACCGGCGGCTCATCGAGGAGGCCCTGGTCCGTCGGGACTTCACGGAAACCCTGCTGGCGGAGCAGATCATTCTAGAGGGGATCGGCGAGACGATCCTCTCGCGTATCGAGGCGGGGCTGGCCAGGCGCGGCGCTCCCTTCGCCCGGTTGCGCCGCCTGTTGCTCCAGCAAGAAGAAGCCCACCACGGGTTCGGCCGACGCGGCCTGGCCCAGGCCATCGCCGGGGCGACGGGCCAAGGGAACGTCCGCCGGGGCGACGAGAGAGTTCGTCATTCCGGCAGTCCGTCATTCCGGCGGAAGCCGGAATCCAGAATTGGGCCTGGGCCCCGGCGTCCGCCGGGGCGACGGGCCATGGGAACGTTCGCCGGGGCGACGGGCTAAGGGAACGTCCGCCCCGGGACCCGGGAAGGCTGTGACCACCTGCGCCTCCACGGCCGACCCGCCCGTCCTCCGCTTGCAATCGCCGTCCCGCCTGCGTAGGCTGTGGCCGAACGGCCGGGGAACGTACCGACCATCGGCTCGCGCAGGGGCTGCCGGAAGAGACGGAAATCAAGGTCGTCGTCGAGCCGATCTCATGCGCCGACCTGGCGGTGCCGGCAAGGCGGCAATGTGGCGTGCGTCCGTCGCAGGGCAATCGGTCGCGCAACGTCGAGGCCCCGGCCCTCCGTGAGGCCATCGGCAAGGTCGTTCGGCGGCTGGTGAGGGGCTGATCCGATGGCGCATCAGCATGCGGAGTTGGCCGCAGGCCGGTGGTACGGGCTGTCGCTGGTCGAGCAGCTCGCCAACGTCGGCAGCGAGGTGGCCCGGATTCGGCGGTGGAAAGACCGGGACCCCCGGCTCTGCCAGAACGCCTTCGTTCGGGCACTGGAGCTTCTGGACCTGACGATCGGCGACCGGCGGTGGACGGGCCGCCGGAAGGAGCTGACGCGCGCGCACGAGTTCCTGTACGACACCATGCTCGGCGGAAAGGAGTACGGGAGCGACTTGGAGAGCCTGGATCGCTACTTTTTCGCCTTTGCCGTCGCGGCCCGGGCCGGCCACTGACCGCCGCGGCCCGGCGCCGGCCGCCCCGTCCGGCATTCTCTCCCGATGGACCTCATCACCACCCATCTGAACGCGGACTTCGACGGCCTCGCCTCTATGGTCGCCGCGCGGAAGCTCTACCCCGGCGCGGTGCTGGCCCTGCCGGGCGGCGCGCAGGACTCCGTGCGCGGGTTCCTCGCTGTGCACGACCTCGGCCTCGCCCGGTCCAAGGACGTGGACCTGGACCGCGTCACGCGCCTGATCCTCGTGGACACGGACGATCCGGAGCGGATCGGGCCGTTCAAGGCCCTGACCGAGCGTCCCGGCATCGCCCTGCACATTTTCGACCACCATCCGACCGAGGGGCCGACCGGGCGGCCGACCGGCGGATCGGCCGAGGCGGGGGCCGGGCCGGGCCGCAGGGCCGTGCTCCACGTGGCCGAGCCCGTGGGCGCGACCACGACCATCCTGATCGAGCGGCTGCGCGCGGAGCGGATCGCGGCGACCCCCTTCGAGGCGACGGTGTTCGCGCTGGGGCTCTACGAGGAGACCGGCTCGCTGGCCTACGTCTCGACGACGCCGCGGGACCTGGAGGCCGCCGCCTGGGCGCTGGCCTCGGGCGCGGACCTCAACATGGTCGGCGAGGTGCTGCGCCGGCACCTGGACCCCGAGCAGGTGTCGCTGCTGAACGAGCTGCTCCAGGCGAGCGAGCTGCTCTACCTGGAGGGCTTAAAGGTGCTGCTCACCTCCACGGCGTCGGATCGCTACCACGGCGACCTGGCCGGCCTCGTCCACCAGTTGGCGGAGATGGAAGGGCTGGATGCGGTCGTCGCCGCCTTCGCGATGAAGGACAAGGTGGAGATCATCGCGCGCAGCCGGCGGCCCGAGCTCGACGTGGGCGAGCTGGCGCGGGAGTTCGGCGGCGGCGGCCATGCGGTCGCGGCGGCGGCGACGGTCAAGGGCCGGACCGTGCCGGAGGTGCGGGAGCGCCTGCGGGGCTGGCTGGTCGAGCGCCGTCGGCCCGCCCTCTTCGCGCGCGACGTGATGACCAGGCCGGTCAAGGCCGTTCCCTGGGGCGCCACGGTGGCCGAGGTCGAGCGCCGGATGACGACCGCCGGCGTGAACGTCCTGCCCGTCCTCGACGGGCGGGACCGCTACCAGGGCCTGATCACGCGGGAGCTGGTCCAGAAGGCGCTGTTCCACGGCTTCGGCGACAAGCCCGTCCGGCTCTTCCTCCAGCCGGACCAGTACACGGCGGCGCCGGAGACGCCCTTTCGCGAGGTCGAGGTCCGCATGATCGAGCGGAACCAGCGCTTCGTGCCGGTGCTGGAGGGCGGCAAGGTCGTCGGCGTCATCACGCGCACCGACCTGCTGCGGGCCCTGCACGAGGACGTGGTGTCCGCCGCGCGGGCCCGGGCCAAGGGCGAGCCGCCGCCGCCCTCGGCCGTGCGGCGCAACCTCCGGGCGCTGATGCGGGCCAAGCTGCCGGAGCGGGTCGTCCGGCTGCTGGAGGACGCCGGCCGGCTGGCGGACGAGGCCGGGCTCTCGGCCTACGCGGTCGGCGGGTTCGTCCGGGACCTCCTCCTCGGGTCTCCGAACCTGGACGTGGACCTCGTGGTCGAGGGGGACGGGATCGCCTTCGCACGGGCGCTGGCGCGGCGGGAGGGGGCGCGCGTGCACGCGCACGAGCGGTTCGGGACGGCGGTCCTGGCCTTTCCCGACGGCTTCAAGCTGGACGTGGCGACCGCGCGCACCGAGTACTACGAGTATCCGACGGCGCTGCCGACCGTCGAGCAGAGCTCGATCAAGAAGGACCTCTACCGGCGCGACTTCACCATCAACACGCTGGCGATCCGGCTGAACGCGAAGGGCTTCGGCGAGCTGATCGACTTCTACGGCGGCCAGCGCGACCTCAACGAGGGGGCGATCCGCGTCCTGCACAGCCTGAGCTTCATCGAGGACCCGACCCGCGTCTTCCGGGCCATCCGCTTCGAGCAGCGGTTCGGCTTCCGGCTCGGCAAGGAAACGCTCGCGCTGATCAAGGGCGCGGCGGCCATGGACCTTTTCCATCGTCTGTCCGGCGACCGGCTGCGGGAGGAGCTGGTGCTGCTCTGCTCGGAGGAGCAGCCGGCCAAGGCGCTGGCCCGGCTGGGGGAGCTGGGCCTGCTCCGGTTCATCCATCCGGGGATCAAGTGGTCCGCCAAGCTCGCCGCGCGGCTCAAGGCCGTGGAGGAGGTGCTGGCCTGGCACCGGGTGGCGTCGCTGGCGTGGCGATCTGGGACGGACCGCGGAGGGGAATCTCCGGGGGTGGACACCTGGCTGGTCTGGTTCCTCGCGTTGCTGGACGGGTTGCCGGACAAGGCGGTCG
This sequence comes from Candidatus Nitrospira neuquenensis, assembly GCF_979578155.1. Classification (NCBI taxonomy): domain Bacteria; kingdom Pseudomonadati; phylum Nitrospirota; class Nitrospiria; order Nitrospirales; family Nitrospiraceae; genus Nitrospira; species Candidatus Nitrospira neuquenensis. The sequence goes on along the minus strand of NZ_CEFZDU010000038.1, from coordinate 66,716 downwards.
GCGAGGTCCTGAAGCGGCTGGCGTTGGCCGAGCGCCAGGCGGCCAAGGTGCGCGCCGCGCAGGAGGCGCCGCAGCATCAGCTTCGCGACCTGGCCCGCCGCCCGTCCGCCGCGCCGGCCGAGGTCGTGCGCGCGTTGAAGGACCTGCCGGAGGAGGCGCTGCTCTTCCTCATGGCCAAGACCGGCTCCGCGACGCTCAAGGGCCGGATCACCGCCTACCTGAGCGACTACCGCCGCCTCAAGCCCGCGTTGACGGGCAAGGACCTCAAGGCCATGGGCTTGAAGCCCGGGCCCCAGTACCGGCGCATCCTCGACGCGCTCGCCGCCGCCCGCGTCAACGGCGAGGTCCGGACGCCGGACGAGGAGCGCGCCCTCGTCCGCCGGATCGCGGGGAGCTGAGCGAGCCGCGGCCCTGCGATGACCGCGCGATGCCCTGGGGAGAGGAGCCGCCGTCCGCTGCAGGGGCCCGGTCGGAGGCGGGCCCCGCAGGACGGTCGGATCAGGCAGCCTTGGGCTGCGACCGGTCCAGCGACCGGTGACCGGCCGGCAACCGCCCGTCGGAAGCGGCGGACATGGTGGTGGATGGTGAGTGGACGGTCGAGATGCCGGTCATGAGGACCGCCGCCACTGCGAGCAAGACGAGCGTCGCATCAACCACCGAGCTCAGATCCATCATCACGTTCACCTCCTTCCCTGTTTGAGAGGCCGTCCCGGCGCCGCGGGCCGGTCCTCGCCGGTTGATCAGCCGTGCACCGGAATCCGGTGAACCCGCTCACGGGCCTCCGGGAGGCGCGGGATGCGCACGGTCAGGAGCCCGTGCGTGCACGAGGCCTTGGCCCCCGAGACATCCAGCCCCTCGGGCAGCCAGACCGTCCTGCTCATCGCGCCGTACCGGTGCTCCCGGTACCCGCCGTTGCCGGATCGAGACTCCCGCTCGGCGCGGATGTGCAGCGCGCCGTCGCGGAAGGTCACGTCCAGCTCCTTCGGGTCGATCCCCGGGACCTCCACGCGCACGATCACCTCGTCGGCCTGCTCTTCGATGTCGCCTCCCGACCACCAGGCCCGCTCGGGCCACCAGGGGCTGTCGAAACCGGACCAGAAGAACCGGTCGAAGAGGCGATTGATGTCGTCCCGCAGCGTGACGACCTCGTGGGTGTCCACGGGCCTGCGCCGCCACGGGATCATCTCCTTCATCTTCGTCAGCAGTTCCATCGTGATCCCTCCTTTCCTTCATCCGTCGGGGAGCCGGCCGGTGGACGCACGAACCGGCTCGCTCGCGCCGACGGTTGCTCAATAAGCATTCCCCCTCGCTCCGTCAAGGCGGTCCGCCCGCGCCGCCTCCGGGCGACGCGGGGTTGACTCGCGCTCGGCGGGGATTATGGAAGTCGAGCGGCGCGCGCATCCCCGCCCGGGGGCGCGGCGCCGACGTCGGGCGGCGACGATGATGTCGAGAGTGATCAGAGGAGGTGAAGCCTATGGTTCCCGTGATTGCGCTGTTGAGCCTGATGGGGCTGACCTGGGCCGCGGCCGTCTGGGCCACCTTCGAGGAGGATCACGCGGAGGAGGCGGACGGGGCTCGGCAGGCCCCGCGCCGGAAAGTCGCGTGACGGCGTCGGCCGGCCATGCGAAGCGCGGGTCGGGATGGCGGTCGGCGGCGAGCGCGGCGCAGAAGCGATCCACCGTGCGCTCGAACGGGAAGCGGGCGCGGTCTTCGCGCGAAGCGGCCGGGGCTGCCTCCGATAGCTCCTCGTCGGTCCCGCGACGCTGCGTCGCGATGAGGCAATCGAGCGGCGCGAGAAGGCGGATTCTCAGCCCCCGCTCCCCCAGGAGGGCGGTCGCGCGGCAGCTCCATGAACGGCCGGTACAGCCGATCGTCAAGGCGGCGGCCGATCACTCCGGCAGGGGCCGGCCGCGGGTCTCCGGCGCGAAGGGCAGGACGGCGAGGCCGAGGAGGTAGATCAGCGCGACGGCGCTGGCGGCGCGGCCGAAGGTGCCGAGTCCCGCGACGAGGAAGCCGGTCAGGAAGGGGCCGATGGAGGCGAGCACGCGCCCCGCGTTGAAGCAGAAGCCCGCCCCGGTGGCCCGCAGCCGCGTCGGGTACAGCTCGGGCAGGTAGATGGGAAAACCGCTGAAGATGCCGTTGTTGAAGAAGCCGAGCAGGGGCAGCAGCAGGAGCACGTGCCCGTAGGAGTGCGGGGCCAGGAAGGTCAGCGGTACCATCACGAGGCTGCCCGCGCACATCAGTGCGAAGACGGACCGGCGGCCGAAGCGGTCGGCCAGCGGGCCGAAGCAGAGGTAGCCGGCGACCGCGCCGAGGTTCAGCGCCATGATGGCGAAGCTCACCGACTCGGCGAGGGCCACCTTGTCCGCGCCGCGCAGGTCCGGCAGCGCGCCGATCAGCGTCGGCGTCCAGTTGGTCGCGCCCCAGAGCCCGAAGACCGCGACGAAGGCGAGGGCCGAGCCGACCATCGTCGGCCGCCGCAGGTCGCCCTGGAAGAGGGCGGGGAGCTTGATCCGGCTCCCGCCGGCCCTGAGGTCCTGCTCGTGCGCCTGCACCCAGCGCTCCGGCTCCTTGACCCAGAGCCGGACCAGGAGCGCGACGAGCGCGGGCGCGATCCCGACGAGGAACAGCACCCGCCAGCCGTAGCCCTTGAGCGCGAGGTTCACCGCGGCGGCGAGGAAGAAGCCCGCCGCCCAGGCCGACTGGAGGATGCCCGCGGCCTTCGAGCGCTTCTCCTCCGGCCAGACCTCCGCGACGATCGCCGCGCCCGCCGCCCATTCCCCGCCGATGCCGAAGGCGGTCAGGAACCGGTAGAGCGCCAGATGCCACCAGTCCTGCGCGAGCGCGGCCATCCCGGTGAAGATCGCGTAGATGAGGATCGTCGCGATGAGCGTCTTGGTCCGCCCGAAGTAGTCCGCGAGGACGCCGAACAGCACCCCGCCGATCGCCCAGCCCGCCAGGAAGATGGACAGGATGATCCCGCCGTACCAGCCGATCTCGTCGGCGCCCACCGGCCCGCCGCCCCGCCCGCTCAGCAATTCCTCCAGCGCGGGGTGCAGGACGATGGCATAGATGGTCGCGTCCATCGAATCGAAGACCCAGCCGAGCCAGGCCACGAACAGGACGAGCCACTGGTAGGGGGTGACGCCCTCGCGCCAGGACCGTGCCGCCGGGGATGCCGTCATGCGTCGTCTCGCTGAAGGGTGGACCGCCGGAGCCGAGGGCCTTCCCTTAGCAGGAATCCTGCGCGCGCGTCAACGGCGGGACCCGCCGCCGCGCGGTTGCGGGACGGCCGACCCGATGCTATAGTCCGCGCCATGTCGCGGCTCGACTACTATGCCGTGCTCGGCGTGGACCGGCACGCGTCCGACGACGAGATCAAGAAGGCCTACCGCCGGCTCGTCTTCAAGTACCATCCGGACCGCAACCCCGGCAGCAGGGAGGCGGAGGCGCGCATCCGGGAGATCAACGCCGCCTGGGAGGTCCTGGGCGATCCGGACACCAGGCGGTCTTTCGAGCGGCTGGAGCGCGGGCTCTACCATGAATACCGGCCGGAGCCGCCGGACCCCGCCGTCGTCCTCGCGGAGATGGAGCGCCGGCTGGCCGACGAGGCCAGGCGGGAGGTCTTCACCCTCGTCATGAAGGACACGGGCCGGATCAAGGCCGAGTTGGCGCTCATCCGCGAGCGGACCGTCGCCAGCCAGGGCTACGACAGCTTCCGGGAGGCGATCGTCTTCGCGCGGGGCGCCGAGGTGCTGGCCGAGCTGCTCGGCGCCGAGGCCGAGGCGCGGATGGGGAAGCTGGTGACCGTCGCGCTCAAGATCCTCATCGCCCAGGGCGCGGTGAAGGGCGAGGACGAGCGGGCGGTCCGGGAGATGGCCGAGCACCTGCGCGACACCTGCCGGCGCGGCCGGCTCGCCGGCTTCCGGGACGCGCTGGAGCTGTTCTACGTGCGGCGGTGAGGGGAGGGGGGTGAGCGGTCGAGGATGGAGTCATAAGTTGCGGAGAGGGCCGGCGACGAACCGTCCGCCCTGCATGACGCCGGCGATCCGGTCCCGGTCCCGCAGCAGCTCGATCCGCTCCAGCGGGTTCCCCTTGACGAGCAATAGGTCCGCCAGTCGGCCCGCCTCGACGGTGCCCAGCTCGTCCGCGAGCCCCAGCAGCCGCGCCGCCGCGCTCGTGGCCGCGCAGATGGCCTCCATGGGGCTCAGGCCCAGCGCCACCAGCCGTTCGAGCTCCTGCGCGTTCTCCCCGTGATGGTTGGCGGGCGTGCCCGCGTCCGTGCCCAGCGCGATCGGGATGCCCGAGCGGTGGGCGAGCTTGACGCTGGCCTCGTGCCGGGCCCGGATGGCCTTGGCCTTGTCCACGGCCTCGACGGGAATCCCGCAGACCGCCCCCTGCTCGACGGTCATGGCCAGGGCCGAGAGGGTCGGCACGAGAAACACGCCCTGTTCCCGCATCAACGCCGCGGCTTCGTCGTCGAGCAGAGTGCCGTGCTCGATGGAGTGGACCCCGGCCCGGACCGCGTTCTTCATCCCCTCGGCGCCGTGGGCGTGGGCGGCCACGCGCCGCCCGGCGCGCCCCGCCTCCGCCACGCCGGCGGCCAATTCCTCCTGCGTCATCTGCGGCCGGTCGGGGGACGTGCCGGGGGTCAGGACCCCGCCGGAGGCGATGAGCTTGATCAGGTCCGCCCCGGCCGCCACCTGCTCGCGGACCGCCTTGACGACTTCCACGGGACCGTCGGCCTCGCGCCCGATGAAGCGGGCGTGCCCGCCCGTCATGCAGATGACCCGGCCGGCCGCGAGGATGCGGGGGCCGGACGTCAGCCCCTCGGCGATCGCCCGCTTCAGCGCGATGATGCCGTCGTCCCGGGCGCCGAGGTCGCGCACGGTGGTGAAGCCCGCCTCCAGCGTGAGCCGGGCGAAGCGGGCCGCCTTCAAGAGGGTGAAGGCCGGCGGCTCGGCCGCGATCGTAGCCACCACGTCCGGCTCGGCGCCCAGGCAGAGGTGGACGTGGCAGTCGATGAGGCCGGGGAGGATCGTGAAGCCCGACGCATCCACCTCCGTCGCGTCCTCGAGGCGGGCGACGTCCGAGTCCGGTCCGACCGCCGCGATCCGCCCGTCCTCGACCAGCACGGTCGCGCGGTCGAGGACGAGCCCGCGCCCGTTGATCACGCGGGCGTGTCTCAAGGTCCAGCGCATGTCGTCGCCCTCGCCGCGGCGCGGCTCACTGCCCGACGGGGATGGAGATCACGATCCCGCCCATCACGTCGTTCAGCTTGAAGTCGCGCCGCGGGCTGTTCATGTGGGAGTTGTGGCAGTCGATGCAGGCGTGGCTGATGGCGACGTCCGCGTAGACGGCCTGGAAGTAACGGTCCCGTCCGATGCGGACGAACCCCGTGTAGGGGCGGGTCGGGTTCTTCGCCACGGCCTCGAGCCCCTGCCGCTCGAACTCGGTGGCTGGCGCGTTCCAGACGTAGATCGGCCAGAGGCTCGCCAGGCGGAACTTGATGCCGCTGCCCTTCTCCGCCACGAGACGGCCGCTGTCCATCAGGAACTGGGCGGGCAGGGGGAGGGCGTTCTGCTGCCGCCAGTGCTCGGCGGCGACGACGATTCCCTTCTCCTGCATCTTGTCCACGACGTTCTTCGTGTAGACCGTCCGGCTGGCCTCGATCACCGCGTGGACGTACTCCGCCACCCGCTCCGGCGGGAGCGTGGCCTCCTTGTCCTCCTCCGTCTGGAGGGAGGACAGCCCCCAGTAGGCCAGCGCGCCCAGCGCCACCAGCACGATCGCGCCCACTCCTCCCAAGGCGATGCGCGTGCCCCTCGTCATGCCCCTCCTTTTCCGGCGGGCTCCTCCCGCCCGGCATAGACTCGCGCGGCTGCCTCCAGCGCGACGCCCGGCCGCGTCGGGCGGCCCCGCCGCGCCAGGAGCCGCTCCAGCGCCCCCAGCAGCGCGAGCACGTTGGGGGCGGTGCTCGACTCGCCCATCAGGCCGATGCGCCAGACCCTTCCCTGGAGCGGCCCGAGCCCGCCGCCGATCTCGATCCCGAACTCGCGCAGCAGCTCCGCGCGGACTTCCGCTTCCGCGACCCCGGGCGGCACCGTCACGCAGGTCAGGCTCGGCAGCCGGACCGCCTCGTCGGGCAGCGGCGCCAGGCCCAGCGCGCCGAGCCCCGCGACCAGCGCCGCGCCGTGCAGCCGGTGGCGGGCGAAGCGGGCTTCCAGCCCCTCCTCCAGCACCAGCCGCAACGCCTCGTGCAGCGCGTAGAGCATCGAGATCGGTGCCGTGTGGTGGTAGGCCCGCCGCGACTCGGCCCAGTAGTCCGCGATGAGCGAGAAGTCCAGGTACCAGCTCCGGCAGGGCGACTTCCGGGCGCGGATCGCCGCGAGCGCGCGGTCGCTCACCGTCACGGGCGCGAGGCCGGGCGGACAACTCAGGCATTTTTGCGTGCCGCTGTAGCAGACGTCGAGTCCCCACCCGTCCACCTCGACGGGCAGCCCGCCGAGCGAGGTGACCGCGTCCACGACCAGGAGCGCGCCGTGTCGGCGGCACAGGTCGGCGAGCCCCTCCAGCGGCTGGCGGACGCCGGTGGAGGTCTCCGCGTGGACGAGCGCGACCGCCTTCACGGGTCCCGCGTCGTCCAGGGCCTCCGCGATCGCGGCCGGCTCGATCGGCCGGCCCCAGGGCGCCTCGACCCGCACGGGCCGTCCGCCGCACCGCTCGACGACCGCCGCCATACGCGCGCCGAACACGCCGTTCACGCCGACGAGCACCGCGTCGCCGGGCTCGATCAGGTTCGCCAGCGACGCCTCCATCCCCGCCGAGCCGGTGCCCGAGACGGCGATGGTCAAGGCGTGGCGCGTCCGGAACACCAGGCGCAGCATCTCCTGGACCTCGGTCATCACGCGCAGGAACTCCGGGTCGAGGTGTCCCAGCAGCGGACAGGCCATCGCCCGCAGGACCCGGGGATGGACCTGGCTGGGCCCCGGTCCCAACAGGAGCCGGGCGGGGGGAGCGAGCTCGCCGAACGAGGGACCCATCATGTCTCTCCGGAAGGGCCGCGCGGTCTGGCGGCGCGCGCGTCCGGGCCGCCGGCCGGAAAAGAGCGGCTCAGTATACCCAACTGCGGGCGATTGCGCCATGGCGCGGCGAGAGCGAGTCGGCGGGGGACAGGGATGCGCGCCAGTGGTATACTCCCGGCCTTCGTTCGGGGGGGGCGGCGGGATGAACGACGGCATGGACGAGCGGGGCGACACGGTCGTGGGGGAAGCGGCGGATCCGTCCGAGGCGGAGTCGCCTCCGTGCGAGCCGGGCCTCTCCTCCCTCGTGACGGGGCTGGCCGCCGTGATCCTCGTCCTCTGTCTCTCGCTCTTCGGGTACCTGCAGGCCACGGTCCGGCCGCTGGAGCGCGTGCCCGCTCCCGAGGAGGCCCTTGCCCTCATGGTCGGTCGGTCCCTGGAGCTCGACCGGGCCATGGCCGCGACCTCCCCGCCGGAGCAGGTGCTCTACGCGGTGTTTCTGGGAGCGGGGGCCGGCGAGCTGGAGCAGTCCATCCGGTGGTACGAGGAGCTGGCGAAGGAGTCGGAGAATCCGCTGGTCCACCTGCACCTCGCCGTTCTGGAAGGCGAGGCCGGACGGACGGAGGCGCTCCACGGCCGGCTCCGGACGTGGGAGGGCTTCGGTGCTCCCTGGCCCCTCGTCGGTCGGCTCGTGCGGGCGGCCTATTTCCAGGGGCGCCTCGATCGGGCCGACGAGCAGGAGCTGCAGGCCGGGCTGGCGGAACTGGCGCCGGCCGGGTGGTTTTACGACCGCCTGGCGATCCGGCTCGCCGAGCGGGCCGGCGATCGCGCGCTGCTGGAGGCGACCGAGGCCGCGGCAAAGCGCCGCGTCGAGCCGCTGCTGCGGCGGCTCCGCCTGCTGGCCGCCCTCCAGGGCGCGGTCGTCGTCCTCGGCATCCTGTCCTTCCTGGCCATCGTCTTTCAGGACCGAGGGCGCCGCCTCCTGCCGATCGGCACGGCGCCGATCCCCCCGCCCTGGCGGGGCCGCGTCGGCGCCGCCGTCCTGACCCGCGGGGGCGCGGTCGGGGCGGTGCTCGTCCTGCTGTTCCTGTTCGTGAGCGACGACAACCTGCTCCTGCGCCTCGCGGCGACGCCGGTGACCTCGCTGCCCCTGCTGTGGCTCGCCGACCGCCATCTCTTCAAGCCGGCCGGGCTCCGGTTCCGCGAAGGTCTGGGCCTCCGGGCCATGCCCGGCACGCTGGGCCGGTTGGGGCTGGCCACCCTGGCCTTGGCCGGCCTGGCCTTCCTGGGCGAGGGGGTGCTGGACGTCGTCGCGGACGCCTTCGACTACGCGAGCCACTGGACCGAGTGGTTCGACGCGGACCTGGCCTGGGGGACGGCACCGCTCCTGGCGACCGCGCTGATCGAGTACGTGGTCTTCGCGCCCCTGTTCGAGGAACTGGTCTTCCGGGGCCTGCTCTTCGGCACCCTGCGGCGGCGGCTGGGGTTCGCGCCCGCGGCGCTCGTGAGCGCGGCGATCTTCGCCCTGGCCCACGGCTACGGCGCGCTCGGCTTCGCCAGCGTGTTCTGGAGCGGGCTCCTCTGGGCCTGGGCCTTCGAGAAAACCGGCAGTCTCCTCCCCGGGATCGCCGCCCATGCCCTCAACAACCTCCTGGTCTGCCTCGGCGTCCTCGGCCTCCTCCGTCCCTGACTCCCGCCGTTGCCGAGCGCTTGCCGCGCCCGTCCTCACGCAGACGACGGAGCGTCGCGCCGCGCCCGGCAGGCCGGCCGTGGCGCCGACGGATCCCCTGGCCCTTCCGCCAGTTTAAATGTCGGAGAACTCACCGACAATGCTGTCAGATTCGGTCCCCATTTGCCCGCCTCGCTCCTGACTCTACCCTACATACAGGGTTAAGGTTTGGCGGTACCGTTGCACCCGACAGCTTGGGGAAGGAGCGGCGATGGGACAGGGACGCATCATTGGGGTGAACTTCTTACAGGGGGGGTGTCGCCATGGAATGCCGACGCTGCCGTGGGCTGATGGTGCTGGATGGGTTGGTCTGCAGCGAGGAGGAGATGGTCTGGCTGGATGTCTGGCGCTGCATGAACTGCGGCGACCTCCTCGATCCGGCGATCGAGACGCACCGTCGGGCCCAGGGCTTCTACGCGGGGGCCGTTGCCGTCTGCGCCCAGGGGTGAGGAGGATGGAGGTCCGCCGGCCGATCGTGAGCGCGTCCGGTTTGCGGCGCCGGCGCGCGGCTCGATCCGGCGATCCGATCCGGCATGTCCTGTGAGGAGGAGGCTGCCATGACACCGGTCATCATCGAGATCAGCGAAGGGCGGGTGCAGGAGGTCTACAGCGGGCAACCCGCCGAGGTCATCATCATCGACTGGGACCGCGACCCCGGCACGCAGCCCCTGGCCTACCGGCTGGAGCCGCTCGCGCTCCACTGCCTGGCGCTGTTCTCCCGGCTGGCCCTGGCCTCGCTGGCACCGGCGAGCCCGGCCCCGCGCGACGAGCCGCTTTCCGAGCGGCGGGCGATCGGCTGCTGATCCACCCGTCCCCGTCGTCCGAGGGCACGGCCCCAGGCCGGCCTCGCCTTCCGTCGAGCGCCGATCCGCCGGGTGTCCTCCCTTGTCGCCCGTTCCCGCCCGTTGACAAGCGCGAAATTCACTATAAGATGCCGCATGCCTCTCGGCGGCTTCCATCCCGTGATCGCGGACTGGTTCCGCCGCCGGTTCGGCGGTCCCACCGAGGTCCAGGCGCAGGCATGGCCGGCCATCGCCTCGGGCGGGGACGTGCTGCTCGCCGCGCCGACCGGCTCGGGGAAAACCCTGGCCGCCTTCCTGACCTGCCTCGATGACCTGTTCCGTCGGGCCCTGGCCGGGGGGCTGGAGGACCGGACCCACGTTCTCTACGTCTCGCCGCTCAAGGCCCTCGGCAACGACGTGGAGAAGAACCTCCGCCGGCCGCTGGCGGAGATCGGGGAGGCGGCGCTCGGGGCGGGGCTGCTGACGCCGGAAATCCGCGTCACCGTCCGGACCGGAGACACGCCGGCCCCGGAGCGGCAGCGGATGCTCCGCCGGCCGCCGCACATCCTCATCACCACGCCGGAGTCGCTCTTCCTGCTGCTGACCGCGGCCAAGAGCCGGGCGGTGCTGCGGGACGTCCAGACGGTGATCGTGGACGAGATCCACGCCGTCGCCCCGAACAAGCGTGGCGCGCACCTGGCGCTCTCGCTCGAGCGGCTGGCGGCGCTCGCGGACGTCCCGCCGCGGCGCATCGGCCTCTCCGCCACGCAGCGGCCCATCGAGGAGATCGCGCATTTCCTGACGGGAGGGGCGCGCGGCGCGGGGCCCCCTCCCGTAGTGATCGACGTCGGCCACCGGCGCGAGATGGACCTGGCGGTGGAGGTCCCGAAGGACGAGCTGGGCGCGGTGGCGACGAACGCGATCTGGAGCGACGTCTACGACCGCCTCGCCGAGCTGGTCGCCGCGCACCGCTCCACCCTCGTCTTCGTCAACACGCGGCGGCTGGCCGAGCGGGTGGCCCACCATCTGGAGGAGCGCCTGCGGGAGCGGCTGGGCGCGGAGGTCGTGGCCGCGCACCACGGGAGCCTCTCGCGCCGGATCCGCCTCGCGGCGGAGGAGCGGCTCAAGGGCGGCAGCACGCGCGTCGTCGTGGCGACCGCCTCGCTGGAGCTGGGCATCGACGTCGGCGCCGTGGACCTGGTCTGCCAGATCGGCTCGCCCCGCGCGATCGCCACCTGTCTTCAGCGGGTCGGCCGGTCCGGCCACCGGGTCGGGGCCCTGCCCAAGGGGCGGCTCTTCGCGACGACGCGCGACGAACTGATCGAATGCGCCGCGCTCGTGCGCGCGATCCGCGGCGGGGCGCTGGATCGGATCGCGGTCCCGCCCGCGCCGCTCGACATCCTGGCGCAGCAGGTCGTGGCCGAGGTGGCGGCCCGCGAGTGGGGCGAGGACGAGCTGTTCGCCCTCTGCCGGCGCGCCTGGCCCTACCGGAACTTGTCGCGGCACGACTTCGACGCGGTGGTCCGGATGCAGGCGGAGGGGATCGCCGGCGGCCGGCGGCGGGCCCGGGCCTTTCTCCACCACGACCGAGTCAACCGCCGGCTCCGGGCGCGACGCGGCGCGCGGCTGGCCGCGATCACCTCGGGCGGCGCGATCCCCGACACGGCCGACTACGCGGTCATCGCCGAGCCGGAGGGGACCGTCGTCGGCTCGGTGGACGAGGACTTCGCGGTCGAGAGCCTGGCCGGCGACATCATCCTGCTCGGGAACGCCTCCTGGCGCATCCGCGGCGTGGAGACGGGGAAGATGCGGGTGGAGGACGCCCACGGCGCGCCGCCGACGATCCCCTTCTGGCGCGGGGAGGCGCCCTCGCGCACGGCCGAGCTGTCCGCCGAGGTGGCCGCCCTCCGCGAGCGGGTGGACACCTTGATCCGGGCTTCCTCCGCCCTCCCCACCCCTCACCCCGCACCCCTCACGTGGCTGCAGACCGACTGCGGCCTCGACCGGCGCGGGGCCGAGCAGGCGGTGGCCTACGTGGCGGCCGGCCGCGCGGTCCTGGGGGCGGTGCCGACCGGCCGGACCGTGATCGCGGAGCGGTTCTTCGACGAAGGCGGGGGGATGCAGCTCGTCATCCACGCGCCCTTCGGCGGCCGGATCAACCGGGCCTGGGGGCTCGCGCTCCGCAAGCGCTTCTGCACGACCTTCGACTTCGAGCTCCAGGCCGCGGCGACCGACGAGGGGATCGTGCTCTCGCTCGGCGAGCGGCACAGCTTCCCGCTCGCGACGATCTTCGAGTTTCTCCGGAGCGACGGCCTGGAGGCGGTGCTGGTCCAGGCCGTGCTCGCCGCGCCCATGTTCGCCACGCGCTGGCGCTGGAACGCGACGCGCGCGCTGGCCCTGCTGCGGTTCGCCGACGGCCGTCGGGTGCCGCCGCCGATCCAGCGCATGCGGGCCGAGGACCTGCTGGCTGCGGTGTTTCCCGCCGCGACCGCCTGCCGGGACAATCACCGGGGCGACCACGCCTACCGGGAATTGCCGGACCATCCGCTCGTCGCGGAGACGATCCGGGACTGTCTGACCGAGGCCATGGACATCGAGGGGCTGAAGGCGGTGCTGGCGGGGATCGAGCGGGGGGAGATTCGCTGCCTTGCCGTGGACACGCCGGCCCCCTCGGTCTTCAGCCACGAAATCCTGAACGCCAACCCCTATGCCTTCCTGGACGACGCGCCGCTGGAGGAGCGGCGGGCGCGGGCGGTGGAGATGCGGCGGAGCCTGCCGCCGGAGCTGGCGGGCGGGCTCGGCGCGCTGGACCCGGCCGCCATCGCCGAAGTGGCCGAGGAGGCCTGGCCGGTCGTGCGCGACCCGGACGAGCTGCACGATGCGCTCCTGACGCTCGTCTGGCTGCCGGCCGCGAGCGCGAGCGGCTGGGCCGAGCACCTGCCGCCCCTCATCGAGGCCGGCCGGGCGGCGGCCGTGACCGTTGCGCCGGCCGGCGCCCCACCCTTGACGCCCCAAGGGTTCACGGGCTGGGTGGCGACTGAACGCCTCGCCCTTGTCCGGGCCGTCTTCTCGGAGGCCGCGATCGGTGCGCCGGAGCAGGCCGGCTCCGAGCCCCAGCCCGATCGAGAGGAGGCGGTCACCGCCATTGTCCGCGGTTGGATGGAGAGCACCGGGCCGACGACCGCGACGGAGCTGGCGGACCGGTTGGGTGTGCCGGCCCCGGCCGTCCGGTCGGCCCTGCTGAGGTTGGAGGCCGAAGGCCAGGTCCTCCGCGGCCGGTTCCGCCCGGCGGAGAATGGGCAGGCTGGGCGTGGGGGTGGCGCGCTCCGCGGGGCCCCCTCCCACTCGGATGACGAATGGTGCGATCGGCGGCTGCTGGCGAGAATCCATCGCCTCACGGTCGGCCGGCTGCGGCGCGAGGTGGAGCCGGTCCCGGCGGCGGACTTCATGCGGTTTCTCCTCCAGTGGCAGCACGTCGCGCCGGGAGCCAGGCTGCACGGCGAGGAGGGCCTGCTGGAGATCATCCGGCAGCTCGCCGGGTTCGAGGCGGCCGCCTCGGCCTGGGAGCCAGCCCTGCTGCGGGTGCGGATGGCCAGGTACGACCCGGCGCTCCTGGACCGGCTCTGCCTCGGCGGCGCGGTCGCCTGGGGCCGGCTGTCGCCGCACCAGGGGCTTGCGGCCCGCAGGGCCGCCGGTCCCGGGACGATGGACGAGCCGCCGGCGAAGAGGCCACGCGTCGTGCCGACGCGGCTCGCGCCGCTGAGCCTCTACCCGCGGGAGGACGGGGCCTGGCTGTTGGCCCTGGCGGACGGGGAGAGGCCCGGGGCTCCACGCGGCGGACCAGAGCCGGCGCGCGGGCTGAGCCCGGCCGCGCAGGACCTCCACCGGTGCCTCTCGTCGCGCGGGGCGAGCTTCTTCGCCGACCTCGTCGCCGGCACCGGCCGGCTGCCGGCCGAGGTGGAGGACGGGCTGTGGGAATTGGTCGCGGCGGGGCTGGTGACGGCGGACGGCTTCGACAGCCTGCGCGCGTTGCTCGACCCGCGCCGGCGTCGCGCCGAGGGACGGGAGGGGGCCAGGCGTGCGCGACACGGCGCCGGCCGCTGGTCGCTCCTCCGGACGTCGCTCGCGCCGCCCCCGTCCCCCCTCACGTCGTCGGAGCGGGCCGCCCGGCAGTTGTTGCGGCGGTACGGCGTGGTCTTCCGGGACCTGCTCACGCGCGAGGGGCTCTGCCCGCCCTGGCGGGACCTGCTGGCGGTCTATCGGCGGCTGGAGCTGCGGGGGGAGGTGCGGGGCGGGCGGTTCGTCGACGGGTTCACCGGCGAGCAGTTCGCGCTGCCGGAGGCGGTGGAATCCCTCCGCGCCCTGCGCAAGGCGGCGGCCCGCGGCGCGCGCGGGCCGGCCCACGAGATCAGACTCTCCGGCGCCGATCCCTTGAACTTGGTCGGCATCCTGCTGCCGGGCGCCCGCGTGCCGGGCACGCCGGCCTACGAAATCATATTGAACGACGGGCTTCCGGTGCGGGTGGGGCTCGCCCGTCCGGCCCGCGCGCGCGAAGGCGGACCGGCGAGCCAGGGGGCCGCCGAGGCCGCCGGCTAGCTCACGACGGCTGCGGCCTCGCCAGCTCGGGCCGGCGGGCCAGCTCCCGCGCGAGCGCGGCCAGCATCTCGTCGGGCGTGGTCCCGGCGGTCGCGTAGATCTCGCCGTACTTCTCCCGCGTCAGCCGACCGAACTCGGCCCGGCGCTCGCTCGGGACGCCGAGCAGTGCGCCGAACGACGCGAGGTACTCGCCCCGGCCCTGCGCCATGTCCTGCTTCAGGTTCTCGAAGTTGATCGCGATGAAGGCGGTGATCCGGGCGTCTTCTCGGACCAGACCGTCCTCCGTGAACCAGCTCCGGCCGCTGGTGCTGGAGAGGATGTCGGTCGTCGGGTCGGTGGTTGCCTTGATGGTGCCCTTGGTGGTGCAGGCCGGCAGCAGGGCCAGCGCGAGCAGCGGCGGGAGGAGCGTGCGACGGAAGCGCGATGCGGTCATGGTCATCCCTCCAGATGAACGATGATGCGGCGCTCGGACCGGCAGGCGCACGCTAGCAGCCCGCCGTCCGTCTGTCAAGAACGGCGGGGCGGGTCCGGCCCCGGTTGCGGCACCGGCAGCCCTTCGAGCGCCATGATCCGCAGCGCGTTGGTCGTCGGGCAGGGGCCGGGCCGCAGCCGATAATCGAACGCGAGCGAGCCGTTCTCGACGAACTCCTGGAAGTGCGCGTTGGCGGCGCCGGGCACGTCCCGCTCGATCTCGGTCAATTCGAGGTCGTGGGTCGTGACCAGGCCGAACCCGTTGCGGGCGGCGAGGGCGCGCAGGAACGCGCCGCTGCCGATCAGCCGCTCGCGGTTGTTCGTGCCCTTGAAGATCTCGTCGATGAGGAAGAGGACGGGCGCGGCGTCGCGCGCGCCGGCCTCGTCCAGGATCCGCCGGAGCCGCTTCACCTCGGCGTAGAAGTACGAGAGCCCCGCCTCCAGCGAGTCGTCCACGCGGATGCAGCAGAACGGCCGCGCCCAGGTCCATTCGAAAGCCTCGGCGCAGACCGGCCCGCCCGCCTGCGCCAGACAGACGTTCAGGCCGACCGTGCGGAGGAAGGTGCTCTTGCCGGACATGTTCGAGCCGGTCACGAGCAGCAGGCGGCCGGCGCCCCGCAGCTCCAGGTCGTTGGCGACCCGGCGAGCCTGCGGGATGAGCGGATGGCCGAGGGCGCGGGCCGTCAGCACAGGGGGCCGTCCCTCGCCCGCGTCCGGCAGTCTCGCGGGCCAGCGCGAGTCCGGGTTGAGCCAGGCCAGCGTCCCCAGCGAGGCGGCCGCTTCCAGCTCGGCCAGCCGGTCCAGCCAGCCGGGGGCCTCGCCGGCGATCTGCGCGCGGAGGCGGGCCAGCCGGTGGGCGAACCAGAGGTCCCAGGGCAGGAGGGCGTTGAGGCCCAGGTGGATGAGCGGATGGGCGCGGATGCTGAGCGCGTGGCAGAGGCGGGCGAGCCGCGCCAGCCGGCGAGAGGGGCGGTGCACGCCGCCGATCAGCGGCAGGCAGAGGCGGCCCAGCGCCGGGCTGGCCGTGTACGACCGGCGCTCCAGGCAACGAAAGACCGCGACCAGCCGGCGCAGCTCCAGGTGCAGGGTCTGGGCCCGGTCGAACGCATGCGTCGTGCCGCCGGGGCTGAGCATCGCGATGGTGGCGTACAGTCCGAAGGAGATCATCCAGTAGGCGGGAAGGAGCGCGAGCAGCGAGCCCAGGCCCAGCGCGACGGTGCAGGCGGCCAGCAGGGACTGAAGGACGAGCAGGGGGCGGAGGTCGGGCTCCCGCTCCTCCGGCCGCAGGAGCGCCAGGAGGCGGCCGCCGTTGATGGAGCCGGTCTGCCCGGCCCGGGGCTGCGCGGCCAGCACGAGACGGTCCCGGAGGAGCGGGCGCCCGGCCAGCTCGCGCGCGAGCCCCTGCCGCTCCCGCCAGGTCTCTTGGTCGAGCCGGGTGACGGACTGGTCCAGGAGCCGGGCGGCGAGGCGCTCCCGGCCCAGGGTGGTGAACGTCGTGTCGAGCAGGCGCAGGAGCGAGGCGCGGCCGGTCAGGTCGAGGTCGGCGGCGTAGGGGTGGCCGGGCGGGGAGGGGACCGACTCGGCGGGCAGCGCGTCCCAGTCCAGCCGGAGCCGCGCCAGGTGGGCGCGCTTGAGGTCGCGCCAGCGCCGCATCCGGTGCAGCCGCGCTTCGACCCTGCTATGATACCGCGCCACGGCGAGGAAGATGAGCGCGGCGGCGGCGAGCGTCGCGTCGCCGGCCTGGTACCAGGCGAGCTTGTAGAGCGAGACCGCGGCGAGCGCGCCCGTCAGGACGATCGCCAGCCTCCAGCGGCTGAGGCGGAGGCTGGCCCGGGTGCCCGCGTTGATCAGGCAGTCGGTTCTCGCCAGGAGGCGGACGAGCGCCCGCTCGCGCGGCCGCGCGGGGGCCGCCGCACGGGGAAAGGCGGGTTCCCGGGACATGGGGGGACCTTACCCGGTCGCGTGCAGACTCGTCAATCGGAGGCTCGAGGAGAGGCGCGGTGCGCGAGGGCTGGGTGGAAATCCGGATCGCGGCGTCGGTGGACCCGGCGGAGCTGCTCAGCCTGCTGGGGGACCCGGAGGCGACGGGGGCCTGGCAAGAGAACGGGCTGATCCGGGTCTACTGGCCGGCGGAGCGCTGGCATCCCTCCCGACTCGACGACCTGCGGGCCGCCCTGAGACGGCTCGGTCAGGACCCGACCCGTACCGCGATCCGCGCGGAGCCCCTCGCCGATCGCGACTGGAACGCGGCCTGGGCCGAGTCGGTCGAGCCGATCCGCGTCGGCCGGCGCGTCGTCGTCCGGCCGAGCTGGAAGGCGGCGCCGCTGCAGCCCGGCGACATCGAGCTGGTGCTCGACCCCAAGCAGGCCTTCGGGAGCGGCCACCACGCGACGACCCGGCTCCTGATCGAGCGGTTGGAGGAGACGGTGCGCGGCGGCGAGCGCGTGCTGGACGCCGGGACGGGGAGCGGCATCCTGGCGATGGCCGCGCTCCGGCTGGGCGCGGCGTCGGCGGTCGGCCTGGACCACGATCCCGTGGCCGTCGAGTGCGCGCGCGACTACGCGGCGGCCAACGGCTTCGGCCAGGAGCTGGAGCTGCGCGTCCAGCCGCTCGACGACACGCTGCCGGCCGCCCGGTTCGACCTCATCCTCGCCAACCTCGACCGGCGGACCCTCCTGGAGACGGCCTCCCTGCTGCGCCGCGCCGCCGTCCCCGGCGCCCGGCTGCTGCTCTCCGGCCTGCTCGCCGAGGACGAGGCCGAGGTCGCCGGGGCCCTGGCGCTTACCGGCCTGGCCCTCCGCGACCGCCGCGAGCAGGAGGGGTGGCTCGCCCTGTCGGGGGAGGCGGCGCCGGCCCGGCTCCATCGGATCAACGTCTCCAACGGCGGCGTCCCCAAGCGGCCGGTGCCGGAGGCCCGGATCACGACGTCCGGCGTCGAGGGGGATCGCCAGCGCAGCCGCCGGTTCCATGGCGGGCCGGACCGCGCGGTCTGCCTCTACTCGCTGGAGCTGATCGAGGCGCTCAAGGGCGAGGGCCACGCGATCGAGCCCGGCTCCACGGGGGAGAATCTCACGCTCGCCGGGGTCGGGTGGGGGGGACTGGCTCCGGGCGCCCGGCTGCGCATCGGGGAGCGTGTCCGGCTGGAGATCACGGACTACACGACGCCCTGCCGGCTTAACGGACAATGGTTCTGTAAGGGCGACTTCTTGCGCATCTCGCACGAGCGCTATCCGGGCTGGAGCCGCCTCTACGCGCGGGTGCTGGCCGGCGGGCCCATCCGGCCGGGCGACCCCGTGAGCGTGGAGGAGGCGTGAAACGTGAAAGGTGAACGGTCGGACGTGGAAGGTGGCGCGAAGAGGGTGGCGCGAAGATAGTTGCGCGAAGATAGTTGATTGACCGGCCCGCCTGATTCATGGCGGGTCGTCGCGACATCGCGCCGTCGCCTGCAAGACGGGCGCGCGGGGGCGCGAGGGAGGGTGAGAGGGAGGCGTGCTCCCTGCAGCACCGTGACCGACCGAGCGGCGAGCCAGCCGGCACGCCGCGTGCCGGCTCGGCGCAGCGGCGGGTCCGCCTGTCCCTGCGGACACGCAGACGGGCGACGGCAGCGGGCACGTTCATGAATCAGGTGGGCTCGTGAGGGACGGACGCATGGACCGTGTGCCGGAACCGGAGCTGATGGACGATCCCGAGCAGGCCCTGGCCTACGCGAGGGCCGACTTCGAGGAGGAAAACCAGGGCTTCGTCGACCTCTTCCGGGAGTACTTCCCCGACTTCATCGAGGGGCATGTGCTCGACCTGGGCTGCGGGCCGGCGGACATCCCGATCCGTCTCGTGCGGGTCCTGCCCGGCTGTTCCGTCACCGCCGTGGACGCCTCCCCGGCCATGATCCGACTCGCGGAGGAGGCGGTGCGCGTGGCGGAGCTGGACGGCCGCATCACGCTGCGCTGCGAGCGGGTGCAGCAGGTGGCCCTCGATCGGCCGGCCGGCGCCGTGATCTCCAACAGCCTGCTCCACCACCTGCCGAATCCCCTGCAGTTCTGGCAGGCGATCCGCCGGCTGGCCGAGCCCGGCGCCTGCGTCCTCGTCATGGACCTGCTGCGCCCCGAGTCGCCCGAGGCCGCGCAGGCCATCGTGGACCGCTACGCCGCGGGCGAGCCGGCGATCCTGCGCCGCGACTTCTACAATTCGCTGCTGGCGGCCTTCACCGAGGACGAGGTGGCCGGTCAACTGGCGACGATGAACCTGACGCGCCTCCTGATCGACGTGCCGGATGACCGGCACTGGGTCGTGGGCGGGCGCATCCTGTGAGGGACCGACTGCCGTCCTGCGCGGCGGGGCCCGGTCCGAGCCGCCCCCCGATCCGCTGACCTACGGAGGGTTCACGCGCCCGCCGGCGACGGGGAACAGCGACCTTGGCTTCCGCTGCGCCACGGATTCAGCCGGATGACGAGCATCGCGCTTCTTTCCACTCAACGCCGGACACGCGACCCTTCCCCCGCTACGGCCGCAGCCACACCGCCGCCACAACGAGGACCGTGAGCGCCGCCAGCACGGTGAGGTAGACGGTGACGCTGCGGTCGCTCCGCCAGGCGGTCTGCCACTCCTCCGGGTAGAGGGACTTGCCCAGTACGTAGAGGTCCGGCTCGTAGAGCCCCAGCACCCGCTCGATCTCGATGAGCGCCTGCTTGGCCTGGCGGTGCCGCTCGCGCTGCTGGAGGATGAGATAGGCGAAGACGGAGGAGAACAGCGCGACCCCCGTGATCGCGAAGAGGGCGACGGTGAGGTCGGACTTGACCCGCGCCGGCGAGGTGGGGACGGCCAGCATGGTCACGAGCAGCAGCACGAGGAAGGCGCTCGCGAAGGCCGTGAGCCGCATCATCTGCTCCCGCCGGCGGAAGACCTCCTCTTTGTACCAGGGATAGAGGACCTTCAGGATCTCCAGTTGCGCTTCGCGCAGACCGTCGCTCGGCGACATGGCGCCCTCCCTCACCGCGGCCGGCCCAGATGCCCGGCCAGCCAGTCCACGATCAGGGTCGTCATGGCCGTGAAGTCCTCCCGCCGCGTGAAGCCGTGATCGGCGCCCGGCAGCACCGCCAGCCGCTTCTCGGTCTGGAGCGCGTCCATCAGGCGTCGGGCTTGATCGAGGGAGACGTACTCGTCCCGGTCGCCCTGGACGATCAGGGTCGGGGCCGTGATCGCCTTGGCCGGCCCGTAGGCGACGTGCCGCCGGCAGTCTTCGTAGAAGGCGTAGCGCAGCGGGACGCGGCCGGGGTTGCCGGTGACGTCCGGGATCGTCCCGGTGGCCTTCCACTCCGCCATGCCCGCCGCGCCGAACTCCCGCTCCAACATCTCCGGAAAGTCCGGCACCGGGCACTTGAGCGCCAGCGCATCGAGCCGGCGCCCCTCCTCCGCCCAGCGGGCGGCGGCGTGCGTCGCGACGAGGCCCCCGAAGCTGGAGCCGACCAGCCCGAGCCGCGAGAACCCGCGCGCGGCGATCAGGTCGAGGGCCGCGAGCGCCTGGGCCAGCGCCCGCGCGACCGTGATCTCCGCGAAGGGCCCCTGGCTCTCGCCTTGGCCGAGGAAATCGAACCGAAAGGTCGCGAGGCCGCGCTCGTTCAGCAGCCTGGTCAGGGCCCGGTTGGTCGAGCTGTTCTTGTTGGACAGGAAGCCGTGGCAGAGCAGGACGATCCGGTCGGTGGCGGCCTCCGGCAAGGCCAGGACGCCGGCGACGCGGCGGCCGTCCGGATCGGTGAAGGGAAGGGCCTGTTCCATGGCCGCCATTCTAGCAGAACGTCGGCTACGACGGAGGCCGGCGGCCGACCACGAGGACCACTTTGCCCGCCAGGAGACCCAGGCCGAGCAGGAGCAGGCCGCCGCTCGCCCAGCTCGCCGCCGTGACCTCGGGGGCGGCGAGGGGGAGCTGCCAGACGAGCGCGGCGGTGAGGGCCAGGCCCACCGTGCCGAGGTTCAAGGCCCAGAGCTGGAGGGGGCGCCAGCGCTCGACGATCGCGGTCAGCTCGGCCAGGTAGGCCCCCCGCTTCTTGTTGCTCGCGACGCGCGCGACCGCGAACATGATCGGCAGCAGGTGCGAGAGGGCGCCGGCCACGGTCTGGAACACGAAGCCGACGAGCGCCAGGTGGGTGTAGGCCATCAGGTGCAGGGCCCCGAAGGGCACGGCCGGCGGGTCCCAGAGCGCGTTCACGCTGACCAGGATGCCGGCGGCCACCCCCAGGACGAGCTGGACGGTCGCGAGCAGGAAGTGATCGGACGCGACGCGGCGGGGCCGGCCCGCGCCGATCCAGGTCAGGAGGATGTTGGCCGCGTACAGGACGACGCCGGCGAGCAGCGCCGCGCCCGCTGCGATCTGGACCCAGACCCGGCCGAGGAGGAACCCGGCGATCAGGAGCAGGATGCCGGCCGGCAGGAGAAAGAAGGTGCAGCGGGCCAGGCGCGGGCTGTGGAGCGGCGCGCCGAGGACGGTCGGAAACAGGTTGTGCATCGTGCCGATGATCGTCAGGGTGACGAAGCCCAGCAGGTTGAGGTGGATGTGCGCCAGCCTCGCCTGCCCGTAGGTGGTCGCGGCGAACAGCCGCAGGGCCATGCCCTCGCCGTAGGCCAACCCGCCGAACAGGAGCAGGAGCGCGACGCCGTAGAACCAGAGGTTCAGCGGCGGCGAGTTCACGCTCGCGCGGGCCTGGCGCAGCGCGTCGCCGGCGACCGCGAGGAAGGCGAGGGCGACGAAGCCGCCCGCGAGGGCGACGATCTCCAACCGGCCGAGCGCGAAGCCCGCAACCAGCCCGACCGCGCCGCCGTTGATCGCGGCGTAGAGCAGGGGATGGGAGGCCGGCCGGTCGCGTCCCGTGAGCAGCAGCGGCGGGATGAAGGCCAGCAGCGCGCCGAGGATCATCTGGGCGATGCCGCCGACGAGGGCGGCGTGGACGTGGACGAGGCGCAGGACCGCCGGCAGGGGCGTCCCGACCAGCGGGGCGAGGAAGAGCCCCAGCCCCAGCAGCGCGGAGAGCGCCAGCCAGCCGAAGCCGGTGAGCAGGAAGAGGGGCGGGCGGAACTGCGCGCGCATCGGTCCGGGTCCCTCACTCCGCGAGAAAGTAGAAGTGGTGGGTGGGGCCCGTGCCGTGGCCGATGGCCAGGTGGTGGCGGATCGCCTCGGTGACGTAGGTCTTGGCGGCCTGCACCGCCTCGGGCAGGGCCTTCCCCTTGGCGAGCTGGGCCGCGATGGCCGAGGCGTAGGTGCAGCCCGTGCCGTGGGTATGGGGCGTGTCGATGAACTCGCCCTTGAAGACGGTGAAGAACCGGCCGTCGTAGAGCAGGTCGGTCGCCCGCTCCGCGAGGAGGTGGCCGCCCTTGATGAGGACGTGGCGGCAGCCCAGCTTGTGGATGGCCTTGGCCGCCCGGCGCGCGTCCGCCAGGGTGCCGATCCGCAGGCCCGAGAGCCGCTCGGCCTCCGGCACGTTCGGGGTGACGACGAGCGCCGGCGGGATGAGGTCCGCCTGCAGGCGCGCGATCGCGTCCTCCCGCAGCAACGCCTGGCCGCTCTTCGCGAGCATCACGGGGTCCACGACGAGGCGATCCACCTTGCGCTCGCGGAGTCGCCGGGCGACCGCTTCCACGATGGCCGCGGAGGACAGCATGCCGGTCTTGACCGCGGCCACGTCGAAGTCGTCGAAGACCGCGTCGAGCTGCGCCTCGATGATGTCCACGGGCAGCTCGTGGACGGCGGTCACGCCCCTGGTGTTCTGGGCCGTGATCGCGGTGATGACCGAGAGGCCGAAGACGCCGTTGGCGGCCATGGCCTTGAGGTCGGCCTGGATGCCCGCGCCGCCGCCGGAATCGGAGCCCGCGATGGTGAGCGCTTGCCTGATCGTCATGATGGGTACGGGAGCGCAGTTATACCACCAGCCGCGGCCCATGTCACGACCGGCCGGACCGGTCGCGACGGTTCCGGTTGCCCCGCCCGGCGCCTTTGTGTATAAGTGCCGCTCAGTCAAGGAGGCTCTCTCATGGTGGATCGCCCGGGCCGGCTCGCGGGCGCCTGCGCCCTGCTCCTCGTCCTGACGGGGTGCTCCGGTCCGCTCTTCGCCCCGCGCCCGCCGCTGATCAACGAGCAGGGATGGTTCCTGCGCCTGGAAACTTACGGCGACCCCCAGCGCGCCGCGCAGGTCCAGTTCGACCATCCCGCCGACCTGGCCGAGGCGGACCTGGCCGCCATCCTGAGCCGGCTGCTCATGCAGGACAGGGTCGCCTCGCTGTCGCGGAAGCCGGCGCCCGAGTTGGTGTTCACCCCGGCCGAGACCGCGCAGCTCGCGCCCTACCTCTCGCGGGCCTTCAAGGCCGCGGGCCCGACGGAATGGATCGGCTTCGCCCTGACCAACTACGACGGGCCCGCGCCGCGGACGACCTCCGGCGCCTTCTTCATCAAGGACCGGCGCCTGCACGTGTTGATCGCCAACTGGCTGGAGCCGATCGCGTCGGGACGGGACGGGATCGGGACGGTCCGGGCCAATCCCCTGCGGCCGGTGAAGAAACGGGACCAGGTTCTGGCCTTCGACGGCCACGGCTATGTCGTGTCCGTCGCCCAGAGCTGGATGAGCGAGGACGGCGCGCCGGCCGCCGCCGAGATGGTGCTGGACCATCGGGCCTTCCTGTCGGCGCTCCGGGCGCAGGAGCAGGCCAAGCGGGCGGCCGCGGCGCCGGCCCAGACGCCGGCGGCCGACCGGGAGGCGCCGAGCCTGCCGCAGCAGCTCTCGACCCTGCAGGCGGAGAACGAGCGGCTCAAGAAGCAGCTCGAGGCGCAGGCTGCGGAGCTGGAGCGGCTCAAGGCCCAGCTCGCCGGGCCGAAAGCCAAGCCACCGGCCAAGAAGCCGGCCCGGTAACGGCGATGAGCGCGGCCGCGCGCGAAGGAGGCTCGGTGATCGGACGGGTCCTGGCGGGCGGCCTGGCGATCGGGCTCCTGGGCTGCGCGGAGGCCGCGCTCTCCACCCGTCCGGTGCAGCAGGACGGCGTCCTGACCGTCCGGCTGGACTCCTACCGCGATCCCACCAAAAACCCGGACGAGACCTTCGACCATCCGATGGACTGGGCCGAGCCCGACCTGCGGGCGATCCTGGGCCGGCTGCTCCTAGAGCAACAGGTCGGCATCCTCCAGAAGGCGCCGCCGCCCGTGCCGGTCTTCACCCAGGAGGAGATCGCCCGGCTGACTCCCGCGCTGCGGAAGGCCTTTCAAAGCGCCCGCCCGTCGGAGTGGATCGCCTTCGTGCTCCGGGGGAGCGACGGGGCGACGCCGACCATGACTTCGGGCGGCTTCTTCGTCCGCGAGACACAACTGCACGTCCTGCTCGCCAACCACCGCGATCCCGTCGCGCAGGGGGACGACGCCAAGGACATCGAAGCCAATCCGCTGCGGCCCCTCAAGCGGCGGGGCCGGGCGCTCACCTTCGACGGGCGGCCCTACATGGTGTCGGAGCAGGAGAACTGGATGGGCGGCCACGGCAGCCCGCCGTCGAGCGAGCTGGTGGTGGACTACCGGGGCTTCCTCGCGTCGCTCCGGCCGGTCGAGGTGCCGGTGCCCGCGCCGCCGCCCCCGACGGAGGGCGGGGAGGCCGGCGCGGCGGAGGAGCTGCGCGGCCAGGTTTCGAAGCTCAAGGACGACGTGGACCGGCTCAAGCGCCAGCTCGACGCCCAGGCGGAGGAGTTGGCGCGGCTCCGCGAGCAGGCGAAGGGGAGGCAGCCGGCGCCGAAAAAGCCGGCGCCGTAGGGTGGGGCTACAGGCGGTCGGCGGAAGCCTTGCGCCCGCGCCAGCGCTGGTAGGCGCGCCAGAGGAAGGGCTGGAGGAATCGGGGAATCGGATAGCCCCGTCCCTTCGCGTAGCCGTCGTCCTGGTCCAGAATCCTGAAGGCGGGGGGCCGTTGAGGTTTCGTGGGCGGCATGTCAGAGTCCGACCCCGCGCGAGGTCGGGATGCGCGGGAAGAATCGGGACAGCCGGAGGAGCGGGCGGGGGGCGCCATGCCCCGCCGCCTTGTCCAGCACCAGGTCGAATTCATCCTCATCGGTGGGGCCGCGGCCACAGCGCATGGATCGGCCAGGCTGACGCAGGACCTGGACATCGTCTACCGCCGCACTCCCGAGCACATCGCCCACCTGGCCTCCGCCCTCGCGTCTCATCATTCCCACCGAGGCGGCGCTCCGCCGGGCCCGCCCTTCCGTTTGGATGTCGAAACGATTGAACGGGAAGCGATCAGCGTCACCAGCGCGCGGCGCGCGAGCCGGAAGGAGGATGATCCATGACAGGCCGATTGACCGCCGCCCAGCAGGCCATGAGCGATCTCTTGGACCGTCATGTCAAGGCCGAGCTGGACGGCGACCTCGACACGACGATGGCGACCATGTCGAACAGCCCCCATCTGCACAATGTCCCGACCATGATGGGCGGGGTCGGCGCCCAAGGGGTTCGTGAGTTCTACCGGGATTACCTCGTCGGAAAATTCTTTCCCCCCGACGTCAAGATGGTGAACGTCTCGCGCACCATCGGGACCGATCAGATCGTGGACGAAATCGTCATCAGCTTTACCCACACCAAGACGATCGACTGGATGCTTCCCGGCGTGCCCCCCACGGGCAAGCGAGTCGAAGCTGCCTTCGCGGTCATCGTCGGGATCAAGGACGGCAAGATCACCCACGAGCACATCTACTGGGACCAGGCGAGCGTCCTCGTCCAGATCGGGCTCCTCAACCCCGCCCGACTGCCCGTGATCGGCGCCGAAGGCGCCCGCCGGGTGCTCAACCCGAAGCTGCCCCCGCGGGGGCTGTGATCGGCGGCGAGGGCGTGCGTCTGTACCGCCCCCGATGTTTTGGAGACGGTTCATGCCGTATTCAGCCCGACCTGCGGGCCGCGTCGGCGGTGATCGTCCCCTCGTGGGACCGCGGTCCCAAGGTGCGCTGAGCCCGGCTCGGGGCCAAGGGGCCCGCCTGCCCGCAGCCCAGCGTCAACCTGCTTGCGCGAGGAGAAGCGGCCGCGCTCCGCCTTCGACTTCGCCATGGACACCTCCATCACGTGGGGGCGGTATGCCCCACATCGGTGTCCAAGGAAATCGTGGGGCGGGGGAGCTCTCGGCGCTCTGGGGCTTCGAGCGGAGAGCGCCTCCCGGCCTTGGCCGCCACGACCGACCTATACCGGCCACCGCTCCTCCGTCCAGGCCATTTCCCAGAACATCCACTCGTAGCGCGAGCTGATCACGAAGGCTTCCTCCATCCGCCGGCGCTCCGCCGCCCCCGCCGCCTTGGCCCACTCGTCCACCCGCGCCCGCATCCACCGCTGCACCGCCGCGAACTCGGGCGATCCGTACAGCAGCAGCCAGTCCCGGTAGCGATGCCCCGGCTCAGGCGGGCCCTTCCGCAACAGATGCTTCCCGACCACGCAGTAGATCCACGCGCAGGGCAGCGCCACGACCGCGATCTCCGCCGCCGTGCCGCTCGCCGCCACCGCCAGCATGTGGCGCGTGTAGGCGTGGGTCGTCGGCGCCATCGGCACCGCCTGCATCTCGGCCGGCGTCATCCGCCAACGCGCCCCGTACCGCTCGTGCAGGCTCCGCTCCACCGTGATCGTTTCCTCGGCCAGCTTGATGAACCGGAGCGCCGACTCCGACTCCGGCGCCCGCTGCGCCGCCGCCGAGAACACCCGCGCCAGCTCGCCCAGGAAGCGCGCGTCCTGCAGGATGTAGTAGCGGAACTTGCGCTCGGGCAGGGTGCCGCGCCCCAGCGCGACCACGAAGGGATGCCGGAGCTGCGCGTCCCAGATCGGCATGGCCTTCTTCCGAAGCGCGTCGCAGAACGACATGGGGGCTCAGGACGCGGCCAGCCGGTTCAGGCCGTCCAGCGCGGCCGTCCGGTAGCACTCCGCCAGGGTGGGGTAGTTGAAGACGTTGTGGACGAAGAAGTCCGCCTGGCCGCCGTAGGTCAGCACGGCCTGGCCGATGTGGATCAGCTCCGTGGCCCCCTCGCCGATGATGTGGACCCCCAGCAGCGCCCGCGTCTCCCGGTGGAAGACGAGCTTGAGCAGGCCGTCCAGGTCGCCGACGATCTGCCCGCGCGCGATTTCCCGGTAGCGGGCCCGGCCGACCTCGTAGGGGGTGCCGGCTTCGGTCAGCTCCTCCTCGTTCTTGCCCACCGTGGAGATCTCGGGGATCGTGTAGATGCCGTAGGGCATGATCTTGGGGAGGGCGGGCTGGGGCACGTGGAAGGCGTGGCAGGCAGCCAGGCGGCCCTGCTCCATGGAGGTCGAGGCCAGGGCGGGAAAGCCGATGACGTCGCCAACCGCGTAGATGTGCGGGACCAGCGTCTGGTAGTGCTCGTTGACCGTGATCTGGCCCTGGGGGTCGGCGGAGAGCCCGGCGGCCTCCAGGTTCAGGGTGTCCGTGTTGGCGATGCGGCCCATCGCGTAGAGCAGCATGTCGGAGACGACCTTCTTGCCGCTCTTGAACGAGACGACCGCGCGCCCGCGCGCGTCGGTCTCGACGCCGGCGATCTCCTCCCCCAGCCGCGTGACCATCCCGTTCTCCCGCATGTGGTGGACCAGCGCCTGGGCGATCTCCTGGTCCACGAACCGCAGCAGCTCCTTGCGCCGGTCCACGAGCGTGACCTGGATGCCGAAGGCGGCGAACATCGAGGCGTACTCGCAGCCGATGACGCCGCCGCCCATCACCGTGATGCTCTTGGGGATGGCCTCGGTGGAGAGGATCGCGTCGGAGTCGCAGATCGTGCGCTCGTCGAAGGGGATGTCGGCGGCGCGGCGCGGGCGCGAGCCGGTGGCGATGACGATGTGCTCGCCCCGCAGCAGCGTGACCTGTCCGTGGCGCGGGGTGACGCGGACCGTGTGCCGGTCCACGAAGGCGCCGGCGCCGTGCACGACGTCCACCTCGTTGCGATCGAGCTGGTGGGAGACGATCTCCACCTCCTGCGCGATGACCCGGTCCTTGCGCCGCATCAGCTCGCGGAACGTGACGGCCTTCCGCAGGGAGCAGGAGACGTCGGTGAAGGCGCGCTGCTTGAAGCCGTGCAGGTGGTAGATGACGTCCTTGAGCGTCTTGGAGGGCAGCGTGCCGGTGTTGACGGAGGCCCCGCCGACGGCCCGCTCCTTCTCGACGAGCGCGACGCGCTTGCCCAGCTTCGCGGCCTGGATCGCCGCCTTCTGGCCGGCGGGTCCGCTGCCGATCACGAGCAGGTCGTACGGCATCATGGGCTCCCGCCTCCGTCAGGACGAGGCCGGCGGCTGCGGGTCCTGGTCCAGCAGCCCCTCCGGCAGGTAGGCGCGCGGCAGCCGGTTGATCCCCGCCAGGGCGGCGACCTTGTAGCATTCCGCCAGCGTCGGGTAGTTGAAGACCGTGTCCACGAAGTAGTCGATCTTCCCATGGTAGGCGAGGACGGCCTGGCCGATGTGGATCAGCTCCGTGGCCCCGTCGCCGATGGCGTGCACCGCGAGCAGCTCGCGCGTCTTGAGGTGGAAGAGCAGCTTGAGCATGCCGGACTCGTCGCCGATGAGCTGTCCCCGCGCGATCTCCCGGTAGCGCGCGATGCCGACCTCGTAGGGGATGCCCGCCTTGGTCAGGTCGTCCTCGCTCGGCCCGACCATGGAGATCTCCGGGATCGAATAGATGCCGAAGGGCAGCAGCCGGGTCTCGGTCCGGCAGGGGATGCCGAAGGCGTGGCAGGCCGCGTGGCGGCCCTGCTGCATGGAGGTCGAGGCCAGGGCGGGAAAGCCGACGACGTCGCCGGCGGCGTAGACGTGCGGGACCGCCGTTTGGAAGTTCTCGTTCACGGCGAGCCGACCGCGCTCGTCGGGCCGGAGGCCGATCGCCTCCAGGTTCAGGTCGGCGGTCGCGCCGACCCGGCCCACCGAATACAGCAGGGTGGCGGCGGAGACGACCTTCCCGCTCTTGAGCCGGACCGTCGCCCGCCCCTCGCCCGATTTTTCGACGGCCACGACCTCCTCGTTGAAGCGCAGGGTCACGCCGATGCTCCGCATGTGGTACTGGAGCGCCTCGATGATCTCGGTGTCCACGAACTCCAGGAGGCGGGGGCGCCGCTCGATCAGGACGACCTGGACGCCCATGGTCGCGAGGATCGAGGCGTACTCGCAGCCGATCACGCCGCCGCCGACGATCGTGAGCGACGTGGGCAGGACCTTGAGCGCCAGGAGGCCGTCCGTGTCGATGACGGAGGTCCCGTCGAAGGGGATGTGCCCGGGGCGGGCCGGTTCCGTGCCGACCGCGATGACGATGAAGTCCGCCGTGTGCTCGACCGTGCCGCGGGCCTGCACGACCGCGAGCCGATGGGGGCCCTCGAAGCGCGCGGCGCCGAAGATCATGTCCACCCGGTTGCGGGACATCTGGTTCTGGATGATCTCGATCTCGCGCTTGACGACGTGGTTGCAGCGGAAGGCCAGGTCCTCCATCGTGACGTCCTGCTTGACGCGGTAGGACTGGCCATAGAGGCTGCGCTGGTGGAAGCCGGAGAGGTAGAGGACGGCCTCGCGGAGGGACTTGCTGGGGATGGTGCCGGTGTTGATGCAGACGCCGCCGACCACCTCCTTGCGCTCGATGATCCCGACCTTCTTGCCGAGCTTGGCGGCCTGGATGGCCGCCTTTTGGCCGGCGGGTCCGGTTCCGATCACGAGCAGGTCGTAGTGGGCCATGATGGCTGCGTGATCAGTCGCCGGTCGTCAGCGGTCCGTGTCGGGGCTCCGTGAACCGATGCCCGTGACCCGACAGGGCCTCCGCTACAGCAGCGCCTTGGCGGCCCGGAAGGCCGACTCCATGTCCGGCATCTGCGCGAGCTCGGGGGTGATCTGCAGGTACCGGATGACGTTGTCCTTGTCCACCACCATCACGGTGCGGGCGAGGATGTGCGGGCCCTCGACGA
Organism: Candidatus Nitrospira neuquenensis; assembly: GCF_979578155.1. NCBI lineage: Bacteria > Pseudomonadati > Nitrospirota > Nitrospiria > Nitrospirales > Nitrospiraceae > Nitrospira > Candidatus Nitrospira neuquenensis. The sequence goes on along the minus strand of NZ_CEFZDU010000038.1, from coordinate 37,185 downwards.
GCAGCCCGTGGGCCTTCCCGAAGTCGCCGCCCCGGTAGTCGGACAGGAAAGTGATGTTCGCGATGCCCGCCTCCTTGGCGAAGCGCTTCTGCGCGAAGGGAGTGTCCACGCTCACCGTGACGAGTTCGACGTCCCGGTCCAGGCCGCCGTTCTTTTCGCTCAGGTAGTGGGTCTGCTGCTCGCAGACCTTGGTGTCTAAGGAGGGCACGATGCTGATGATCCGGACCTTGCCCTTGCCCTCGGCGATGTTGACCAGCGAGAGATCGGTCGCGGCGACCCGGACGTCGCGCAGCCGGTCGCCGACCTTCACGCCCGTCCCGGCGAGCGCGAGGGGCTTGCCCTGGAACAGGACGGTCTGCCCGTCCCCCGCGGCCGCGCTGCCCTTGGCCACCGCCAGACCGTCGTCGTAGGCGAAGGCGGCCTTGCCGTCGGCGCCGGGTCCGGCGCAACCGGCGGCTGCCAGGAGCAGGAGCAGGGGGAAAACCGGCTTCGTGGTACGGAGCATCGTGTCCGGCATGCTGGCCTCCGCGATGAAGAGTCGACTATACGGGCCGAGAATACCGGCGGGGGGCGGGGCTGTCAAGGATGCAGAAATGAAGCGAGGAGCGGGTTGACGAGGTCCGGCCGTTCCCACTGGGGCAGGTGGCCGGCCTGCGGGATGACCTCGAGGCGGGAGCCGGCGATCAGGGCCTGGAGGTCCCGGCCCACCTGGGGCGGGAAGAGCCGGTCCTCCGCGCCCCAGATGATGAGGGTCGGGTGCCGGACCTCGCCCAGGCGCTTCGCGAAGCCCTCCTCCCACAGGGCGAGGTTGCGGGTCATCTTGAGCGTCGGCGCGAGGAAGCCCCAGTCCCGCCGGGTGCGGTAAGACCGCTCGACGACGAGCGGCGTGATGAGCGAGGGGTCGTAGACGATCTCCTCCAGGATGTGTCGGGTCGTCCCTCGGCCCGCGAACCAGTTGCCGAGCTGCGCCAGCCAGATCGGGACGCGGGAGTCCACGGCCCGCCGGAAGAGCGGGCTCGTCAGCCGCTCGCGGACGCGGTCGGGGAAGCCGGCGATGAGCACGAGGCGGTCCACCCGCTCCGGATGGGAGAGGGCCATGGCGACGGCCAGCCCGGCGCCCATCGAGTTGCCGACGAGCGAGGCGCGCGGGATCGCGAGCGCGTCCAGGAAGCCGCGGAAGGAGTCGATGACCTCCTGCGGCGTGTAGTCGAGGTCCGGCTTGTCCGAGAAGCCGGAGCCGAGCAGGTCGAGCGTGATCACGCGGCGGCCGGCGGCGAGCGCGTCCTGCTGGTGCTCCCAGTGCCACATGGCCCCGCCCAGGCCGTGGAGCAGGATGACCGGCGGGCCCTCGCCGCGGTCGAGATAGGCCAGGCGGTGGCCGCCGACCACGACGGTCTTGACGGGCAGGGGCTCGATCCGGTCGAACCGGGACGGCGGGTCGGGGGAGGCGGCGCAGCCGGCGAGGAGGCACATGAGGAGGAGCGCGGGCCGGAGCGGGGACGCGGACGGCCGCCGCACGGTCACTCCAGACGGATCAGGGTCTCGTCGGTCTTGACGTCGTCGCCCGCGGCCACCAGCACCTCGACGACGCGGCCGGCGATCGGGGCGGGGACGCGGCTTTCCATCTTCATGGCCTCGATGATCAGCACCGGGTCGCCCTGCTTCACCTGATCGCCCCGGGCGACGAGCACCTTGACGACGCGGCCCGGCATCGGCGGTGCCACGTCGCCCGGCTTCGTGGGCCTGGGCCGTTTGGGCGCGGCCTTCTTGCCGCTGTCCGCCGGCTCGGGGACGCCGGCCAGCACTTCCTCGATCGGCTCCAGGTAGACTTCCTGGAGCTTGTTGTTGACGCGGATGTAGTAGGGCTTGCGGCCGTCGGTCTTGCGCCCCGAGCCCTCCACCTGCACGTGGTAGGACTCGCCGTGCACGGTGACGTTGAACTCGACCGGGGCGAGGTGCAGCTCGTGGGCCACGGCCGGGCCGCTCTCCGGCGGCGGCTCCAGGGCCTCCGGCTTGAGCTGGCCGCTCGCCCGCTCCTCGAAGTATTGCCGGGCCGCGGCGGGAAACAGGACGAGCGACAGGGCGTCCTCGACGCTCGCCTTGCCGCCCAGCTCCGCCTGGGCCTTGGCGAGCTCGGGGTCGAGGCGGTCGGCGGGCCGGCCGGTGATCGGCTGCTCGTCGCCGATCGCCCGCGCCAGGACCTCGGGGTTCAGCGGGCCCGGCGGGCGGCCGTAGAGGCCCAAAAAGTAGTTCTTCGTCTCGTTGGTGATGACCTTGTAGCGCTCGCCGGTGAGCACGTTCAGCGTCGCCTGCGTGCCGACGATCTGGCTGCTGGGCGTCACGAGCGGGGGGTACCCCATGTCCTTGCGCACCTGGGGCACCTCCTCCAGGACCTGCTTCATCCGGTCCAGCGCCTTCTGCTCGGCGAGCTGGGCCGCGAGGTTCGAGAGCATGCCGCCCGGAATCTGCGAGGCGAGGATCTCCGCGTCGATGCCCGTGTAGTCGCTCTCGAACTGATGGTACTTCTTCCGGACCTTCCGGAAATGCTCGGCGATCGGGGCGAGCGGCTCCAGCGTCAGGCCCGTGTCGTAGGGGGTGCCGCGCAGCGCGGCCACCATGGTCTCGGTCGGCGGATGGGAGGTCCCGCCGGCCAGCGGCGAGATCGCGGTGTCCAGGTGGTCGAGCCCGGCGCGGATCGCCATCAGCGCCGACATGGAGGCCATCCCGGAAGTGTAGTGGGAATGGAGCTGGATCGGCACCCGCACCGCCTCCTTCAGCCGGCGGACGAGCTGGTAGGCGTCGAAGGGGGCGAGCAGGCCCGCCATGTCCTTGATGCAGATCGTGTCGGCGCCGAGGTCCTCGAGCTGCCGGGCCAGGTCCACGAAGCGGTCCAGGCTGTGCACGGGGCTGACCGTGTAGCAGAGGGCCGCCTGGACGTGCTTGCCCTGGGCCCGCACCTCGCGGATGGCCCGCTCCATGTTCCGTACGTCGTTCAGCGCGTCGAAGATGCGGAAGACGTCGATGCCGTTGGCGGCGGAGCGCTCGATGAAGCGTTCCAGCACGTCGTCCGCGTAGTGGCGGTAGCCGACGATGTTCTGGCCGCGCAGGAGCATCTGGAGCTTCGTGTTGGGCATGGCCGCCCGCAGCGCGCGCAGCCGCTCCCAGGGGTCCTCCTTGAGGTAGCGCAGGCAGGTGTCGTAGGTGGCGCCGCCCCAGACCTCCAGCGACCAGTAGCCCACCGCGTCGAGCTTCGCGGCGATGGGCAGCATGTCCTCCGTGCGCATGCGGGTGGCGAGCAGCGACTGGTGCCCGTCGCGCAGGGCGACGTCGGTGATCATCAGCCGCTTGGCCGGCGCGTCCTCCACCCACTCCAGCGGATGGGCGGGCTTGACGGGCCGCTTGCGGGCGGGGGCCGCGGCCCTCGCTTTCGGCTTGGGCGCCGTCTTCTTCGCGCGGGTCTTCAGCGTCTTTCTCGCCATGCGCGGTCCCTACAGACCCTCGTAGCAGGCGATGGCCGCGGACAGGGCCAGCACCAGGTCCTCCGGGTCGATGGTGGACTCGTAGTCGAACAGGTCCGGATGGCTCTCCAAGTAGGCAGTGTCGAACCGCCCCGCGCGGAAGTCCGGGTCCTCCATGATGCGCTTCATGAAGGGGATCGTCGTCGGGACGCCCCGCAGCACGTATTCCTCCAGCGAGCGGTGCATCCGGCTGACCGTCTCCTCCCACGTGCGGCCCCGCACGGTGAGCTTCGCCAGCAGCGCGTCGTAGTAGGGCGGCACGGTGTAGTCCTTGTACACGGCGCCGTCGATCCGCACGCCGATGCCCCCCGGCGAGAGGTAGGCCGTGACCGTGCCCGTGGCGGGCCGGAAGTCGTTCCGGGGGTCCTCCGCGTTGATCCGGCACTGGATGGCGTACCCCTGCAGCGTCACGTCCTCCTGGCTGATGCCCAGGGGTTCGCCGGCCGCGATCGCGATCTGGGAGCGGACGATGTCCACGGCGGTGATCTGCTCCGTGACCGTGTGCTCGACCTGGATGCGAGGGTTCATCTCGATGAAGTAGTAGCGTCCCGCCTGGTCCAGGAGGAACTCGGCCGTGCCCGCGTTGTCGTAGTGCACGGCGCGCGCCAGGGCGACGGCGGCCTCGCCCATCTCCGCGCGCAGGCGCGGCGTCAGGATGAGGGAGGGCGCGATCTCGATGAGCTTCTGGTGCCGTCGCTGGATCGAGCAGTCGCGCTCCCCCAGGTGGATGATGTGCCCGTGCCGGTCGGCCAGGAGCTGGAACTCGATGTGATGCGGCCGCTCGATGTACTTCTCGATGAAGACGCTGCCGTCGCCGAAGGCGGACTGCGCCTCGCGCGCGGCCGTCTCCATGCCGACCGCCAGCTCCGCCTCGGAGCGGACGACCCGGAGGCCTCGGCCGCCGCCGCCCGCGCTGGCCTTGATGATGACGGGAAAACCGACCTCCCGGCAGAAGGCGCGGGCTTCGTCCACGTCCGTCACCGCGCCCGCCGTGCCCGGCACGATGGGCACGCCGACCTGTTTGGCCAGCTCGCGCGCCTGGATCTTGTCGCCCAGCAGCCGGATGGCCCGGGGCGAGGGCCCGATGAAGGTGATCCCCGAGTCGTGGCAGAGCTGGGCGAAGGCGTCGTTCTCCGAGAGGAAGCCGTAGCCGGGATGGATGGCGTCGGCCTCGATCCGCTTGGCCAGGCCGACGATCTGCTCCATGTCCAGGAAACCCTTCACCGGGCCCGGACCGACGAGGTAGGCCTCGTCCGCCTTCTTGACGTAGATGCCCGTGGAATCCTGCTCGGCGTAGATGGCGGCCGTGGCCACGTTCAACTCGCGGCAGGCGCGGATGACGCGCATGGCGATCTCGCCGCGGTTGGCGACCAGGATCTTCTTGAACATGGCCGGACGTGCCTGGGTTCGGTCCCGAGATGGCGGTCGTGGCGCCGGCGGGCGGCCGGAAGGCGGTAAGGTAGCACAGGCTCCGCGGAGTTGTCGAGCCTGCCGGAGGGGGACTCGGGAGCGGGAGGCGGCGGGGGCCGGGGGCGGAACCGCGCCCCGGCCCCCGCCCCGGCCGCTCCGCCTACTTGCTCTTGATCAGGACGCCTTTGGACTGGGCGCTGCCGCTGCCGGAGACGACCACGACGAAGCTCATGCCGCTCCGGCCCTCGGGGACGACCGCCTCGATCGTGCTGTCGTTGACGTACGTGAAGTCCACCTTCGCGCCGGCGGCGGAGCTGAAGGTGACGCTGTGGAGGCACTCCTTGGTTCCGAAGTTCTCGCCCTTGATCACGACCCTGTCGCCGGGCTTCACCTCGTCGGGCTCCACCTTCAGGATGCGGGGCCGCTTGCTGCGGTCGCAGACGGGGTCCTTCTGGACCTTGGATTCGTCGAAGCCCTTGATGGACTCCGTGTCGAACAGGCTGAACCCCGACCCCTCCACGTTGCTGCCGGCGTCGGGAGCGGCGGACGTCCCCGTCGGTGGGGCGGGGGCGGGCGGCTCGCCGGGCTGGGCCGGCTCGGCGGCCCTCACGGGGCCGGCCAGGACGAGGCTCAAGACGATCGTCGCGACGATGAACGCGTAAGAATGCGGACCCATAACGCCTCCTTCGGACCGGTGAGTACGGATGGTGCGATTATTTCTGGCCGTCCACCACGGGAGTATAAAGTTCGTCCACGAGCCGCTGGCCCTCGGGCGAGAGGGCGAACTGGATGAAGGCGTCGGCGACGGGGCTCGGCGTCTGGGCCGTCACGAGCAGGAGGGGGCGGCGGAGCTTGTACCGCCCGTCGCGGACGGTGGGTTCCTCGGGCTCGACCTTGTCCACGGGGAGGAGCCGCACGGCCACCCCGGAGCTGACCGCCTCGCGGGCCGCGCCGAGGGAGATGTAGGTGACCGCGGAGAGGGGCGGGAGCGTGCCGGCGACCGTCTTGATCGCCTTGTCGTCCGGCCCGATGACCTTGGCCGAGTCGGGAATCTTGCCGGCGATGCCCAGGTACTGCTCGAAGGCGTCGCGGAGGTTGCGGTTCTTGGGGCGGTCGATCAGGAGGATGCGCGTCTCGGGGCCTCCGAGGTCCGCCCAGGTCCGCACCTTGCCGGTGAAGATGTCGGACACCTGTTCCTTCGTGACCTCCTTCGTGTGGTTCGACAGGTTGACCATGACCGCGATGCCGTCCCAGCCGATCTGGACGGCCTTCAGGCCCGGTTCCTCGCGGCCGGTCACCGCGATGTCCGCCTGGCCCGCCTTCACCATCTCCACGGGCTTCAGGTGCTCCTGCCATTGGATGTCCACGTAGGCGCGGGGATTGGCCTTCTCGAAGGCCCGGGCCAGCCGCTCGATCGTCGGCATCTCCGGGCCGTTGCCGGCGATGAGCAGGTTCCCGGAGGCCTCGCCGGCGCGGGCGCCGGGCGCGCCGAATGCGGTGAGGAGCAGCAGGGTCACACCGATGAGTCTGCCGTACAAGGCGATCCTCCTGGGTCGTGGGTCCGTCGCTCGCGGAGCGGGCCGTCGTCGCCCGTCGCCTCAGACCTGCCCGGGCGTCGGTCCGCTGCCGTCGCCGATGACGACGTTGGGCTTGATGTCCGCCCGCTTGCCGACGATGGGAGGCAGCTTGCGGAGCTTGTCCATGCGCTCGTTGAGCATGCCGTAGGCCTTCATCTCCTTGAAGCCGGGCTTGTGGTCCCCGACGATCTTGGAGGCGAACATGGACATCAGCCGCGTGGCCTTCCGCGCCCGGCAGTGGGGGCAGACGGTGTCCTCGGGCCGGAAGCTGAGGGGCTGCATCACCTCGAACCGGGCCTCGCAGCCTTCGCAGCGGTACTCGTACATCGGCATGGCCGGTCTCCTTGGCGGGAAATCCTCCGTGCGGGCGAACCCGCTCCTTGGGGGGATTATAGCCGAAGCGGCCGGTCCGATGCGACTGCCCGGCGGCGCGGGGCGCGTGGGCCCGCGCCGCCCTTGACCCCGCCGCACGGCATCGGGTAAGGTAGCCCCCCTTGGCCGGAGCGCGGAGGGCCGCGCCGGCCTCGGGCGGCAGTCGGAACGGAACGGGGCTAAGGAGGAGTCGTATGCCGGTGTTGGTCCGTAAGTACAAGCTGTCCAGCGGGCTCATGCAGGAAGAGCGGATCGACGATCCGGACCGGATCGAGCGGTACCTGCGCATTTTCGAGAAGGACGACGTCAAGAAACTGGAGTCCGGTCAGCGGGTGTTCATCGAAAAGGACGAATGGCAGCTCCTCCCGTAACGCCCCGGTCAGCCCGATCCCGTTCGATCGTCGCCGCCTCGTCGTTTCCCTAATTATGGTGTACTGGGTTCACATCGCACGCTCGATCGACCGCGCCATGCTGCACCGCGAGCGCTGCTCGGAGGTGCCGTCGAACGTCGTCCGGACGGACTTCTGGGAAGGCGGGTGGTTCGACTATCCCGACAAGGAGCGCGCGCTGGCGGCGATGGAACAGTCGGGCGCCACCTTCCAGAAGAAATGCCCGCTCTGCAAGCCGTGACGGGGCCGGCCGCCGCAGCGGGCGGCGTCGTCGCGCCGGGGAGGGGGCCGACCGATGGCGCAGAAGTTCGGTAACGCCCGGTGGGTGAAGTCCGGCTACCTCGACAACCGCGTGCCGGGCAGCGTGGTCGGACGGATCAGTTTCGCGGTCCTGGGCGAGGTGGACGTCTACCTGCGCGGAGATTGCAAGGGCGAGTTGGCGGGCAAGGCCTTCCGCTTCGAGAACAGCGCCTTCGAGGACGAGGACGTGGCCGGGCAGGTGCTGGGCGACTTCGAGATTCCGCAGGTCGGCGAGGTCAGCCTGATCTCCTTCGATCCTCATCCGATGCTCGCGCCGCATCCCTACATCGAGTGGTTCTCCATCCGGAAGAACCATTACCGCATCGAGCTCAAGCCGGTCGATGCCCGGATCCTGGGCGACGAGGAGGCCGCCGCGCTGGACGAGGAGAGCCGGCGGATCCGCGCCGCGCTGGCATCCTGCTTCCGGTCCACGCGGGATCGGGCCGAGTCGGACTGGGCGTGAGCGCGGGACCGCCGCTGGCGAACGGTTTCTCCATCCTGCTAGAATGCCGCCACCCATGAACGATCGGTTTCTCAAGGCCTGTCGCCGGGAGCCCGTGGACTGCACGCCGGTGTGGTTCATGCGGCAGGCCGGCCGCTATATGAAGGAATACCGGGCGGTCCGGGCCGCGCACTCCATCCTGGAGGTCTGCCGCACGCCGGAGCTCGCCGCCGAGGTCACGCTCCAGCCCGTCGACCGTTTTCCCCTCGACGCGGCGATCATCTTCGCCGACATCCTGCTCCCGCTGGACCCGATGGGCGTTCGTTTTTCCTTCGAGGAGGGGGAGGGGCCGGTCATCCAGAATCCCGTGCGCGACCGCGCGGCCGTGGAGCGGCTGCGCGTCCCGGACCCGGAGGAGCTCGGCTTCGTCGGCCAGGCCGTCCGGCTCGCCCGCAAGGCGCTGGCCGGGCGCGTGCCGCTGATCGGGTTCGCCGGCGCGCCCTTCACGCTGGCGAGCTACATGATCGAGGGCGGCGGCTCCCGTCATTACCTGCGGACGAAGCAGCTCATGTACGGCGAGCCGGAAACCTGGCATCGGCTGATGGATAAGCTGGCCCGGACGGTGACCGGCTACCTTCGCATGCAAATCCGCGCCGGCGCCCAGGCCGTCCAGCTCTTCGACAGTTGGGTCGGGTGCCTCTCGCCGGGCGACTACGCCGAGTACGTCCAGCCGCACGTCCGGCTGATCTTCGAGGGGCTCGCGGGCGAAGGCGTGCCGCTCATCCACTTCGGCACCGGCACCGGGGCGTTGCTGCCCCTGATGCGGGAGGCGGGCGGGGACGTGATCGGGGTGGACTGGCGCATGCATCTGGACGAGGCCTGGGCCGCGGTCGGCCGCGACGTCGCGGTGCAGGGCAACCTCGACCCGGTGGCCCTGTTCGCGCCGCCGGCCGAGATCGAGCGTCGGGTGGCGGACATCCTCCGGCGCGCCGGCGGCCGGCCCGGGCACATCTTCAACCTCGGTCACGGCATCCTGCCGAACACGCCGGTGGACCACGTCGCGGCGACGATCGACTTCGTCCACACGCTCAGTCAGCGCGGAAGGGCGTGAAACGTGAGGCGTGAGGCGTGAGACGTCGGACGTGAGACGGAGCCGGTCCTGTCCGTTTCGCGTCTTGCCGGTCACGTGTCACGCGGTGGAATCATGCCGGGACCCCAACGACCGATCGCGATTCTCCTGATGGCGCTGGGCGGGCCGGAGCGGCTGGAGGACGTCGAGCCCTACCTCGCCGAGGTGCGCGGCGGGCGGCCCATGCCCCCGGAGTTCGTGGAGGAGATCCGCGAGCGGTACCGGCTGACCGGCGGCAAGTCGCCCGTGCTGGGCATCACGCGCGAGGTCGCCCGCAAGCTGGAGCAGAAGCTCAACGGCCCCGGCGGCGAGCGCTACCGCGTCTACGTGGGGCTGCGGCACTGGCGGCCCTCCATCAAGACGGCCTACGCGGAGCTGCTGGACGATTTCCCCGAGCGGGTGATCGCGCTCTGCATGGCCCCGCACTATTCGGAGCTGAGCGTCGGCGCCTACCTCAAGAAGCTCCAGGAGGCGCGGGCGGAGCTGCGCGACGAGACGCCCCTGTCCCTCGTCAAGACCTGGGCCCGCCATCCCGGCCTGGCGGACGCCTTCGCCGACGCGATCGCGACGGGGCTCGAGCGGTTCCCCGCCGAGGCGCGGGGCTGTGCGACCATCCTCTTTACCGCCCACAGCCTGCCCGCGCGCGTCCTCGAAACCGGCGACCCTTACCCGGAGGAAGTGCGCGCGACGGTCGAGGCGGTCCGCGGGCGGCTCGGGCCGGCGACGACGCGCTTCGCCTACCAGAGCCAGGCGAAGACGTCGGAGCCCTGGCTGGGGCCGACCGTGGAGTCCGTGCTCGAGGAGCTGAGCCGCGAAGGACGCGCGGAGGTGCTCGTCGCGCCGATCGGGTTCCTCTCCGACCACGTCGAGATCCTCTACGACGTGGACATCCACTTCAAGGAAGTCGCCCGGTCGCTCGGCCTCAGCCTGGAGCGCACCCCCATGCTGAACGCGAGCCCCCGCCTCGTGGACACCCTCGCCTCCGTCCTGGAAGCGCACCTGGCTTCCCCGGTCGGGTAGGCCGGTCCGTGGCCCGTTCTCCCGCCCAGGTCGTCGTCGTCGGCGGAGGCATCGCGGGGCTGTCCACCGCCTTTTTCCTGGCGGAGCGGGCCGCCGCGACGGGCCTCCCGCTCGCCTGCACCCTGCTCGAATCCTCGTCGGCGTGGGGCGGGAAGATCGTCACGGAACGGGTCGGCGACTTTCTCATCGAAGGCGGCCCGGACTCCTTCCTGTCGCAGAAACCCTGGGCGCTGGAGCTCATCGCGAAACTCGGCCTGGCCGATCGCGTCATCAACACCGACGAGCGCCACAAGCAGACGTTCGTCTATTCCCGCGGCCGGCTGCGGGTGCTGCCCGAGGGGCTCGTGCTGATCGTGCCGACGCGGCTCGGCCCCTTCGTACGGAGCGGGTTGATTTCCTGGCCGGGCCTGGCGCGGATGGGGCTCGACCTCGTGCTCCCGGCGCGACGGGACGAGGCCGACGAATCCCTCGCCTCGTTCTTCCGTCGGCGGCTCGGGCGCGAGGCCTTCGAGCGGGTGGTGGAGCCGCTCATGGCGGGCATCTACGCCGGCGACGCGGAGCAGATCAGCCTGAAGGCGACCTTCCCGCGCTTCCTGGAGCTGGAGCGCCGGTACGGCAGCCTGATCCGCGGGATGCTGGCCGCCCGGGCCGCGGCGCCGCCCCCCACGCCCGGCGCGCCGGCCCGCACGATGTTCCTCTCCCTGCGCGGGGGGATGGGCGAGCTCGTCTGCGCCCTGGCGGAGCGGGTCAAGGCCATGGGCGTCGAGATGAAGACCGGCTGTCGCGTCGTGGGGCTGCACGGGCGGCCGGGCGCGGGCGGCCGGACCGCCTACGAGCTGCGGCCGGCCGAGGGACCGCCCCTCCGGGCCGACGCCGTCGTGCTCGCCACGCCCGCCTTCGCGTCCGCCGACCTGCTCGACTCGCTGGAGCCCCGGGCCGCGGCCCTGCTCAGGCAGATTCCCTATGCCTCGACGGCGACCGTGTCGCTCGCCTACGAGACCGCGTCGGTCCGGAACACGGTGCGGGGCTTCGGGTTCGTCGTGCCGCGCGTGGAGCGTCGGAGCCTGATCGCGGCCACCTGGTCGTCCTTGAAGTGGCCGCATCGCGCGCCGGAGGGCCGGACCCTCGTCCGGTGCTACCTCGGCGGCCTGGGTCGCGAGGAGGCGCTGCGCGGGGACGGCGCGGACCTGATCGGCCTCGCGCGCGAGGAGCTGCGGCGGCTCGTCGGCCTCGCCGCGGAGCCGGCCTGCGCGCGGGCCTACAAGTGGGACCGGGCCCTGCCGCAGTACACGCTCGGGCACCTGGAGCGGCTGGCGCGGCTGGAGCGGGCCCTGGCCGACCATCCGGCCCTGCGGTTGACGGGCGCCGCCTACCGCGGCGTCGGTGTGCCCGACTGTATCAGGGACGCGGCGGACACCGCGGCCGCCGTCCTGGCGGGAGCGGCGAAGCCTTGACCCCGCTCCGCTCCTCTCGATATATATGGGCGGCCCCCCGGCGGGCCTGCAGGGAGGATAGAAGGGGTTGATGGTCTGGGGCATTGCAGCGCTCGCGCTGATCGTCGCGGTCATCGCGCTGCGGCGGTCGGCCCGGCTGGTGGAGACCGTGGACCAGTTGAAGCGGGACCAGTACGACGCCGAGACGAGGCTCAGGCGGCTGTCGGTCGAGATGAAGGAGATGGTCGAGCCGCTCCGGCTCCACTTGGCGACCGTGGCGGAGGGCGGCCGCCCGCCGCGCGACATGATCCTGGACGGGCGGCTGTACCGGGACCTCTCGGCCGAGGAGGTCAGGCGGGCGATGGAGCAGGCCGACGGCCGGAACGACGCGGTCCTCCTGCTGGACGTGCGGACGCCGAGGGAGCATGCCGCGCGACGGATTCCCGGGGCCAGGCTGCTGCCCTTCGAGGAGCTGGAATCGCGGTACGAGCGGGAGGTGCCCAAGACGGTGGAACGGATCATCGTCTACTGCGAGGGCGGGGAGCGCAGCCGCTCCGCCTGCGAATTCCTGGGCCGGCGCGGCTATGCGAATCTGTTCAACCTGAAGGGCGGGCTCGGGGACTGGCGCGGTCCGACCGAGGGCGAAGGGGCTCCGACGCCGTTGATCCCGATCGAGTCCTTGCGGAAACCCGCCCCCTCCCGGTGAGCGGACAGCCCCATGGCCAAGCCCTTTTCCGTGCTGAACGTGACCGGTCCCTATCGCGAGCCGAAGGAGCCAGCCTTCTCCTATGATTACATCGTCCAGCGGCCGACCTGGCCGACGCCGAACGCCGTCCGGGTCAAGGTGAGCATCCAGGACGAGCTGGACTACCTCAAGACGAAGATCCTGGGCGTAAGCGGCGGCTCTCCCGGACAGCAGCTCCGCGTGACCCAGATCTTGGTCCGCCGCATCGCGGACCGCAAGCTCGACATCGCCAACGAAGCGGGGATGTTCGACGAGCGCAACGACGTGATCATCAAGCCCTTCGTCGGCCCCTTGAGCCTCCACTTCGCCCCCCTCGACGCCTGGATGCAGGCGTCCAAAGACGCCCTCCGCGAAGAGATCAAAAAGACGGTCGGGATCTGAGCCCGACGGCCCGCCAACCGCACGCCCAACCACCCGATTCTCGCTTCTTTCCCGACCCCCAGGTTCTGTGGACAGCCCTGTGGACAAGTCTTGAATTGCGGGCTGATCCCCAGGTCTCAGGCCCAGCCGACCAACTTGCCTATCTTTTAGGCATTGTGGGCCGGCTCGCTCTACCCCCAAGATCCTGTGGTCATAAGGACTTCACTTAGGTGACGCTCGTCCCCTGGGAATATACTGTTCATAAAGAAAGCGTCAATGCGGGCCGGCCGCCGTTCCAGGAGCCGCGAGCGGGCCCCAGGCAGAGGCGTCCAGCCCCTTCTTTGCGGGGGTGACTTCCGTCCTGACCTCCTGGTTGTCGAGCGGGCCGGCGGGGGGCGTGGTTCCCCGCCGCCTCCGGCCGGCGGTGAGGGAACGGGGGGTCAGAAGACGCGCTTGTAGCCCGTCGAGTGGACGCCCGATTCGTCCGCGAAGCCGATGGACGCCAGCTCGGGGTGCCCGGCGTCGCGCAAGTCAAGCTGGTAGTAGCCGCGGACCTGCTCCATCGCCTCCTCGAAGGGAATGGCGTCGGGGTAGAGGGCGCCGGGGGCGTGGGCGCCGCGGGCGAGGACCTTGATGGCCTCCGGCGTCGCGTACTTGGCCGAGGAGAAGATGTACACGCGGGCGATCGCGTGGTCGCCGAGCTGGTGGCCCGGCGTGGTGGGCGGCAGGAGCGAGCCGAGCTTGTTGTCCCGCCGCGCCTCCTTAAGGCGGGTGAGCAGGCCCGCGATCTGGCTGGCGGTCGCCTGCTCCGGCACGATGAGGCCGACCGCGTTCGCCTCCGGCACCGCCGCGCCCACCCGGAACATGACCGGCGCCTCGTCCGCCGTGACGGCGTCGCGGGCCGGGTCCGGGAGTCCCTGCTGCTGGCGCTGGGACTTGGAGCTGGGCACGATGGCCCAGATGAAGATCCACAGGCCGGCGATCACGCCGAAGACGACCAGCGCCGGATGCACGCCGGCGCGCTTGCCCTCCTGGTAGGGATGCTGCTCCTGCCGCTCCGCGCTCACGCCGCCTCCTACGACACCGGCCCGGCGCCGGCCGCTTCGCGCCGCTTGGCCGCTTCCCACAGTTCATCCATCTCCGGATGTCCGAGCTCCTCGACCTTCCGGCCGGCCTTGGCCGCCGCCGCCTCGATGAAGAGGAACCGCTCGACGAACCGGTTCGTCGCCTTGCGGAGCGCCTCCTCCGGGTTCACGCGGAGGAAGCGGGCGAGGTTGACCAGCGAAAACAGAATGTCGCCGAGCTCCGCCTCGACGCGGTCGCCGGGAGCCCGGCGCCCGCCAGTGTCCCCTTGGGCGTCGCGGGCCAGGGCGTCGCGCAGCTCCAGGACCTCCTCCTCGACCTTGGCCAGCACCTCCTCGCCCTTGGTCCAGTCGAACCCCACGCGCGAGGCGCGCGCCTGCACCTGGTAGGCCCGCAGCAGCGCCGGGAGCGTCTTCGGCACGCCGTCCAGCGCGGACGCCGCGCGACCGTCCCGGCGGCGCTCGTCGCGCTTGATCTCTTCCCAGCGGGCGACCACCTCCTCGGCGCCGGCCGGGCCGCCCTCGCCGCGGGGGCCGAAGACGTGGGGGTGCCGGCCGACCAGCTTCTCGCCGAGCCGGTCGGCCACGTCCTCGATCGTGAAGGCGCCGCGCTCCGCGGCGATCTGCGCGTGAAAGAGGACCTGCAGCAGGACGTCGCCCAGCTCTTCCTTCAGGCCGGCCTCGTCGCCGCGGTCGAGGGCTTCCAGCGCCTCGTAGGCTTCCTCCAGCAGGTAGGGCTTGAGCGAGTCGTGGGTCTGCTTGCGGTCCCAGGGGCAGCCGTCCGGCGCCCGGAGCCGGGCCATGAGCTCGACCACCCGCTGGAGTCGGTCCGACACGCGCGATCCTCCCGTGAAGGCGGCCCACTATACCCCGATTCCACGGGCCGACTCAATCGTCTCGCGGTTGCGCGGCCCCAACGAATATGATAGGTTACGCGCGGTCTCACAGGCAGGAGCGCGCGGCTCATGGGCGCAGAAGAACCGAAGGGCTTTGAAATCCGTGACCGCCGCGGGCGTGGATCCGAAGGGGAGACCGCGGGCGACATCGGCGGCCCCGCGACGACGCGCGCCGCCGGGTCCGCCCCCCAGCAGGCCTCCGAGACCGCCCCGCCCGTGACCTTTTCCTCCCTGGTCTTTTCGCTCGGCACCTCCGCGCTGATGTTCATGGGCGAGCAGCTCGACCCCGCGCAGCCGCGCCCGCCGGTCAACCTCGCCCAGGCGAAGGAGATCATCGAGATCCTCTCCATGCTGGAAGAGAAGACGAAGGGCAACCTGACCTCCGAGGAACGGGGGGTGCTGGAGGACATGCTGTACGCGTTGCGGATGAAGTACGTGAGCCTGGCGTCGGGCAAGCCGCAGGCCGGTCCCTCTTGAGCCGTCCCCGATCACCGGTGCTCTTCCGCCCGCGTCCCGATCCGCCGTCCGCCGCGTCCCTCCCTTCCACAGACCGGATGAGCGCCGTCACCGGACAGTCGGCCGACAACGTTCGGGCCCGTGGCGCGTCCGCGGCGCGCCGCGCGCGGCTCGCGGCCGCGCTTGCGGCCGTGGTCCTGGCGGGCTGGCCCGTCGGGGCGACGTCCGAGCCGATCGAGGCGCCGGACCGGCTGTACAGCGCGCGCTTCGTGCTGCTGTTCCCGCGCGAGGCGGATCGAGCGGCGATCCGCCGCCTGGCCGACCGGCTGGAGCAGGCCTCGCGCTCGGTCGAGCGGCGGCTGCTCTCCGCGGCGGGCGGCCGGCTGACCGTCCACGTCCATCCGGATGACCTCTTCCCCGCCAGGACGGGAAGCCCCGGCTGGGCGGGCGGGCTGTTCGACGGGAGCATCCACCTACCGATGGGCGCGGCGGTCGCGGCGACGGACCGTTCGCTCAAGCACGAGGTGGCACACGCCGTGGTGCATCGGCTGAGCGGCGGCCATGCGCCGGCCTGGCTCGACGAGGGCCTGGCGCTCTGCCTGGAGGGCGGCGGCACCGGGGTCTGGAGCGAAGTCCTGGCGCGCCATGGGGGGGCCATCGCACCGCTCGCGAGCCTGCACGGGAGCTTCCTCGGCCTGGCGCCCGGCCCGGCGCGGGTAGCCTACGCCGAGAGCTATGCCGCGACGCTCGCGCTGATCCGCCGCCACGGCTTGAGCGGCGTGCGGCGGCTGTTGGCGGCGCTGGCCGGCGAGCCGGACGTGAGCCGTGCCTTCGAACGGGCGCTGGGCGAGCGCTACGAGGACTTCGACGCCGCGTGGCGCGCCGAGGGGCCGGGGGGACTGTGATGCCCGATCGTCCTCCATCGGCCGAGCCCGCCGCTCCCGCGCGGCCTCCCGTCGCGAAGCGGCCCGCGCCGGCGGCCAACGGCGGCCGGGAGCCGGCGCCGCCCGTCATGGACGCGGTGAGCGAGCCGGAGCGCCGGCGGCTCCACCTGCGGCCGGTCTGGATCGTCCTGCTCCTGCTCGTGCCCTGCCTCGCGCTGACGCTGTACTACTCGCAGCACGCGCCGCCCGCCGGAGCCGGGGCTGACTCCTTCCTGCCGAGCCCCAGCTACGCGCTGGTCCTGCTCCTCATCAACCTGGACATGATCGGGCTGGTCGTGCTGACGCTCCTGCTGTCGCGCAGCCTGATCAAGGCCTACTTCGAGCGGCGGCACCGGCTGATCGGGGCCGGCTTCCGGACGAAGCTGGTGGCGGCCTTCATCGGCTTCTCGCTGATCCCGACCGTGCTGCTGGCCTTCGTCGCCAGCGGGCTCGTCAACAAGGCGGTGGACGTCTGGTTCAACGAGCAGGTCGAGCAGGTGCTCCAGGACTCGCACGAGGTGGCCCGGATGCACCACGAGGGCCTGGTGGAGCTGGCCGTCAACAGCGCCCGCGCGATCAGCCGCGAGATCTTCCGCGAGGACCTGCTGATTCCCGAGCAGCGCGAGCTGCTGACCGCCGCCATGGCCCGCAAGCGGACGGAGCACGGACTGGCGGGCGTCGAGGTCTTTTCGTTCAAGCTGGAGACGCTCGCGCGCGCGGTGGACCCGGAGGTGCCGAGCCAGGTGCTCGACCTGCCGAGCGGCCAGCTCGTGCTCCAGGTGCTCAAGAGCCGCCAGGAGCTGACCTCCGTGCAGGAGGCGCGGAACGGCCGCCTCATCCGGGTGGGGGTGCCGATTGCGTCCAACGTGGTCGGCGGCGCGGTGGACGGGGTCGTCGTCGTGGACGCCTACGTGCCGGAGTCGCTGCTGGCCAAGATGGAGGGCATCGCGCGGCAGTACACGGAGTACCGCGAAGTGAAGGCGATGAAGAACCCGATCAAGGCCGGCGCGTACCTGTTCGTGGCCGTCATCACGGTCCTGATCCTGTTCAGCGCCACCTGGTTCGGCTTCTACGTCGCGCGCGGCATCACCGTGCCCATCCAGCGCCTCGCCGAAGCGACGGAAGCGATCGCCCAGGGCGACCTGAACGTGAAGATCGACGTGAAGGCCACGGACGAGATCGGCGTGCTGGTGGATTCCTTCAATCGGATGACGACGGACCTGCGGACCAGCAACTCCAAGCTGGAGGCCGCCAACATCGAGCTGCGTCAGTCCAACCTGGAGCTGGACGCGCGGCGCGCCTACACCGAGGCCGTGGTGGACACGATCGCCTCCGGCCTGCTGTCCGTGGACCGCGGCGGCGTCATCACCACGTTCAACCCCTCGGCGGAGCGGATCCTGGGCGTCTGGGGCGACCGGGTGCGCGGCCGTCCGGTGCACGAGGTCTTCAAGGAGTTCGGGCTCGACCTCTTCCAGACCGCCTACGACCGGGTCTCGGCCGAGGGACTGGAGACCCTCTCGTTGGAGGGGGTGATGGACGTCCAGGGCAAGTATCTGACGATCGGGCTCAGCGTCTCGCGGATGCGTAACGAGGCCGGCCGCGACCTGGGCTTCGTGCTCGTCTTCGAGGATCTGACCGAGCTCATCAAGGCCCAGAAGGTGGCGGCCTGGCAGGAGGTGGCGCAGCGCATCGCGCACGAGATCAAGAACCCGCTGACCCCGATCCAGCTCTCGGCGCAGCGGCTGCGGAAGAAGTTCTTCGAGAAGTCGCCGGACTTCGAGGGCATCTTCGACGAGGCCACCGAGGTCATCATCAACGAGGTGAACAGCCTCAAGCGCATGGTGGACGAGTTCTCCAAGTTCGCCCGGATGCCCGCGCCGCAGCTCACCCGCCAGTCGCTGCACGACGTTATCCGCGAGGTGGTCGCGCTCTACGGTGGCGCGCACCGGGATGTCGAGATCATCTGCAACCTGGACGAGGCCCTGCCGCCGCTGAACATCGACCGGGAGCAGATGAAGCGGGTGTTCGTCAACCTGTTCGACAACGCGGTGCAGGCGATGAACCAGAAGGGCCGCGTCTGGGTGACCAGCCAGTACGACACCAAGCGGCGCCGGGCGGTCGTCAGCGTGGCCGACGAGGGCATCGGCATCAACCCCGAGGACGAGGAAAAGCTGTTCATGCCGTACTTCTCGCGCAAGCGGACGGGAACGGGGCTCGGCCTCGCCATCGTCCAGCGGATCGTGACGGACCACGAGGGCCAGATCCGGGCGGCCAACAACCAGCCCAAAGGCGCGGTGTTCACGCTCGAGTTGCCAGCGTGAGGTCCTGACGACGCGCGGGCGACGGGCGACGACGAACGAGGAGCGGAATGGCTGAGACGATTCTGATCGTGGACGACGAGCCGGGGATCCTCAATTCGCTGGGGAAGATCCTGGAGGACGAGGGCTACGAGGTGACGACGTGCAAGAGCGGCGCCGAGGCGCTGAAGCTGGTGTCGGGCGAGCCGCCGGACCTGGTCCTGCTCGACATCTGGATGCCGGAAATGGACGGCTTGGAGACGCTCAAGCGCCTGCGGGAACTCGCGCCCCGCGTCCAGGTCGTCATGATGTCCGGCCACGGCTCCATCGAGACGGCGGTGAAGGCCGTCAAGCTGGGCGCCTACGACTACATCGAAAAGCCGCTCTCGTTGGAAAACGTCACGCTGCGCGTCCGGCACGCGCTCGACCAGCACCGCCTGCAGGAAGAAAACCTCAGCCTGCGGACCAAGGTCGAGCGCCAGTTCGAGCTCGTGGGGACCTCGCCGGCGATGCAGCAGCTCCGGCAGATCATCGCGACGGCGGGCCCGACCAGCGGCCGCGTGCTGATCTCGGGCGAGAACGGCACGGGCAAGGAACTGGTGGCGCGGGCGATCCACATGCAGAGCCCGCGGCGCGACAAGCCCTTCGTGGCCGTGAACTGCGCGGCCATCCAGGACACGCTGATCGAGAGCGAGCTGTTCGGCCACGAGCGGGGTGCCTTCAGCGGCGCCACGGCGATGAAGCGCGGGCAGTTCGAGCTGGCGGACGGCGGGACGCTGTTCCTCGACGAGATCGGCGACATGAGCCTCAACACCCAGGCCAAGGTGCTGCGGGCACTCCAGGAGCAGCAGTTCACGCGCGTGGGCGGGACGAAGGTCATCAAGGTGGACGTGCGCGTAATCGCGGCCTCGAACAAGGACCTGCCGAAGGAGATCGAGAAGGGCAATTTCCGCGACGACCTGTTCTACCGCCTGAACGTGCTGCCGATCACGGTGCCGCCGCTGCGCGAGCGCCGCGAGGACATCCCGCTGCTGGTCCGGCACTTTCTCCGGGTGAACGCGGAGGAGCAGGGGTTGAAGGTGAAGGACATCGCGCCCGAGGCGCTAGAGGCGCTGCGGGCCTACGACTGGCCGGGCAACATCCGGGAGCTGCGGAACCTCGTCGAGCGGCTCATGATCATGGCGCCGGGGCAGGTGATCGCCGCGACGCACGTGGGGCTGTTCCTGCAGGCCAGGCCCCCCGCCGCGTCGGTGAGCCCCCTGACGGCGAAGAGCTTCGAGTCCCTCCGCGACGCGCGCAACGCCTTCGAGCGCGAGTACATCTCCCGCAAGCTCCGCGAGCACGGCTGGAACGTCTCCCGGACGGCCGACGACCTCAAGATCGAACGGAGTCACCTGCACCGGAAGATCAAGCTGCTGAGCATCGAGCTGCGGCCGGAAGGGTGAGCCGGGCCGGCCGGTCGTCGCTCAAGGCCGGAGCCGTGCGGATCTGCTGTAAGCCTCGCCTCCGTGGGGCAACCGGGCGGCGCCACCGGCTATCCTACCCACTCCACGGTGAGCCCTCGCGCTCGGCGGCTTGTCGCTGTCGGTCGTCGGCGGTGACGAATGCCGGTCGGATGCCGGTCGATCCCCGAAACGTCACGGCCGAGGCGAGATGGATTGCATCCAGGGGCTTGACTCCGCAACGCTCGACGAGACCTTCGGCCTCGTTGAGCACGGTGGCGACCAGCTCGACCAGTTCCCAGTGGGCATGGTCCTGTCTGATCCTGGCAAGGATGGCGACACAGCGCTCGTCGGTGAGGTCTCCTTCAGCATGACGGCGACGAACCGCGGAAACCAGCTCGACCGGAGTGATTGCCGAGAAGAGGAAACGGTAACGACGGAACAGGGCTCTGGCCCGCCCCGTGCCGTTCTCCCGCACGTATCGTTTGGCGAGCACGCTGGTGTCGCAATAGGCCCAGGGACCAGGCATCAGGAAGCGTCCCGCTCCTGACGGAGCGTCGCGGACAGTGGGGCTCCTTTCAGCGGCCGAGGGGTCCACGACGGAAGGGGGCTGGTTTTGCTGGCAGGGCGGAGCAGGCCGGCTGCTTCCATGCGCCGGACAGCGGCCTGGCTCGACTCGGCGTGCTCAAGCGGTTTGATCACGGCGATCGGCTTCCCACGCTCGGTCAAGACAACGTCATGACCTGCCTTGACCGCCTTGATGGCCTTGGAGAAATGTTGGTTGGCTTCGCGTAATCCCGGGCGCAACTTCATGCCCTCCCCGGTCTTATGTGGTGACGTGCCTGCACTAGGCGGTCCCGCTGCCGGTGTCAAGGGTGCGACCCCTCCTCCGCATTGCCCCGTCTTTTCCCGCCGCCTCCGGGTATAATGGCGTCCCCGGGTTGGCCGCAACAGGAGTGACGACCCCATGACCCAGGAGCCGGCGACGGTCACGATCGAGAAGCTCGTCCAGGGCGGGCGGGGATTGGCCCGCCGGGATGGGCGGGTGGTGCTGGTGCGCGGGGCGATCCCGGGCGAGCGGGTGGCGCTCGTCGCGGAGGCCCGGCACAAGGGCGTGCAGGAGGCGAGGGTGGGGGAGGTGCTGGAGGCGTCGCCCGACCGCGTCCCCGCGCCCTGTCCCGTGTACGAGCGCTGCGGGGGCTGTCAGTTGCAGCACCTGGCCTACGAGGCGCAGCTCGTCCAGAAGGGGGCCATCCTCAAGGAAACGCTGGCGCGCGTGGGCAAGCTCACGGTGGAGGACCTCCCGCCGGTGGTGCCGTCGCCCGCGCCGTACGGCTATCGCAGCACGGTTCGGTTCATGGTGTTCGCCGCGGGGGACGGCAAGGACGGCCGCCGGGCGCTGACGCTGGGGTTTCACCGCGAGGGTTCGCAGGACCCGGTGCCCGCCGCCGGCTGTCTGCTGGCCTCGGAGACGATCCGAGCCGCCGCGGCCGCGATCGACGCGCGGCTGGCCGCGGGCGCTCGCCCGTCCCTGCACCTGGAATCCGTGGAGATCCGCGCTTCGACGGCCTTCGCGTCGCTGCTGCTCGTGTGGCACACGGGCCCGGCGCGGCCCGATGAGGCGAAGCGGGTCTTCGACCTCTTTGAGGACCTGCCGCGGCTCTCGGGCCAGGTGCTGCTGGCCCAGAACCACAAGCGCTGGGTCCAGGGACAGGATTGGATCGAGGACCGGATGGGCGATCTCATCTTCCGGATCGGCGACCGCTCTTTCATGCAGGCCAACTGGCCGCTGGCGTCGGTTGTGTCGCGGACGATCGTCGAGTGGGCCGCGCCGCCGGAGGGAGCACGGGTGCTGGAGCTGTACGCCGGCGTCGGGATGCTGGGGCTGCCGCTCGCCCGCGCCGGCGCGCTGGTCACGGAGGTGGAGGCGAACGAGGCCGCCCTGGCCGACGGCCGCCACGCCGCCAAGGCGAACCACGTCGGCCGCTGTCGCTTCCGGCCCTTGACGGTCGAGGCGCTGTTGGCCGAGGTGAAGCCCGGCGACTACGATCTGGTCCTCATGGACCCGCCCAGGACCGGCTTGAGCCCGGAATCCGTCCGCGAGCTGGTCCGGGTCGGCCCGCCGCGGCTCCTGTATCTCTCCTGCGATCCGGCCACGCTCGCCCGCGACCTCGCGCGCTTCACGGCCGGCGGCTACCGGCTCGCTCGACTCCAGGCCTTCGACATGTTCCCCCAGACGGCGCACCTGGAGACCCTCGTCGAACTCGCTCGTTGACCCCCTCGCGCGCCTCTTGTATGATCGCGCCGTCCTTGTCCGGAACGACGTATCGCGCGCCCCCACATCCGTTGAGAGCATGACCACCTATCGCCAGGCCGGCGTGGACATCGACGCCGGGAACGAGTTCGTCCGGCGCATCACGCCGCTCGTGCGGGCGACGTTCCGGCCGGAGGTGCTGACCGACCTGGGTGGCTTCGGCGGGCTGTTCCGCTTCCAGGCCGACCGCTACAAGGAGCCCGTGCTGGTCTCGGGGACCGACGGGGTCGGCACGAAGCTCAAGGTCGCCTTCCTCATGGACCGGCACGACACGGTGGGGATCGACCTCGTGGCCATGTGCGTGAACGACATCGCCGTCAGCGGGGCCGAGCCGCTGTTCTTCCTGGACTACCTCGCAACCGGGAAGCTGGCCGTGCCGAGGGCGGAGGCCATCGTCACGGGCATCGTCGAGGGCTGCCGCCAGGCCGGCTGCGCGCTGCTGGGCGGGGAGACGGCCGAGATGCCGTCCTTCTACCCCGAGGGCGAGTACGACCTCGCGGGCTTCGCCGTCGGGGTGGTGGACCGGGCCGCCCTCATCGACGGCTCGCGGATCGCGCCGGGCGACGCGCTCGTCGGACTGGCCTCGACGGGGCTGCACAGCAACGGCTACTCGCTCGCGCGTCGGGTGCTGTTCCAGGAGGGCGGCTTCTCGGTCGAGAGCCGCCTCTCGGACCTGGATCGCTCGCTGGGCGAGGTGCTGCTGACGCCCACCCGGATCTACGCGAAGCAGGTCCTGGCGCTGGCCGCTCAGTTCCCGATCAAGGGCGTCGCCCACATCACCGGCGGCGGGCTGACCGACAACCTGCCGCGGATCTTCCCCCAGGGCTGCGGCGCGCGGCTCGCCCGCGGCACCTGGCCGGTGCCGCCCATCTTCCGCGTGATCCAGAAGGTCGGCCGCGTGGATGAGGAGGAGATGCACCGGGTCTTCAACATGGGCGTCGGGTTGGTGCTCGTCGTGCCGGCCGACCAGGCGGACGGGGTGATCGCCCGCGCCGAGGAACTGGGGGACCGGGCGTTCCGCATCGGCGAGATCACGGCCGCCGAGCCGGCCGGCCCGCGGGTGGTCTATGTCGGCGGCTGAGCCCCGTCGGCCCCTGCGCCTCGGCGTCCTGGCCTCGGGGCGGGGCTCGAACCTGCAGGCGATCATCGACGCGGTCGAGGCGGGCGCGCTCCGCGCGGAGATCGCCCTCGTCCTCTCCAACAAGTCGGACGCGGTCGCCCTGGAGCGCGCGCGTCGGCACAAGGTCGAGGCCGTCTTCCTCGACCCCCGGCCCTTCAAGGAACGTCCCGATGCGCGGGAGGCCTACGACCGGGCCATCCTGGAAGTGCTCCGGGCCCGCGACGTGGAGCTGGTCGTCCTCGCCGGCTACATGAAGATCGTCACCTCGGTGCTGATCGGCGCCTACGAGAACCGGATGATGAACATCCACCCCTCCCTCCTGCCCTCGTTCCCCGGCCTGGACGTGCAGAAGAAGGCGCTGGAATGGGGCGTGAAACTCGCCGGCTGCACCGTGCACTTCGTCACGGAGGGAGTGGACGAGGGGCCGATCATCATCCAGGCGGCGGTGCCCGTCCGCGACGACGATACGACGGAGACGCTCTCGGCCCGCATTCTCGCCGAGGAGCACAAGATCTACCCGCGCGCGATCCGGCTCTACGCGGAGGGACGGCTGCGGGTGGAGGGGCGGCGGGTCCGGGTGCTCGGAGAAGAGCCCGCGCCGGGCGCGGTGCTGAGCAATCCGTGAACGGCGGCCTCCGCCGGTGCGCTTGGGGTAAAACTTCCGGTGGAGACGGCCCGGGCGCTCGTGTATAATACGTCTGCTCCGTAAGCGACCGGGACGCCGGACTTCCTCCCCGTCTCCTCCGCGGCCGTGATGCGTGGGGCACTTCCGCCCCGGCGATTCCCGCGGGAACCATTATCCGGCGCCCGCTCATTTGAGGGTATCGGTGGGCTTCGGCCGACGGCGGCGCGGAGCGTCGTCGGTGGTTCGCAGGGGTAGCGAGCGCCGGTCGATGGAACGCCGCTGCCCCGAGGACGAGCTAAGAAGAAGAGTGGGGGGCTAGCTCAGTTGGGAGAGCACGACGTTCGCAACGTCGGGGTCGCGGGTTCGACTCCCGTGCCCTCCACCAAATACCTCTTCTGAGGTTTTGAACCTGCGACCGGGGGTTCCGAAGGGGGTGAGCCCCCTTCGTGGGGATCGTACAAGGGGGCTGGCCCCCTTTGTAGGAGCCGGAGAGGCAAGTTTCAGGGCCGATCCGGTGACGGAGGGGGCAAATCCCCTGCCCTTTGCAGCGGGTTCGAACCTTCTTCGCGTTACAAGGCCCCTGATCGTCGCACTTCCAACGCTTGACACCTCGGCTTCCGGGTCGCGCAGAAACTCTCCGGACTCTGAACCCACTCCAGCGGGCGCCGCCCATGCTTCAGCCCCGCCCATCTTCAAAGCCCAAGTGTCGGCGCGCGCAGGCAGGCGGAAACCGAAGGTTGAGCCCCGAGCACGCCGACACTGGCGGTTGAGAGACTGAAAACACTCCCGGTGGATTTGCTCCCTTCACGCGATGTCCCGTCAGCTTCGGAAAGACGGGACTTAGAGTGACTGGCCTCACAACTCAAGCCCGACAGGCGCATCCTGCAGGACCTTGGCACGGACCGAGGAGCGCACGGATTCGACCGGAATCAGTGTCATGCGATCAGCTTGCTCCAAGGCGCTCTGTAGATCAGCGCGCCGCGGGATAGGATGTGAACCATCGCGAGCCGATTTGACGAAGCCTTCGAAGCCGTTGCGGAGGTTGTAGAGGAAAGCCTGGCTCACACGGGTATTGCCGAAAATCTGGAAGGATCGGCTCCTGTAGTGTGCGTTGAGCATGAACATCAGGCGTTGGAGATCAACATAATCTTTCACGGAGCCCTCGTTCATCTGGAGGTAGGGATACAGCTTGCCGTTGATCTTATGAAGGTCGTGGTCGGTCCCACCCATGATCTTGAGCAGGTATTCTCGGTCTCGGGTGTATAGGGCGGTTGTTGGCACCGGCGTAAAAAGCATTGGAACAATCGAACCCAAAATTTCCGAGACGAAGAGGACGGTCTTCACAACGGTGTCGATTCGCTCTCCAGGCAGGCCATACAGCACAAAGGCATTGACCTCAAGGTTCCGGAGTCTGAATCCAGCCTTCTCACAGAGTTGGACTGCCTTCACAAAATGCTCAAGCCGGACGTGCCGGCGGTTCATCATCTCTAGGTAGGTGTCGTCGATGTTTTCCACCGGCAGATAGAGCTTATCGAAACCTGCTTCCTTCATGAGGGGAAGGAGTCGTTCGTCCTGACTGAGGAACTTTGTGTCCAGCCCTTCTGGTGCGTGGAGGTAATATTTAGTTTTTTCTTTCGCCAGTGCTTCGAGGACCTTCATGAGGTAGTCACGGAACCCGAAAAGGAGGAAATCTGCATAGAACGCGAACTCTCGGATTCCATACCGGTCTCGCTTGTGGTGGATCTCCGCCACGATGTCTTCAGGCGGGCGAAACCGCACGCGCTGCTGGCCCGCGTTGATCGTTTTCTGCGCGCAATAGGAACAGTCGAAGGGGCACCCGCGGCTCGGCGTGATGATGGCGTATTGAGGAGGAGTTTTGTAGAGCGAAAGATCAGTCCACAGGTCATTGGCTTCCTCCACTTCTCCTGCTACCACGATGTCGGGACGAACGTGCAGGGCGCAATGGCTGGGGCAGAGTGTGGGGTAGATCCCGCCCACAATGATGCGGCTCTTCTTTCCAAAGTAACGTCGGCATCGCTTGACGAGGTCTCGGGATGATTCCCACCAATAGGTCATCGTGGACGAAATAAATACATCATGGGGAGGGTGCTTCATGAGCCCTCGCATCTTCAGCCACCGCTCAAACTCCCCCCATGTCTTGCCAAAGTGAAACTTATAGAGCTCCAGGCAATCGCCGTCCTTTGCGATTCTAATGGGCTGGATGCGCTTGTCTGGCTCATCGAGAATGCTGTAATCCTCATCGGTGTTGATCCTGCGGAAGCCAACCTTTCTCTCCTCACCTGCCTCCATGAAGTCAAAGAGCCACAGCTTCTTGTAGCCCAGCTTCTGAACCCATGATGCGATGCGAAGGAGACCGTATGGTTGTGACCACTCCGCCCAGTATTGCGTGTCGTACACTGGCGGGTTGATGAGCAGGGCGGTTCGCCGTCCGAAGTGACCGGAAATGCTATCCCGACCGAAATGCCGGTCTAAAAGGGCAGGATTGTCCCTGATAGCTGTGTTCTTCATTTTCTGCCTCCCGTTCCGGTGGCACTTCCTGAGCAGTTAGGCGAAGGCCGGGAATATGGCAATCGATCAAAGTGCGCGTCTGACGTATTCATAGATTCCTTGCCACGATTTCACTCGGATAAGGTTAGGCGGTAATGACTCGGGGTTAGATTGGTTGTATGGGTGATCAATCAAAAAGACAACTTCACAGATGTTCGCCAGCTTCTTCGCCTTAATGAGGTCATCCTCCACAAAGATGCGAATCTTTCTCTCCCGGGAGATCAGAAACCGATTTCTGGTAAGCAGGAGAGGATCTGTCGTGTTGGTATTCCCCCTCTCAATGATGAGCCGGTCATAATCGAGCCCGTGGTGGTTCAGCCATTTCTTCGTCACTGATCGGATGAGCCTGCCACGGATCAGGCCAGGAATGCCCCGTTCCTCCAACCAGGAATCCAGCCTCGCCACGAAGTTCCAACGGCTAGGCCGGGCCCATAACGAGAGTTTGGCCCAGGCGGACCAATATTCACTCTCTCGGCTCGGAGGAAAGGTGCTGGGCTGTGGCCAGCCGCGGTGTGTGAAAACCCATACACGGTATCCGAGCAGGTTGCGCAACTTTCGCACTAGCTGACCTACCTGCTCTTCTATTGGGGGCATGTCATTCCAGTAACCAGGCCAATTGAACACAGCATGCTCGTCTGCTTCTGTCACGCGTCCACCAGGGATCTCGTGCACAGGAATTTGAGTGATCAACTCGGGGTCTATATCCTTGCCCACCTGACTCTTAAGCACCTGGGCGAATTGTCTTCGGTGATCATTAAGAACCCCGTCAACGTCAATCCCCACAATGTGTCCTCGGAGATACTCCCTCTCACGATGCTGTCCTATGAAGGCGTAAAGGAAAATGTGCAGCCACAGACAAGCCCCGACCCAGAACCAGAACCAGGAATCCGTGGGCCAACCGCTGGCTCGCCAATAGAAGTACAGTCCAGCCCCCAGATAACTGGTGCCTACTGTCGCGAAGGTCAGGACAACCCAGATGAAGTAAGTGGGCTCGATGTACCGAGGGAAGGTCGCGGTTCTTGGCAAGGTTCGAAGTTGGAGCTCGTTCTCGAAGGTAAGCTGGGAGTTGTTATAAAAGTACTTTCGTATGCCGTTCACGGTGCGTGCATAGAGAAGCGCATCGCACCGAAGGTTGATGACATACCCTAAAACGAACAGACCAATCAGCGCTATTAGACTGAGAAAGAGGGCTGGTATATGAGGCTCAGCAGTAAGAAATTCGAGAATGCCGCTAGCCTTCAACTCCTTGGAATTCAGGAAAATAACGGCGGCGGCGACAGGAACCGACACGATCACGATATAGTGCCTGATGAAGTTGGAAAGAGAATCGACCGTGTTGAAGTGGGCCTGCGCGATGTTGGTGTACTCAGCGAGGAGAAACTCTTCAAAAGGGGTCTTCCCCATCGCAGTGGAAGGCTGGGACGGGCTAGCCTCTGTTTCCATGCTTGCCTCTATTCTTCAAGGTCTTTCAGCGAGGCTTGCACCTCGTGGAGTTCGGCATCAGACATGCCCCAAAGCTTGGCCGCGAGTTTGTCGATTTCGGTCTCGACTTGGGCTAGGTCCTCGTGGTCGCTTTCTGAGGCAGCCAGGCTGTGGGCCTTGCGGGATGCTTTGGACAGCCCGAGATGTGTCGAGTCCTTTCGATCAAACTTGGGGACCCCGATGTACTTCATGATGTGCGGTGATGGATGAAGAGCGATGTAGCCTCTAACAATGAAATTGGCTGGCGATGAATTAAGTAAGGCGCATATGAAATGCGCTTCATCAGCATCACCACAGGCGATGGCAACCAACGTGTGATCTGGAACGTGAACTTTCTTTCCGTTCTTAGTTAGCTCTGAGACTGCCGCTTGTATGTCAATCGAGACCTCTCGCCACATCACCTTGAAAGGGGCCAAGGTATAGGGCCCAATGTTGTACATGGAATAGAAGGGATCGGCCGCGGTATCGAAGTATTTCAAGAACCCACTACGCTTTCGCAGCTCGTCCTCCCAGGATTTCAGATACTCGTAGGTCTTCGGCCACTTGGTCATCATCTCCTGCTCGTCCCAGCCTTTTCTGGTCCGCGGGTTCTGGGCCATGATGATGTGAAGGGACGGCGTTGCCTTCCAGCGCTCTACGTCCTGGCCGCGAAGGAGCGGGTAGAGGAGATCCGGTTCAAGGGCAACCTGGACAGAATCAACTTTCTTCTTGCCGACTTCGCCGCAGTTGTTGACTAGGACAACACCGTCTGGCCGCTTTTCGAGGACTTCGACCCAATATATGCCGTTGGCCCAGGTACATGATCCTGCGTGTGCTTGGCCGTCATAAGCCGATTTCCCAATGGCGCGCTTGATGGCCCGGAGCGCTTTCGGCCTTCCCGAAATCCAGGGGGAATAGGGATTGCTGTCATCGATCGGCTCGGCGGTCCACTGCGACATGCGAATGTACTTGTCCAGAATCTCATCCAGAGAAGCGTCTTCAGGGAGGCCACGAGCTTCTGGCTTCTTGCGCCAGTAGCCCACATTGACCGGATACTTGGTGTGCTTGCCCTTGTCGCAGACCAGTATCGCGGTACGGTTCGCGGCCCCCTCAAACGGCTTGAGCGCGCTCATATCATCAACCCAGAACACGCCAAAGGCCTTCCCCTTTTCCCCGAGGCGGAATCGCCTGAACCCTTCTGCCCCGCCTTCGGTCTTGAAGATTGTCTGGGTGATGACAAATCCCAGGCGCCCGCCGTCCTTGAGGTATTTGTCGACCGAGACATAGGTCATGAGCACCGAAATGTCCTTTTTGCCCCCGCCCATCCGGGCCCGCCAGCCTTTCAAGGTGAAGAGGCCATAGTGGTCCCAGAGGACCTTGCTTTCATCGCGATAGAATTTGGGTAGCGACTCCCAGTTGACCCAGGGCGGATTGCCTATGACAAAGTCCACGTTCCTCGTGAAGACCGGCGCAAAGGCGTTCTTGATGATCCGTGCCCAGATTCCATTGACTCCCCGGCGCTCCAACTCATGAAGGTGGGCGAAGAGCTGTTGTAGAGTTTGAATGTCCCGGTCGTCGCGGTGCTTATCCAGTGGAAACGCTTCGAGGGCCCGCTCGGTGAAGACCGCTTGCGCCTGCTCGATAGGCTTGTCCCGCGCGATTTCGACGCACTGCTCAAGGAGGCTTGCGAGGGTGTCGACGTATTGGGCAGTGATAAGAGTCTTGGGCAATTCAAATTCGCCCACAGCCGTGTTGAAGCGGAATTTTCCGTGGGAATGAAGATCAGACCCCTCGCCGGGCGTCATGATCGAGTCGGCGAGGTAGATCGGGATGTTGATCTCGCCTGACCGATGCTGGAGTAGATCACCAAGGGCGAGCAGATAGTTCGTTCTGGCAGAGATGACGGCCAAAGGGTTGAGGTCAAAACCCGTGACATTCTGAAGGATCAGGTTCAGGAGCTCTGGTTCACGGAGGTGGCCGATGTGTTCCTCGACGTACCGTCTGATGAACCGAATGACCAAGACCAAGAACGTGCCCGAGCCGCAGGCGGGATCGAGGTAGCGCTTCCGCGGATCGCACTGGGGATAGTCGCCTTGTCGGCGCTTGCCCACCACTTGGCCGATGAGCCGCTCGGCGAGCCAGTCCGGGGTATAGTACTCACCCAAGTTATGCCGCAACTCACGCGGCATGAGGTCCTGGTAGAGCTTCTTCAGCAGGTCTCTGGTCAGTTCCGGGTCTACATCAAGGGTCACCAGGGAATAGTCTGCGAGCTGGGCGACGACGCTTCTGATCGCCTCGCAGAGCGGCTCGTCCCATATTTCCAGGTACCACTGGAAAAAGTCTCCCTCCAGGAAATTGTTGATCCCCAGTTCCTTGAAGATGCCGCCCCGCTCCATCTGGTGGAGGTACTTGAGGAGTGCCCCACTCTCGTAAGAGGCCACGGCTTTGAGACCGGTCCCTAGTTTCGGAGCGGTGTAATACACAGCCACTTGGACCGCTAGCAGCTTGATGAACGTCGCATAGTAGGTGTGGATGCAGAAAAAGAGGCGAAAGGGGTCTGGCGCGGAATCCTTCACCCCGAAGATCTTGGCGAATTTATGCACGTCCAATTTTGAAGCCACATCATAGTCGCAGACCTCGCTGAACATCCGGCCCCACTGTTCGTAGAGCTTGTGGACCTTCGGGTTAGCTGCTTTTTGGAGCACTGCATAGAAGGTGGCAACGCACTGGCGACTAATGGTAGTGGCTGGGCCAAAGTCACGGACGAGATTGTCTGGGATCAAAGCCAGCTCCGTCCGCATGGCGGACAAGGTGCGGAGAAAACGTTCGACAGACACCCGGTCGACCGGAACAGGATCATCAACGTGCCAGGTCTTTTCGCGCTGGCGGACAAAGATGAAGTGTCCCCCGTCTAGGACGACACCGGCCAGGCGCTCGGGTTTGTGGCGCTCGACGCGTACCAGGTCCTGAAGGTACGTCCGGACTTGACCGATGGCATGGTCATTGGCACGAGCGCGGTTGTCTTTCTTGAGGGAGAAAGGAGGTTCGTATTCGATGACAAGACGGTTATAGACAGCATCCGCGCGTCCATTGATGAGGGTGTACTCCTCCCGGAGATTCAGTTGAAGCCCAGCCTTATCGGCGAAGGCCTCGATGTGCTTCGTCACGGCGTTTTGAAACTCGCGCTCGTTATGAGCGCCAGTGGCGGCGTCGCCGATCTTCTGGGCAAGGAGCGAGGCGTCGGACCTGATTTGACTGTCAAGGGCGTCTGGACTCAGCGGCATGGTCTACTTCACCCCGGGCTGCTTGTAAGCAGGCAACGGAAACTCAATCTTGATTGGCTGACGATAGATCGCATGACTCAGAAGTAGCTCCCCCTTGGCCAAGCGGGTAAGGCTGCTTTTCAGCTCATCGGGAAGAAAGCGATAGTCCGGCATGCTGATCTCGGCCGAACCGGAACGGCCCAGTACCTTGGTGGCAGTGTTTCCAGTGACGCGCGAGTGGACACCGCTCATGAATTGCTGGGCTGAGATCAGAATGACGCCGAGCGAACGTCCGCGTTCGGAGATTTCGAGCACCTGGTCAATAATGGGGGATGACTGGCGTCCGGACGGCGCGTATTTGTTCAGTTCATCAACGAAGACAAGGATTTTCTCGGGGCCTTCGACAAGGTTCCCTTGTTCGTCTTCGGAGCCCTCGGATTTGACCTTGTAGAGCGTCCTGATGATGTCGCCGAAGACGAGCGTTTGCTCCTCATCGTGGAGCTTGGCGATGTCCACAACGTAGGTGTGCCCTCCTTTGATCTTCATTAACTCTTCAGACAGGGCCTTTTGACGGGCGGAGAGAGCCCCCCGAACGAAAAGCCCGGACGATCGGGTCACGATGAACCGACGCATGTGGCGGAGGAAGACTCCCACGGAGGAAACCTTGATGTCGCCAAGCGGCTGCGCGACGCCATCTTTGACCAGCGGCTCGCCAGAGAGGAGCTGGTCGAATGAGGACACGTTTTTGAACTTCCCTTTGGTGTCGCCCAGCCCTTTCTGAACTTCGCCAATGATTGATTCCAGGGTGCTGTATGTGTCGGGTACATTAGCGAAGAGCAGCTCAAGCTTGGCGGCGGCGTGGGCCAGGTCATAGGCGTAGATCTGAGCTTTGGGTATATCCCCCGTCTTGACGTGGGCGTTGGGCTCTGCCGTATGTCCCTTCGGAAGGAAGAAGTGTGTCTTCTTGGGATCGAAGTGAACAGGCTTGAGGCCTACTGCCTCCCACGTTTCCTGGAACTCGGCCTCTTTTTCTTTATCCTTCAGCGGGCTTCTGGGCTGATCTATGTACAAGAGGTCGTCACCCTTCACGTTCAGGATTACGACAGCTAGCTCGTCCGGGTCCTGCGACTTTTGCAGGATCGATTGGATGACGAACATCGCATAAGAGGTCTTCGTTGCCAGCCCGCTGATCCCGGAGATGTTCACGTGGGCGGACTCCGGTCCAAGGACGTAGTGCCTGTCCAGGTAAGCCACGGCTGACTGTCCGCTGGTCAACTTGATAAGCCCAGCAGGTATGGCGCGGGCAGGCTGCTCTTTGAGGAGCACATCCATGCCGAGGGCCTTCTGGATGCCTTCAGAGGTTGCAAAGCGGACGGTACGTTCGTTCGGAACAGGCATGTAGATTTCATCGGTATTGCTGAGGACATTGACATGGGCGATCGAGGTGCCCATCCGAGGGGTGTTGGGAACCTCTTCGACCTGGCCGAAGTTATTGGAGATGAAATTTGAGAGGTGGGATGGGGCGTCAGTGATGTGGTCGATTGTGGTGATCAGTCCATAGGTCACACTGGATTTGCCGGGGAGGGGATGGACTTGTTCGACCTCCACAATGTCAAATGGGTTTGCGATGACATCCGGTGCCAGCCAGAAGTGAAACTTCTCCGAAGTGCTGGGGGTGCGTTCGGTCGCGGAACATCGGCCGACGATCTGCTGGGCGGCTGCCTGGGGCGAATTTGCCTTGTTGTTGGGATCGGGCGGAGTTGATTCTGGCTTGGTTGTCGCCATTGGGCTCTCCTATGACGAGGCTGGTGCCATGGGACGTGGCCATCTGATTGCCCCCAAAAGCACCTCTTGCGTGTAGAACCGAGACTTGATTGTCTGTTCTGCGCAGAAGATCGGGTACAGATGGCAGTGCCATCGTTTGTCCTGCCCGTAGGGGGTGACGCTTCGTTCGGCGACGAGGGCTGAAGAAAGCCGATTGACCAGGTCGGCAGATGCCGGCGAGCCCGTTGGGCATGGAAGCTCGATCTTCAGGACGCCCATGAGCGGGTAGTCCAAATGGACTTGCTCCCACAGTCGCACGTACCAGAACGCAACCTTCCCTCCATGCGCCTGAAACGCGCGTGTGCGGTGCGCGTACGGCAATCCCGCGATGAGTCGTGTCACGTCTACGTTGCGGGTCTTGTGGCCAGGGATGTGAAACTGAGGTTTCTTGTCGAACGATTTCGCTGCCCCGATCAAGTGGTCCACCTCGATGAAGTCGTCGAGTTTGACCGCGCCATCCAGAATCACCCAGGCATCATCATTGCGATACCCATCGGTGGATTTAATAATCTCCACTTCCAGTCGGTGCATTCGATTCCGCGCAATACCCCCTGCGCGGGTTCGAAGATCTATGTCTCCCTTTGACGTGTGAATGGTTTTCTCGGTCGTGTCGATGACCAGGAACGTTTCATCTGGTGTGTTCAACTTGGCAAGTTCATTGAAGATGTCGTCCGACATGCCGTCGCCGCCTTTGGGAATCAGGAGAAGCACGCGGCTCCGGTGACCCTGCTGGGCGAGGCGCCCATCGTTGAGACGATGAATACAGGCCGAACCGATCTGGGCAAGCTCAACAGGGAAGGTTCGGTCTCTCTCGATGGCGGTCGCGATGTAATATGTCCGCAGGCTGCCATCGATGAAGAACCTGAAGAGATGGTCTTTATTACGGTGAATTGGAGGGGTAGGGACATACAAGGACTGGCCAGAGGGATCAGGATCTTCGGCGAAGGCATTGATCTCGGTCAGGTCCTTGTTCACGAGGCTATCTTCCAGCTCCTCTATGTCGGGACGCTGTAGATCCTCTACGGCTCCGCCGGTAGCGGGGAGAACCCGTAGGTTCTCTTGGAGGACGCGCAATGCACTTGAGATCTTTGCGAGATCGAACATGTCAATTGCCTTACAGCAGATGAAGGAGCACCTGCTTTCGGCGGCCAGCCAGAAGCGAAAGGTCTACCTCCGCCGAGGGTTATGAACGCCGGGACGACTACGTGATTTCTTCGGAGCGGGCCGCTGAGATTTGGCCCACTCGTCGATTTCTTCGCGGTTGAACCGCCACTGGTGGCCTATCTTCGAGACAGGGATTGTTCCCTGCTGGGCGAACCTATACACAAGATCGGTGCTGAGTTTGAGATATTTGGCCACTTCCTTAACGGTGAGCCAGTTGTCGGTCATAGAGCGCCTTGCCTAGCCTGCGTAATCGTGCGGAAGGAATCGGAAGAGATCGTAGATTGCCAGAGAAGAGAAGTCAACAACGAATAGCCCGCGAAGGAGGCGCGTTGGGAATGTCGTTGCCCTTTTCTGTCAGGGTGGCGGGGGAGCCCACCAGGCTTGGGACGCTGGCTCTGCCTCCCGCGCGCAGCAAAAGGCAGAGCGGGGAGCGCCGACCACTCTGCTGGTGGGAGGGGCGGGTCTGGGGCGAGACGCAGGATGGGAAGTGTCTGAGGGAAGCGAAGGCCGGGAGAGAAGTCTTGGGGAGGGGCGGGCTTACCACAGGCGCAAGTGGAAGACCCGAAGCGGCTACTTGATGAGGGTTATTCGCCTTTCCAGGGCGTGCCGGGAAGTCGCGCCACGAAGTCTCGGCGCACCAGGGTGAGCGCCTCGACTGGATCATAGGTGACCCCAGGTGCAAGCATCGGCTTCACGTCGTCCAGAAATGCCTTGTCTTGGGCCTTTGCCGCCAGATTTTGTTCAAACTCCGCTCGAGTGATTTTGAGGCCCTGTTGGCCGAGGTAGGCCTGAAAGGCGCTCACCACTCGCCCCGGGTCGATCTCAACCCGACGGCGGGCGTCCCAGAGGTCAAAGAGATCCCGGCCATGGCGCCGTTGGTACAGCGCACGAAACTTGGTTGCGAGCAACTCATCAACCTCGAAGGTCAGGATATCGGCTTCACCGCTGAACCAGCGGGAACTCACCGAAAGTGGACTGGTGGCATGTCCATAGACGGAGAAGTGTTCGCGGGTCTGGATCTCGATCTTGAGCCGCAACCGCCGGACCGGCGGAATCTCGGAGTCGAACCGATAGAGCAAGGTGACGTTCGTTTCGCCTTGGTCCCGCCCGGGCTCGCCGAGCCATGCCAGCCGGTTCCGGATTCTGTCGAGAAGACCGCCAATAGGACCAGGGCGGACCTGCACCAGATCGATATCCTCTGAGTAACGGCTTGGAGGCGAGAGCACGAGCTTGTGCAGGGCCGTGCCGCCACGGAACGCCAGGGCCTCCGCCAAATGAGAATCCGAGTAGACGTCGATCAACGCACGGGAGAGGACCAAATCTTGCTCGACCATGCCATCGTCGGCCCATGGAGCCACTTGCCGCCATGCCACAATGTCGGCCTGTGGAACCATGAACTATTGTTTCCGCAGCTCCAGCTCTTCGTTCACAGCCACTCGCCACCGGCGGTCGCGTGGGGCGCCTGCAGTGGGCAGGTCTGGCCGCAGCGGGGTCACGCGCGGGGCTTCCGCATCGATCCATGCGTGCAAGGGCGCTGTGAGCTCAGCATGCCCGATGTGCTCAAGCAGATAGCCTAAGCGCTGAGCGTAGACCGGTTCGCCATCCGCTTCCGCTGTCTTGGCGAGCGCCGCGGGATCAAGGCGCTCCGCCAATTCGTTCAGAACGGTCGCCACGTTTGAGAGAAAACCGGCATGCTCGGCGTACCGGACAAGGTCAAGGGCGGTGGCTTCAGGGCTGGAGACTCTGATGTCTCCGGTCGCGGTCTTGATCCCTACGGTTGGTGTCTTGGAGACACGCGCTTTCTTCACGAAGCGGATGCGTACCTTGCCGATCTCGACGAGGCGCAGCGGCCGATCAGTGACCACTTGTAACTCGTGAGGTGCCTGGTGAGCCGCCCCATGCAATGCAGCGGCAGAGAGCAAGCCGACGTAGTAGGGACGGTCGAGGTAGGTCATCAACTCCCGAATGAACCATGAGGGAGGGATGGACCCCGCCGCTTTGTACTCCGGTGGAACGACGACATAGAACCCTCGCCGTGGTGAAGCTACGCGGCCGGACCTGACCAGACGCCACAGAGCATTTTTCAACGCGATATCCGAAAGGCGAAGCGCCCGGTGCGCCTCCTCTTTGGTGAACACGTAACGCCCTGAGGATTGAAGGGCTTCAATGAACGCGCGTGCGTTGGCCGGCAGCGGTGCCGGTTTCGAAAGGTCGCGTTTTCTGCGACTTTTTGTAACTGATCTGGATTTGCCTCTGCGCATCGGGTGCATAAGGTAGCATTTTTTGCGACTTTTTGAAACTGCGAGCGTCGCAGGGCCGGATTCTGGGGGCCGGGGGGGAGTCCCCTTGTGGGTGAGGGAAGCGCTGCCTTCGCCGAAGGCGAGACGCAGAGCGGGGAGCCCCGACCACTTTGGCGGGAGGGGCGGGGCTGAGGCGCAGTGCAGAGGGATGCCTGAGCGGAGCGAAGGTCACGACAGCAGAGCAGCTCTGCCGCCGAAGCTGGCCCGAAGGGCCAGGCAGGGGGCGTCGGTGCCCGTTGTGAGCAACGGAGGGCAACAACCTGAAGGCCACAAAGCCGAGGCGAGGGAAGGTCGCATGGTGGCGAAGGAACGTAGCCACGATGC
This sequence comes from Candidatus Nitrospira neuquenensis, assembly GCF_979578155.1. Lineage (NCBI taxonomy): Bacteria > Pseudomonadati > Nitrospirota > Nitrospiria > Nitrospirales > Nitrospiraceae > Nitrospira > Candidatus Nitrospira neuquenensis. The sequence continues at coordinate 431 of NZ_CEFZDU010000038.1, read as the reverse complement.
AACCTTAAGTGGATTCAAGGTGAGGGAGTCTGCCGAAGCAGAGCGAAGGCAGCCTCCCGAACTTGATCTAGCGGGCATAGCTCGCCATTATGAATCCACTTTCCACCACTGAGGGAAGGCTGGCTCACCAAGGGCGCACGCGGAAGACCCGAAGGGGCTGAAGCCATCCGACTGAGACAGCCAGGGCGGGTGGGGCATAGAATCGGCTTCCGGCTACTGACAAGCAGCCGGTGCGGGCGGGGCGGAAGGCACCGTGAGGCCGGAACGAGGTGGCGCGCCCCCCTCAACATGAAGAATCCTTCAGAACCGCCCGCAGGCCCTGCCGTGCAGGCAGGGCCCAGCCGATGCCAGAGAAGGCCGAGCGGCCCAGCGAGGCGTGTCAATCATCAGCCGAAGTTGACCCTTTTATTCTGATGTGAAATTGCCCCCTC